>CACXHD010000072.1 GCA_902767335.1 uncultured Lachnospiraceae bacterium
CCGAAGATGGTATTCTCCGTGGCTACGGCGCTGATTCCGTTCCTTCAGAACGACGATGCAAACCGCGCTCTGATGGGATCCAACATGCAGCGTCAGGCAGTGCCGCTGCTGACAACGGAGCCGCCTGTGGTCGGTACCGGTATGGAAGTCAAGGCGGCCGTCGACTCCGGCGTATGCGTGGTCGCACGTCACAGCGGACGCGTTGACCGGGCGGAGTCCAACTATATCCGGATCATCACGGACAGCGGTGCGACCGATGAATACCGCCTCCGCAAGTTTGTGCGAAGCAACCAGAGCAACTGCTACAATCAGAGACCGATCGTCAATAAGGGCGAATATGTGGAAGCCGGCGCGGTGATCGCCGACGGCGCCTCCACCTCCATGGGCGAGATCGCCCTCGGCAAGAATCCTCTGATCGGCTTCATGACCTGGGAAGGATACAACTACGAGGACGCGGTTCTGCTGAGCGAGCGTCTGGTGATGGATGATGTCTATACCTCCATTCATATTGAGGAATATGAGGCGGAGGCAAGAGATACCAAGCTCGGAGCGGAAGAAATCACCCGGGACGTACCCGGCGTGGGCGATGACGCACTCAAGGATCTGGATGAGCGCGGCATTATCCGCATCGGCGCAGAGGTACGCGCAGGCGATATCCTGGTCGGAAAAGTCACGCCGAAGGGCGAGACGGAACTGACGGCGGAAGAACGTCTGCTCCGCGCGATCTTCGGAGAGAAGGCAAGGGAGGTCAGAGATACTTCCCTGAAGGTTCCGCATGGTGAATACGGCATCATCGTGGACGCGAAAGTATTTACAAAAGACAACTGCGAAGACCTGGCACCGGGCGTCAACGAGACCGTGCGCGTCTATATCGCCCAGAAGCGGAAAATCTCCGTCGGCGACAAGATGGCCGGCCGGCACGGCAACAAGGGTGTCGTTTCCCGCGTTCTTCCGGTGGAAGATATGCCGTTCCTGCCCAACGGGCGGCCGCTGGACATCGTTCTGAACCCGCTGGGCGTGCCTTCGCGTATGAATATCGGACAGGTTCTGGAGATTCATCTGAGCCTCGCGGCGAAAGCTCTGGGATTCAACGTAACGACCCCGGTGTTTGACGGCGCGAACGAGCAGGACATCATGGATACCCTGGAGCTTGCGAATGACTACGTCAATTCGGAGTGGGAAGACTTCAAAGCGAAATACGAAGATACCCTGCTTCCCGAAGTGATGGATTATCTGTATGAGCACAGAGATCACCGCGCACTCTGGAAGGGCGTTCCGATTTCCAGAGACGGCAAGGTCCTTCTGCGGGACGGCCGGACCGGTGAATATTTCGACAGTCCGACCACCATCGGACACATGCATTACCTGAAACTGCATCATCTGGTGGACGACAAGATTCATGCCCGTTCCACCGGACCGTATTCTCTGGTTACACAGCAGCCTCTGGGCGGCAAGGCTCAGTTCGGCGGACAGAGATTCGGTGAGATGGAGGTGTGGGCCCTTGAGGCTTACGGCGCTGCCTATACGCTGCAGGAGATCCTGACGGTGAAATCGGACGATGTCATCGGCCGTGTGAAAACCTATGAGGCGATTATTAAAGGGCAGAACATTCCGGAATCCGGTATTCCGGAATCCTTCAAGGTACTGCTGAAGGAACTGCAGTCCCTCGGTCTGGACATGCGCGTGCAGCGTGAGGAGAACGGAGTCGTCACGGATATTGACATCATGGAGAATGTCGATTACAGCGAGAGCACAGACTACCGTTCGGTGATCGAAGGAGACCGAAAGTACAATCAGAACGAGCGGTTCTCCGGCCACGGATTTATGACCCAGGAATTCAACGGTGAGGACCTGGTGAATTCGGCCGAGGGCGAAGAGGTCCCGCAGGAAAGTTTTGATGTAGACGACGGCGATTTTGAAGGCGGTTTGTTTGACGATTGAAAGGAGCGTGGCAATGCCGGACTATAACAATATGGAATCCTATCAGCCGATGACATTTGACCAGATCCGCATCGGACTGGCGTCGCCGGAAAAGATCCTTGAATGGTCTCATGGCGAGGTGACGAAGCCTGAGACGATTAACTACAGAACGTTAAAGCCGGAGCGCGACGGTCTCTTCTGCGAACGGATTTTCGGACCGAGCAAAGACTGGGAATGCCACTGCGGTAAATATAAAAAGAGCCACTTCAAGGGCGTGATCTGCGACCGCTGCGGCGTAGAGGTCACGAAAGCGACCGTGCGCCGTGAACGTATGGGTCATATTGAACTGGCGGCTCCGGTATCTCATATCTGGTATTTTAAGGGCATTCCCTCCCGCATGGGACTGATGCTCGAACTTTCCCCGAGGGTTCTCGAGAAGGTTCTGTATTTCGCGAATTACATTGTACTCGATCCGGCAGACTCCGGACTGGAGTACAAGACGGTTCTGACAGAGCGGGAGTATCAGGACGCCCGCACCAGATACGGCGAAGGTTTCCGCGTGGGAATGGGCGCTGAGGCGGTCAAGGAACTGCTGGAAAACATTGATCTGGAAAAAGAATCGGAAGAACTGAAGGATGAGCTGGAAAAGAGCACCGGACAGAAGCGTGCCAAGATCATCAAACGTCTGGAAGTCGTGGAAGCCTTCCGCGAATCCGGCAACCGTCCGGAGTGGATGGTGATGACCGTGCTTCCGGTGATTCCGCCGGATCTGCGCCCGATGGTACAGCTGGAC
>CACXHD010000073.1 GCA_902767335.1 uncultured Lachnospiraceae bacterium
GCGCCAGACAGACAGCCGGGTGAACAGCATTCAGGGAACCGGGCTTGGACTTGCCATCACAAAGCAGATGGTCGACCTGATG
This sequence comes from uncultured Lachnospiraceae bacterium, assembly GCA_902767335.1. Taxonomy (GTDB): domain Bacteria; phylum Bacillota; class Clostridia; order Lachnospirales; family Lachnospiraceae; genus Merdiplasma. The sequence continues at coordinate 83 of CACXHD010000073.1, forward strand.
GGAGGTACCATCGACTGCAGGAGCGAGCAGGGAAAAGGAACGACATTCACCGTAATACTGGATCTTCCCGTTGCCGACCGGCAAAGGGAGGACATGATGCTTGATCCGATGGATGTCCTGGTCGTCGATGACGATGAGATCCTTCTGGAGACCGCGGTTGACACATTGGAATCTCTCGGCGTAACAGCCGACCATGCGGGAAGCGGACTGGAAGCGCTCGGTATGATCACGCACCGGAACAAAATAGGACGGGATTACAGGGTTGTCATCCTTGACTGGAAGATGCCGGATATCGACGGCATCGAAACGATTCGCCGAATTCGTTCGGAGGTGAATTCAAGTATTCCCATTTTGCTGATTTCCGCTTATGACTGGTCAGATATCGAGGATATGGCGAAGGAAGCCGGAGCAAACGGCTTCGTCAGCAAGCCGCTGTTCCGTTCGAAGCTCTACGATAAAATCAACGAGCTCCTTGGAACCGAGGTAAAGTCCGTTGAGCCGGAGAATGACTATTCCGACCTGGAGGGAATGAGCATTCTGATTGCGGAGGATAATGACATCAACTGGGAGATCATATCCACCATGCTCGGTATGTTCGGAATCACGACGGAGCGCGCCGAAAACGGACGCATCTGCGTGGAAAAAATGAGTCAGGCAACACAAGGCAGTTACGCCCTGATTTTTATGGATATACAGATGCCGGAAATGAACGGACTTGACGCCACGAGGAAGATCCGCGCACTGGAAGATCCGTGGGCGTCTTCCATCCCGATCATCGCCATGACGGCGGATGCGTTTTCGGAGAACGTTACAGAGTGTCTAAACGCCGGCATGAACGGACATATCGCAAAACCTGTAGACATCAAACTTGTCATCAAGGAAATCCGCAGAATCAAGGAGGAAAAAAAGTCATGAAAAAGATTCTCTGCATCATTTTGGCGCTCTGCATGGCAGTGCCGCTGACGGCCTGCGGCGGAAAGACACAGGAAAACACCGCCGCCGAATTCACGCCGGCTCTTGATACGGACACAAGCTGCAGTATCACGGTTGCCGGAAGCTACGACAACTTCGAGGCACTGGAGACGGAATTTGACAGATTCAACGAGATCTATCCGAATGTGCAGCTGAGCTATGTGAAGCTGGATGATTATAACAACGTGCTGGGCACGGCGCTGGAAGGCAACGACAAACCCAACATTTTCTTCTCCTATGCCTGGATGATCGGGAACGAAAAATACGATTCGGTAATTGCCCATATGGAGGAGCTTTCGGACTCCGCCCTGGGGCTGGATCTGGACTGCATCCGCCCGGGTCTCATTAACCATGATGCAGAAGGCCGTGTGCTGCTGGTGCCGGTTTTCTCGAGAACCTATGGCATGCTGGTGAACAACGATCTGTTTGAAAAGGAAGGTCTCAGCATCCCGACGACATGGACAGAGCTGATGGCCGTGTGCGAAGGGTTCCGCAGCAAGGGTTACGCCAGCCCCATGATGGGCTACAGCCTCGAATCGTCCAGCTGTTTCATGAATACGGTCGCTTATCCGCTGTTCGCGGCCACGCTTGCGGACAACCCGGAAGCGCTTGCGCTTGCCAATGAACTGGATCCCGCCGCGGGAGAATATATGCGCCCTGCATTGGAAGCGGTAGAACAGCTGATCGGGAATGGCTGTATCGATCTTGGAGCGTGTGATAAGATTGAGGACAACTATTCCGAGGTGATCATGCGCTTCTTCGAAGGCGACGTGCCAATGATGATATGCACCGGAGATACCGTATCCGGAACCAAGAAGCGGGAAAGCCAGTCTGAGGCGTTCACCAGCGCGCCGTTTGATTACTCTTTCTTACCCATCCCCATGACCGATGACGGCGGATATTTTATAGACAGTCCTTCCCTGGAGTTCTCCGTGAACAAGAACTGCGATGATCTCGAAATGACAAACGAATTCATGCGGTTTCTTATAACAAATAAAGCGCTGAACGAGATGGCTTCCGTGAAGCGTCTGGTAACGCCCACCTCGGATCTGTCTTTCGATTCGGTTTACGCACCTTTTGGCCAGGTGCCTGCAGATCGTATCATATCCCCGGAAGTTCTCGGTATTAAGGATCCGCTTACGGTCCAGATCCGGGTTGCAGCGTTCCGTGTCGGAACCGGGGAGATCACGGTTGACGAAGCCGTCGCAATGTACGGGAGCTTTGAGTAAAAAACGGGGCTGCAGAGAGACTGCAGCCCCGTTTTCGTCATGGTATCCCGCGGCAACTATCCGTCGATCCAATCGCATTCTTGGATACTGAGGGGAGCGTTACAGAATGGTTTTGCATTCTGCAGCGCTCCCTCATCTTTTTCAGGAACAAACCATTCCCGCCTTTTTCCGTCCCGCCGATGCGCCGCTATTCCGCGGCCTTGAAGTTGTACACCGGCCGGATTCGCGCAACGATATCCGCCGTGGGCGCGATCTCGGAAACGATCTCGTCCATGGGCTTATAGGCCATCGGCGACTCGTCAAGGGTGTCGCGCAGGACGCAGGAGGACCAGACCCCCTCCATCTCCGCGGCGTAC
>CACXHD010000074.1 GCA_902767335.1 uncultured Lachnospiraceae bacterium
CAGTTTCTGTAAACGCCCGCCGAATCCACCATCTGCATAAAATAGCGCGCGGTCTCATCATTGGACGTAATGATGGCGTCCGTGTGATGTGACCCGTAATAATTGATATGTTCCGCAGCTTCCTTCACATCGGAAACCAGGCCGATGGACAGTTCCAGATCTCCGTACTCGGTCCGAAAATCCTCGCCCTCAATCTCCGGGATCTCTCCGCCCAGCAAAGCAGCCGCCTCCCGGGAAGCGCGGATCCGCACGCCCGCCTGATCCAGTTCCTTCTTCAGCAGAGGCAGGAAAGCGTCCGCCGCTTTTCGCTGTACCAGTATGGTCTCCGCGGCATTGCACGCCACCGGATACTGGGTTTTGGCATCCACGATGATCCGCAGCGCCATCTGCATGTCACAGTCCCCGTCCACATAAATATGGCAAATCCCGTCGGAATGTCCCATGACCGGAATGTTCGTATGGTCCATAATGTAACGGACAAAGCGGTTGGAACCCCTTGGTATCAGCAGATCGACTTCCCGGTCGCACTGCAGCAGCTCGTCAATCTCCGCATGCGATTCCGCCAGAGCCAGGAAATGCTCCGGCAGCCCGGCCGCACAGCCTGCTTCATGGATGATCCCGAACAGCACCTTATTGGTGGAAGCAGTTTCCTTCCCGCCTTTGAGCACAGCCACATTCCCGCTCTTGATGCACAGCGAGGAGATCTGCACCAGTGCATCCGGACGCGCTTCAAAAATCACGCCGATGACTCCGATGGGGCAGCGGACCCTGGAGAGCACCAGATCCTGATCCAGTTCACGGACAAAATCCGTGCTTCCCACCAGATCCGGCAGATTTGTCAGATCCGAAATTCCCCGGCAGACATCCTTGAGTTTCTTCTCATTCATCAGCAGTCTGGCCCGCACGGCCGCAGGCACGTCCATTCTGGCGGCCCGCTCCATGTCCTCTTCATTTGCGCGGAAGATTTCGTCTTTTCTCCGCTCCAGTTCTGCAGCCGCCCTGCGCAGCGCTTCGTTTCTGATCTCGCCGGAAAGCGCCGCCATCCGGGGCGCCTCCTGCTTCATTTTCTGCGTTGTCTCACGAATTGTCATTCGGATCCACCTTCCTTCCGATTATCACTTACCGGCAGCTCCCGGATGATTTCTGAGGTGATCTCTGGCCCAGGCGGCGCTTTCCACCGCGTCCTCCAGGGCAGAAATTCCAAAGTTCTGCGGGGCATCGTTCTCGATGACCACCCACTCGATATTCTCATGGGTATCCGCGAAATCAATGATGCTCTGCAGGTTGAAGGTTCCCTTACCCCAGCCGCACATCTCGCCGCTGTGCACGGATCCCTCAAGCCCGTCCTTGACGTGAAGCATGGAAATCTCATTGTTTTTGTTTTCCGCATACGCCAGCGCGGTTGCCACCTTACCGTCCGTTCCCTTGGAGGCCCAGTAGATGTCCAGTTCTTTCGAATCTGCCTGAATGTTGTCCATCACATAGCTCCCGCCGCCGGTCTTTCGGAATTCATCTCCGTGATTGTGGTACAGGACACGGATTCCGGTTCCCTTGGCGGCTTTCTCCAGCGCATCGATCACTTCATTGATTTTTCCGGGCCAGGCATCGATCTGCTCCTGCGTATACGCTCCGTCCGCGTCGGGCTTCATGCCAAACATATCCGGTTTTGTAAAGGCGAACACCAGTCGGTTCGTGCCGAGAATTTTACACCATTCCACTGCCTCGGCCGCCTTCTGCTCCAGATCCTCCCCTTCCCAGAGATGGAAATGCAGCGAAGCCGTCTCCAGACCGGCTTTGTCCATCATCCTCCGGACCGCCGCCGGATCAGAATACGGTTTCCCGAGCATAAACCCGCACCATTCGATTCCGTCATAGCCGGCTTTCGCCAGGCCGTCGAGGATCTCCTGCACTTCCACTTCCGAAGTAATCCGCCCCCAGTCCCCGCCGGGCACAAAGTTGAAGGACTGGATACCGAATTTCCAGCGGCGTGTCCCCCGCCAGACGAAATCCTTTGTCCGGAAAGATACCTGTTCACGGTTTTCCCCAACAGAGGCTTTTGTACTCCCGGCGGGATCGCTGACGGCCCCCTCCGGCTGTTTTACATAAATTGTTCTGCCGGAATTCGCAGATTCCTCCGCGGCGAAGATCACCCGCATCGCAGCCAGTGCGCTTCTGGCGCCGGAAAGAGGTTCCCGCTTTTCCAGAACGCTGTTTACAAATTCATCGATGACCCCGGTACTGGTCCGTTTTCCGATGGTCTGGTCGCTGTTTTTTGCGATCGGTTCCAGATCATAGTAAACCGGCTTCTCTCCTTTCCGCTCGAGGATCAGCGTATACCGGTCATCATCATAGCAGCGGATCACGCCCTCGGTCCCGTAGACGACGATGGAATTCTTTTCGTTTCCGTACAGGGTCCAGCTGACATGCATGATTCCGGTGATCCCGCTGTCCGTCTGATACAGGCAGAACGCATTGTCATCCACATCGATCGGCCGGCCGTCCGGATAACACTTGTCCAGCGTTGTCAGGATGGCCCGGACACTGGTGATCGGTTCCCCGATCAGATAATGGATCAGATCCGTTTTGTGAATTCCCAGATCCGCCATCGCTCCGAAATGGGCCTGCTTTTTGTCAAAGAACCAGGTGTTCGGCGTTCCGGTCCATACCTCCGGTCCGCCATGACCGAATTTCGTTTCGAAGGAAAGCACCCTTCCGATCTTTCCCTCGCGGATCAGGCGATGAGCCTCCTGATGCGCCAGTGCAAAGCGCTGATTATGTCCGATCATCAGCGTTTTGCCGGTCCGCACGGCAGCCTCCTCCATTGCTTCACACTGCTCCAGCGTGACCGCCATCGGTTTCTCACACAGCACATGTTTGCCCGCGTTCAGCGCCCGGATCGTATATTCCGCGTGCATCGCATTTGCCACACAGACGCTCACAAGGTCCAGATCCATGGCAAGCAGCTCGTCCGCGCTTTCACAGCAGACCGCCCCGTACTGACTGGCAAGCGCCTCGGACCGTTTCCGGTCATGGTCGTAGAATGCCGCAATTTCACAGTTCGGATTTTCGGCATATTCCGGGGCATGCCGTACCTTTGTAATCATCCCGCATCCGATGATGCCAACTTTCAATTTCATAATCTGTCTCCTCTATAGGAAATACACACGCCTGATGCGATCCGCCGGAATTTCGAAGGGAAACACGGTCCTGGCCCATGCTCCCCTTCCGTCTCCCTGAACGGATGTTATCACTTCCGGGCCGCAAGGAGCTCCCGAATTCTCGGTCCCGCCAGCTGGATCAGGATCACGATGATCAGGATAATGCCCTTGATGGCGTCGTTGATCAGGGAGTCCATCTTCAGGGCAACAATAATCTTGTCGATGACCGTATAGGACATGGCACCGAACAGAATGCCGAGGCACTTGCCCCTGCCGCCGCTCATGCTGATGCCGCCGAGCACCGCCGAAGCGATCGCGTACATCTCGTAGCTCTTGCCGGTTGTGGCGGGGTCGGAAGAGGCGTTCATGGCGATCCACAGAAACGCGCCGACGCCGACGAGCACACCGGTAATGATAAACACCGTCATTTTCATCAGGTCAACGTTGATGCCGTTCATGGAAGCGCCCTTTTCATTGCTGCCGATGGCATAGACCTTCTTTCCGAACTTGGTGCTGGTCGTAATATAGGTAAAAATCGCCACAACAATGATCAGCATGATCCCGACGATCGGAACGGTCGCCAGCTTGCCGTTCCCAAAATTATAGAAAGACTGATAAGAAGCATGGGTATTGATCATGCGGTAAACGGAGCTTCCGCCGCCGCACAGGTCTTTCGGAATCACCTGGCAGAAATACTGTGCGAAAGAACGGTAGATCAGCATCGTCGCCAGCGTCACGATAAAGGCAGGCATCTTGATATAGCCCACAAGGAACCCGTTCACCAGGCCGCAGACTGCGCCGAAGGCCAGGCAGAACAGCAGCGTAACAATGACACTGCCGGTGATATTGAAAATCACCACCGCAAACCCGCTGATCATCGCCAGCATGGATCCAACGGACAGGTCAATCTCTCCGGTGATGCATACCATGCCCATTCCGATGCCGATAATGCCGATCACGGCAGAATGGCGGAAAATGTTCATGACCCCGTTCCAGGTCAGCCCGCTGGAGGTGAGCGCATAGACGATGAAAATCGCGATGAACACGATAATGAAACTATACTGTGACAGAATCTTTGTCAATGGATTTTTCTTAGCCGTCATAAGGTCCTCCTCAGGCATTCGCCGCATTCGTGGAGTAGAGCATAACCGTCTGCTCATTGATCTCCCGGTGCTGCAGTGTTTTTACAATTTTGCCCTCATAAAATACCGCGCAGTAATCCGCGATCTTCTGGATCTCCGGTATTTCGAGCGTGTTGATCAGTATCGTCTTTCCTTCTTTGGCCAGCTGAAGGATCAGCTTATAGATTTCCGCCTTCGCCCCTACGTCAATCCCCTGTGTGGGATTGTCCAGCAGCAGCACATCCGCATTCGTATTCAGCCACCTCGCCAGGAAAACCTTCTGCTGGTTTCCTCCGCTCAGGGACAGGATCGAATCCGAACTGTCCTGGGCTTTGATGTTCAGGGTCTGCCGGTACTTTTCGAATTTTTCTTTCTCCCGGCCCTGATGAATATGGAATTTCGAGGCGGACAGCGTATGCTCCGCAAGGTACATATTTTCCAGCAGGCTCATGTCCGGAATCACGGAATTCTCCTTCCGGTTTGAGGCCAGCATCGCAACCCCCGCACGCATTGCCCTGTGGGTCGAATGGTACGGGATGATCTCGCCGTTCACCGTCACGGTGCCGCCCGTGGCATGGGTGATCCCGAAAATGCACTGCATCAGCTCCGAGCTTCCAGCGCCCTGCAGCCCGGTCAGACCGACGATCTGGCCTCTGTGCACATCCAGGTTGATGTCCTCAAACCCGGGACCGGAGTAATTCTTCAGACTCAGGACCACCTCGCCGGTATCTCTGGCCTCATAAATATCCCGGAAGGACGAAGTGCTTCCCACCATCAGCCGGGTGACCTCCTCCGCCGTGATGTCCGCAATCTTTCCGGAGGCGATATACTCTCCGTTGCGGAACACCGTGTAGCGGTCGGAAATCGCAAAAATCTCCGGCATCTTATGGGAAATGAAAATAAACGACGTTCCCTCTTTCTTCAGGTTGCGTATAATCTGGAACAGATGGTCAATCTCATCATTGTTCAGCGCTGTCGTAGGCTCGTCGAGGATCAGAAGCTTCGCCTGGAAAAACAGAGCCTTGGAGATCTCCAGCAGCTGCTTTTCACTCGTTTTCAGATTCTCTACTTTTTCGGTCGGATCGATCCGCACATCCAGCCGGGAGAACAGCTCTCCGGCCATCCGGATCATTTCTTTTTTATTGCACCTTCCCAGGGGACCGACGATCTCTTTTCCGAGAAAAATATTCTCCCAGACCGTCATATCATTGAACAGGTTCAGCTCCTGATGGACAAAAGCGATCCCCAGTTCCTCCGATCCCCGGATCGTGATATGCTCCAGTGTTTTTCCGTCGAACTCTACGGTTCCGCCGTCTTTTGTATATACGCCGGTCAGAACATTCATCAGGGTAGACTTGCCCGCGCCGTTTTCTCCCAGGAGGGCATGCACCTCTCCTTTTTCAACCTGGAGCTGTACTTTCTTCAGGACAGGCACTCCGTTGAATGCCTTGTCTATGTTTTTCATCTCAAGAAGCATAATCGACTCCCATTATCATCCGGTCTGCCGCCGCGGTTTTCATGGCCGCAGGAAATAGCAAGAAGGCTGCCGCACAAAGCAGCTGCAGGGTGAATACCCATCGCCGCGTTCGTGCGACAGCCCGGAAACGTCAGGTTCCTTTATCGCAGACGGCAGTCAGACTGACGTACTGTCTCTGTCCGTTTGCGCCGCAGATCAGAAGGACGGATATTCATCCACATTCTCAGCGGTGACATTCTCACAAGCAATCACGTGATCCTGCTCAACCTCTTCCCCGTTCAGGAAATCAACCATATCCTGAATTGCGGTCTGGATCATTGCAGGGCTGTAGGTTACGGAGCACAGTCCGGAGAACTGTTCCGCCAGGTCTGCATAGGAATTTCCGCGCAGAACTTCATAGTACTCATCCAGTCCGCCGCAGCCGGTCATTGCCGGAGCGTTGCCCAGGAATGCTTCCTTGGTGGCGTCGTCGATGCCGCCGCCGTTCAGAGCTTCCAGAATACCCATGGCCAGTTCGTCGTCCTCAGCATAGAACCATTTGATCTCCGCATTGGAAGCGTCGCCCATCAGAGACTCAAAGGAGGTCTTCGTATCGGAACGGCTCCAGTTCATGGCGCCTGAATACGTAATGTTCGCCAGATCATCCTCGCTCCACTTCAGATCGTCTGCGATCAGAGCGCCGTCGAATTCCACCGCGCCGGTCAGATAATCAACAAAGCCGTTGTCGCGCAGCGTTGTAACGGAAGAGGTATCTCCCTCGTATACATAAACTGCATCGCCGGGCTTCATGCCAAGGGATACGAAATAGGCTGCGCTGCCTGCGCCGATACCGCTGTTGTCGCCCTTAACGTTGGAGACAGCGGAGTCCGCCACTGCATCGATGATACGGTCAAACGCCACATAGGGAACACCGGCGTCAGCGATCTGCTGGATCGCGGACTGGACGGTATCATCCAGAGGCATAACGACGATGGCTGCATTGTCCGTATTGCCGGCCAGGATATCCTCGATCTGGGTGATCTGGTCCGAAGCGCTGGCTGCCGTAATCACTTCTGCGGAATAGGTTCCCTCCGCATTCAGCTCTTCCGCCTTCTCCTTTGCGAACGTCGCAACGGAACCGGTCCAGCCATGGTCTTCCGAAGCGGTAAGCACATAAATATGAGTCCCGTCTTCTGCAAACGTCACTGCGCTCATCCCCAGCGCCAGAGCGGAAACCATCATTCCCGCAAGAAGCATTTTTGCTCTCATTTTTCTACCTCCATAGAAATAAACCCTTTACGGCATTTCCCAGAATGCCGTTCTGTAAATACAGGAACGAATTGAATGCATTCGTCTACGATATTTTATATCGAATAACAGTCCATTGCAAGTGTGAATTCAGACTGCGGCGCACCGGACACCGGCGGAAATTCCCTCCGCGGAAAAATGTCCGGTACGCCGCAGTCATAGCTTCGTTCCAGCTTAATCGTTTCTGTTTCCGGCCAGTCAGGAATTATCCGTCACCGGCCGCTTTATTCGACGGGAGTCAGCCCTCGATCGCTCTGCGCAGAGCCTCCTGATGGCGGCGGCACTGTTCGATGCTGTCAACGCCGACGTCACGAAGATGTTCTCCGCCCTCATATTCAGAGCTCAGGAAGCCTTTGTATCCGGCCTTCTTGTAAGCTTCCACCACTTCCGGAATCGCAACGGCGGTCTCTTTATAGTCCTCATGGACATTGTAGAATTTCGCATGCGTATGGAAGATATAGTCGATATTGTCAATCAGATCCTGGGGATCCGACCAGGAATACGTGAAAGATGTGCCTGCGTACATTTTGTCCGCCGGGCCGCCGCCGGCCTTTTCGACCGCTTCCATCATTTCCTTCATACCGTTCGCCATACGGTATTCCATGTTCGCCTTGCCCAGATCCAGATCATATTTGATCTTCACAAAGCCTTTTGCCACTCTCTGTGCATAAGCGTCATCGACAATCTTCAGGCATTCCTCGGAAGCGCCCATACGTTTTGCCTTGTCGCGAAGCACATCCGGGATATTACGGCAGAAGATGCCCATATCCGGAATAAATCCGAAATACTTGGTTCCGGTGCGGTTGATCATTTCCATATATCCATCCGCCCATCCGGAATTCAGCGAGAACGGCGCATGAACCTCAAGGCCGATCTTGACATTGACTTTCTCGGCGTACTCCAGGCTGCCCTCGATGACATCCATCGGGGTGGACACCAGTGTACGGATGACCGGGAATCCGAGCATGGAAGCCAGGCGCAGGTCTCTCTTCATCATATTGATCTGCTCGCCCAGGCTCAGCGTACGGTTGGAGAACAGACGGTTCTCAAGGAACGCATCGTAGCAGGACGGGGTCAGATTGTATTTGTCAAGCATTGCAAACCAGTCCGCGCGGAATTTCTCATCCTCGATGGTGTTCGGAAAACGCTTGATCATCTGTTCCGCAAGGAGTTCCACGCCGGTCGCTCCCGTTTTTGCAGTCTCACGCAGGCAGCCTTCCAGATCCAGTACTCCGTCATAGTACTCGTCCTGATAGCTGTAAAGGGAAATACTTCTCTTGATATCATATGTCATGGCAGGCATACCTCCTATTCGATCACGAAGTCTGTCTCGCAGACTGCCTCAATTGGGAACGGCATGTAAGAAGGAACGATCAGCTGTACGGCCTTGATATGATGCGGTCCCTTCGCCAGTCCGCCTTCCTTTTTCACGCTCACTGTGGCATATTCGCCGAACTCCCAGCGGTAATCCGGATCAATCACCGTGAGCATCTGATCCAGCGTGAAAGTCTCGCCGTTCACCGTCAAGCAGATATCTTCGCGCGCCGCATCCTCGCCGTCCACATTCACGGAGATGTTGTGAACGATCGAAAGAGTGATCCCGCGGTAGTACTGTGCCTTGAACTGGAACTGATATCCTGTGATCTTCCCGTCCTTCTCAATGTTTTTAAATCCGTCCGGATTATAAATCTGTCTCGCAGGCATTTTCCTGTCATCCTTTCTGTATATTCAGGAAACGCTGAGAATCTCAGCGTTTCCCTGTCTCTTTGCTTCTTGGAGGATCAAAGATAAACTTCCTTTCCGGTCTCGGCGGATTTGTAGATCGCCTCCAGAATCTGGGTGACGACAAAGGCCTGTTCCGGTTTTACGAGCGGCTCTGTATCGTTGATGATTGCTTCCAGCCACTGTTTCTGTTCACGGACGCCCTCTGCGGATGCGCCGCCTTCGAAGAAGTCGACAACGCCTGCCGGAGAGATCGTCTTCTCCATCAGCTGGTTATGCTCCACCGTGTTGTAGATCAGCTCATCGGTGGGATAGCTTCCGCCGTGATGGATCTCGGCGCCGGCCTTCGTGCCGCACAGTGTGGTGGATGCTTCCATGGACTTCAGGATATTCAGTGCCCAGGATGCCTCAAGGTAAATCGTAGCGCCGTTCTTCATCTTGATGAAGCCGAATGCGGAGTCTTCTACTTCAAAGGTCTCCGGATCCCACGGTCCGAATACATTGCCTTCCGGTCCTTCCGGCAGACGGCCCAGCTTATAATTGACGGAGCCGGATACGGATACGGGTTCATAATTGTTCATCATCCAGAGGGTGATGTCAAGCGCATGGGTTCCGATGTCGATCAGCGGACCGCCGCCCTGCAGAGCCTTGTTCGGGAATACGCCCCAGGTCGGAACGGCTCTTCTGCGCAGTGCGTGTGCTTTTGCGAAATAGATCTCGCCCAGTTCGCCGGCTTCGCAGGAAGCATGCAGGGTCTGGGTGTCGTCACGCAGACGGTTCTGATAGCCGATGGTGAATTTCTTCCCGGATTTCTTCCAGGCATCGATCATCTTCTGTGCATCCGCTGTGCAGTGCGCCATGGGCTTCTCGCACATAACATGCTTGCCGGCCTCAAAAGCGGCAACAGAAATCGGGCAGTGCGATACGTTCGGAGTACATACATGAACCACATCCACGTTGGGATCATTTACCAGATCGTTGTAATCGGTATAGACCTTTGCATCCGGTGTTCCGAAGTCCGCTTTTGCCTTCACTGCGCGCTCTTCGATGATGTCGCAGAATGCAACGATCTCATTCAGATCCGCATTCGCTTTCAGAGACGGCATATGTTTCTGATTTGCAATACCGCCGCAGCCTACGATACCTACTCTTACTTTCGCCATGTTTTTTCCTCCTGACTTGTCTGTATGTTTTGATGTTTAAAGTATATCCGTTTTCATCAAAAATCTCATTTCTCTTTTTCTTCTTTTTTCCTCATCCATTTGACCTTTGCGGCGGATTTCCGTTCCGGAAGATTTTTCGGATTAAAATAAATTATACAGATTTTGACCTTTCATTCATAGAGGTAGCTGATATGAATGTACTGAAACTCCTGCGCCTGCAGTTTTGTCTCAAAATTCAGGACCTCGGCCTCCACCTGGCTGAGCCGGATCCGGATCTTCGGCGTACAGATCCGTTTCAGATAATCAATCTCCATACCGGACAGACCTTCCGTAATGCCCAGCCGGGTCATTTCCTGCTGAACATTGCCGTTTTCGTCATTCACGGAATAGGTTTTGATTTTGTATGTTCCGTTCTTCAGACCCGCCAGCTGATAGTTCAGCTGAACCGGCTGATTGTCCTCATACAGGCGCGGCAGCGACTCCGCGTCCAGCGCATTTTCCTTCTTCAGATAATACTTGTAATTGAGATGCCTGTAATTATGGCAGACAATCGAATACCGGTTGTTTCCGTTGGTGGTCACCAGGACATGGGCGTCCCGGTACAGAAGATACTTACCCAGATGATTCAGAAAACGGTACGCATAGAACGCAGGTTTTTTCAGTCCCTTGGTGCTGATCAGGCCGCAGCCGCCGTAGAGCAGGCTGTTGCGGTCCATGTGCTCCGAAAAAATATCGGATCCGATCCAGTATCTCAGAACGTCTGCCCGGCCGAAGCAGTCGATCACGTTTTTTATAATATACGCGCCCTTGCAGCAGCTGTCATTCAGAATATTCCGGTCGGAAAGTGTGGAACTCCATTCGGTCACATGGATTTTCAGATCCGGCAGCTTCGATGCTCTGACAATTGCCTGCGCCATCTCCAGCTGGTTTTTCAGAAAGTCCTTGTCCGTCGACTGGCGCCCGTATGCCACACCGTCCTCTGCTCCCCTGATGTACGGAAAACAGTAGAGGGTCAGGAAATCGGGGTGCAGGGAGCGCTGTTCCCATCCATCGAGCAGAAGCTTCAGACCGGCTGTGCCATTCTGAATGCCGATGCCTCCGCCGCCGACCCGAATCGATTTTGAATGCCGTTTTGTGAGCCGCCAGAGAATTTCGAACAGCTCCCAGAAATGCTCATCCGTGGTTTCCGATTCAAAATCCTCGCCGCACCACTGTTCAAAATACCAGTTCTCAACTTCCTCGAGACCGTATCGGTTAATCAGATGGGTAAGAAATTCATTGAGAAACTGTTCATATTTCTTTATATAATCCAGCGGGAGCGGGCGGTGTTCTCTGTAAACGTCCTGATTGAGAGTCTCATGGATCTGTTTCGGTTTGAACCCCATTTCCAGATACGGCCGTATATCGTGACGGATCAGGAAATCCAGCACCGTGTCCACCCGGTGAAAATAGTACTTTCCATCCTCTCCCGGCCGGGTCAGCAGCATCGGTTCGGTGAAGTAATCCCAGATCCGGACATACCGGAAGCCGAGATCGTCACGGAACAGCAGCACCTGTTCCTGCATATCCGCCCGCAGCAGATCTTCCATCTTTCCGACATTGATCATTTTTTTCCAGTATGGATCATATTCGGTGCGTTCTTCCGTGTTGAGCATAATATACGAATCTGCGCCCTGTGTCTCCGACGGCGTCTGGAACGCCTGATTATCCAGATAATCCGATACTCTCTTCTCCAGTATAATTTTCTGCTTCTTCCGGCTGCTCTCGCTGTGCTTCTGCGGCACTGCCTTCATCTGCTGCCGGTACTGCGACGGCGTCATGTTATACGAATCTTTCAGCAGTTTGGTAAACGCTGCCACACTGGCAAACCCGTTTTCCAGGGCAATGGTCGTAACGGAATGATCTGTATACAGCAGATCGTCCACCGCATGGAACAGGCGGACGCTGTTGACATACTCCATAAAGTTCATGCCCATCTTCCGCTTTATATATTTGGAAAGATAGGGAACCGAAAGATACAGCGCCTCGCTCAGTTCGGACAGGCTGATCTTGTTCGTATAATTTCCATGGACATAATTGACGATTTCGGAGATCCGCTCCTCGTCCTGAGTCCGTTCCTTTTCGAAGCGTTTGTCGTCGCTCTGTACCATGAAATTTCCGACAAGAACCTGCAGAAGCTGATAATACATACTCTGCAGCAGAACTTTTCCGTACCCGTTTTTTTCAAAATACTGTCCGAAAATCTGTTTGAGGATCCGACGCATGTCCTCAAACGCAGCGCTTTTGTTCAAAACAGAATTGCACCAGAAAAAAAGCTGATTCGTATCCAACAGTTCCGTAAGCATATGAAAATTGATTTCCACATATCCGATCAGCACCTCGCTGTCCGCTCTGTAAGAGTGCTTTTTGTTTGCATTGATCACAATGATGTCTTCAGGGTGTGCCTCATATACCTTGTCCTGCACCGTGATGCGCGGATCCCCCTCAAGGACATAAAGGATTTCCACGGACGGATGAAAATGCGTCTCCTCGGTCCGGTCGATCTGAAAATCAAAGTTCATGATCTGGTTGTTTTCCAGTATATTTTTTCGCATGCCGGTTGTGTCCTGTTGTCCGGGCCAGACGCTGATCGGATCAGCGCTTCCCGATGAAAAGAGCGGCCGCATTAAGCCCGATCAGACACGGAACTCTGTTATTTCTTAATGCGGCCGCCGCCATTTCCGGTTTACTTCTCAAACGGAATGGAAGTTCCTGTCTTTGCGGACTCACGGACCGCTTCCATGAGCGCCAGTACCCTTCTGGTCTCCGGAATCTTCACAAGGAACTCCTCTTCCCCGTGATACGCCTTATAGTAGTTCTTGAAATAGTCTTCATGTTTCGTTGTCGCTTTCGGCAGATCCTCTGTGAGAATCGTCCCTTCCGCAGGCGGTCCGAAGGAGCGGGTCGGGCCGGCGGCCGTCATTGTCCTTGTTCCGCGGACATTGGTCAGCAGATGCGACGTGCGTACGATCTTGCCCTGGGGGTCAAAACCGTCCAGATACGCGGTCCCTTTGTTTCCGCCCATGATCCAGTGGCGTTCAAACCATTTTTCGGAGATCTTGTCTGTCAGGAAATAGGTTCCCAGCTCTACCTCGCCGGTCACCCCGTTGTCGAAGCGCATCAGGATCTTGAAATAGTCATCGACTTCCGTATTGATCACATTGCGCACGTCCGCAAACACCGACGTGATCTTTGCCCCGGGCATCATCCAGAGCATCTGGTCCAGCAGGTGTACGCCCCAGTCGAACAGCATGCCGCCGCCCTCGCTGACAAACACATGCCAGTCATGCATGTTGCCGTTGAAGCCGTACAGACTGCTCTTGACCGTGTATACGTCTCCGAGACTGCCGGCATCATAAACGGCTTTCATTGTCCGGAAATCCAGATCCAGTCTTCTCTGATGATGCACCGTAAACTTCACGCCGCATTCATCCGTGACACGGACCATATCATCCAGCTCCGCCACATTCATGGCAACCGGTTTTTCGCAGATGATATCTTTTCCGGCTTTCGCTGCCTGAATGACCAGATCATGATGCTGATTGTTGTTGGCCACAATCAGTACGACGTCAATTTCCGGGTCGGCAAACAGTTCCTCGTCCGAGGTATAGCGTTTGATCCCCTCCGGCACGTCCTCCAGCTGTTTCGGGTCAATATCCGAGATGCCGATGATCTGGTATTCCTCCATGCCGCTGAGCATTTTTTCATGTTCATGTCCCATAAAGCCATGTCCGACAATTCCTACTCTGATTTTCTCCATAGAACCCTCCTTGAAAAACGCATTCCCAGAATAGTCTTACTATAGCAAAGGCTGTCCGTTTCTGCTCTCCCGTCCGGAACATCTATGATGTCAATGATTGATCATTTCATCAGGATCTTCCACGGCCAGGTGAAAATACGCATATCAGAATTTAACCATCACCCGCTCACACAGGCAGTCTTCCGAATTGGCGCCGACATAAAAAACATACAGCCCGTCTTCTGTCACATAGGTCCCCTGATTATTCCAGAAGCCAAGGTTCTTTTTCTGAAGCAGGAAGACAACCCGCTGCTCCTCACCGGCCTCCAGCGTCACTTTTCTGAAGCCCCGAAGTTCCCGGACCGGCCGTACCAGACTCGCCGTAACGTCCTGCATATACAGCTGTACCGTCTCTGTACCGGTCCTGTCTCCGGTATTTTTCACCGTCACGCCGATCTGGTATCCATCCTCCAGTTCTTCAACCGTAAGGCCGCTGTACGCAAAGGTCGTATAGGACAGACCATATCCGAAGGGGAATGCCGGGCCCAGCGGCGCATCCAGATATTTCGAGGTAAATTTACTCTTGCTGCCCGGACGGCCTGTGTTCGGATGATTGTAGTAGATGGGGCACTGTCCGGTCATCGCCGGCATGGTAGAGGCAAGCCTGCCGCCAGGATTCTCATCCCCCATCAGTACCGCCGCAACCGCATTTCCCATTTCGATTCCCAGATGCCAGGCTTCCACAAGCACCGGAAGATTTTCTTTTTCCCATTTCAGGGCAAGGGGTCTGCCGTTCATCAGCACCGTCACCAGCGGCTTGCCGCTCTCAAGAACCGCCTGCAGCATCTCTCTCTGCTTTCCGGGAATCCGGGTGTCCGCCTTTGAAGAAGCTTCTCCGGACATGCTGACCAGTTCGCCCACCACGGCGACAACCACATCGCCTTCCCGGCAGGCTTTCTCCACCTGTGCGAAATCAATCTCTCCCTCCGGGCCGCCGCAGGGATAATAGGTCACATTCGCGCCGGCATTTTCCAGGCCGCTGCGGATTGTCACACAGTCCTCCCGCTTCCAGCTCATGGCCCAGGCGCCGATCACTTCTTCGCTCATATCCGCCAGATTTCCGATCAGACTGATCTTTCTGCTTCTATCCAGCGGCAGCACCTGTCCCTCATTCTTCAGCAGGACAATGGATTTTTTCGCGGCTTCCAGTGCCACGGCTCTGTGTTCATCCGGTATGACCGCATTGCTGCGGATCGTCTCCTCCGGTACATAGGGATGGTCAAACAGCCCCAGCCACATTTTCACGCTCAGGATTCTGCGCACGGCGTCGTCAATGACATCCATGCTCACCTTGCCGTCCTCCACGGCTTTTCTCAGGTGATCCCTGAAAATATGGGTACCCATATCCATATCAAGGCCGGCATTCGCTGCCTGCACACCGGCATCCGCATCATCTTCCGCGATACCGTGTGTGACACATTCGCGGATCCCGTTGGCATCGCTGACGACAAAACCGGGCATCTGAAGGCTGCCCTTGAGGATATCCCGCAGCGTCCAGCGGTTCACCGTGCAGGGGACACCGTTCAGGTCATTGAAGGAAGCCATCGCCGTCAAAGCCCCTGCTTCCACAGCGGCGCGGAACGGAGGCAGATACACATTGTACAGCTGGGAAACCGACATGCTGGTCGTGTTGTAATCTCTTCCGGACTCGCAGGCACTGTATGCAATATAGTGTTTCATACATGCCGCAACATAGTTTTCAACGCTGCTGCGGTCTCCCTGGAGTCCCCGGATTTTTGCTCCCGCAAATACGGAAGCGAGATACGGATCTTCCCCCGGTCCCTCCGAAACACGGCCCCACCGGGAATCTCTGGCGACATCCAGCATCGGAGCAAAATTCCAGTTGATCCCGTGTGCGCGGGATTCCTTCGCCGCAACCCTGGCCGTACGCTCAAACAGATTTTCATCGAAGCTGCCGGCTTCCGCGATGGCAATGGGGTAAACCGTGCGCAGTCCGTGGATCACGTCAAAACCCATGATCAGCGGAATCCCGAGACGGCTCTCCTCTACCGCGATCTTCTGCAGTTCATTTGCCTTCACCGGATCGTCTCCCATCATCGATCCGACCAGGCCGGCCCGGATGTCGTCCTCGTGGAAATCCCGCTCGGCGGTTGACATAATCTTTCCGAACTCTTCCTGTGTGATTCTGCCATCATTGAGCATCTCAATCAGTTCCGGAAACGGAACGTCGAAGCCTCCGACGATGGAAGGGGATTCCTGATTCATCTGGCCGATCTTTTCATCCAGCGTCATCTGTGAGAGCAGCTCTTCCACTCGATTTTTCTGTGTCTGTGTCAACATGACTGGTCTCCTGTCCTTATTCTTATTCTTATTCCGATCCGAGAAGTTCAAAGTAATCAAAGGATGCCTCGTTGTCACTGTCGGTTCCGTTTCCGGAAGCGAACAGTCCGATCATCGTTCCGATCATGCCTCCGATTTCCTCCGGATTAATCACGGCTCCGTCGCCTTTCACCTGCATGGGCTGAAGGTGTTCTTCATCCGTTCCCCAGAGGAAGGTATAATCCTGCCTCCGCGCCTCCATTCGGAGCACGAGCGTTCCGTCCGGGACCTTCTGTTCTTCCAGAACCGTTTCCGTCGTCTCCGCTTCGTATCCGGGCAGGAACGGAAGTCCTTTCTGCTTTGTCGTCAGGCAGACGAGGCGCAGTACGGAATTTCCTTCCGACAGGCACTTTTCGAAACGGTACTGATGATTTGCCGCCTGCATGATCACCAGACCGGCCGTCTCCTGGTTTCCCGGGTTGAAATCCATGCTGAGGGTAACCGTAAAGTCGGTTGTCCGCTGTCTTCTGCCGAGGAAACTAATGCAGTCGTCCCTGCTCTGGTCCGGATGCGCAACGTCGAACCCTTTCAAAGGTCTTGCCAGCGGCCGTTTCAGACATTTCAGCTTCAGGCAGCTGTCCTCGATTTTCCAGAAATCCTGGTACGGCGTGCCCCAGAACACAAGATGCATCCCCGGCTGCGGGGCGTCGAAATCATCCCGCTCCGGCTCCGGCGGGCAGGGTACCCAGGGAAGCGCGTCATCCGCGGGGTATTCCCACTCCATCTTGCCGGTCCCGGGGCTGAGCACCGGCCATCCCCGTTCCCAGATCATCGGGCACAGCCAGGTCTCCCGGCCGAAGTTCTTATGCTGACCGTCGATGATCCTGGATCCGAGCATGACGGCATACCATTTTCCGTCCGGCGTATCGACAAAATCCGCATGTCCGATGTTGTCAATCGGGTAATACAGGCCCAGATGCCGGTGGGTCATAATCGGATTGCCGCGGTAGCCCTCATACCAGCCGTCCACGGTCTCGCTGCGCGCCACCATGACCGAGTGGAAGTGTTCCGTACCGCCCTCGGCAATCAGCAGGTAATAATAGTCACCGATGTGATAGATATGCGGTGCTTCCGGCGCCCAGGCACCCCGCAGTGCGCTGTTCCAGATCTTCTTCCGTTCGCCGCAGGCCTTTCCGTTCACAATATCATAGGGCGTCAGGAAAAAGGCCCTGTGGTTGTCTTCCGTCGGGTCGTCCCCCGGACTGACAAGGTAGCATTTGCCGTCATGATCAAAGAAAAGCGAACAGTCGATGTCCGGTATATCTGTAATCCAGTGCGGTTCGGACCAGGGTCCTGCAGGATTTTCCGCCGTAATATAGAAATTTCCTTTGTCGGCAAAGTTGCAGTTGACAATGTAGAATGTCCCCTCATGGTACCGGATCGTCGGAGCCATGACCCCGCCGGTTCCCATATTCGCAGTCACATGGAAGCCTTTGTCTTTTGTCAGCGCATGACCGATCTGCTCCCAGTTCGCCAGATCCCTGCTGTGAAACACGGGCAGGCCCGGACACAGTTCAAAACTGGAGCATACCAGATAAAAGTCCTTACCAACCCTGCAGATCGAAGGATCCGGATAAAACCCGGGGATAATCGGATTATGGATTTTGTGTTCTGAACGCATGTTTCCCCCTTTTCATAATCCAGCCGCATTGCTGCAATAAGCAAATACCGAAAGGGGCTGTGAAAAAAGTTCCGGACAATGCAGAGCGGCCTTTCGCCTCCCGGCTTCATAAACTTTTTTCACAGCTCCCCTAATCATTCAACAGAGCGAAGCATTCCTCTGTGTTTTCTCAGTTCTTTCTGGACGCGTTTCTTGCTTCCAGAGCTGCATAAATTTCATCCATTTTTTCTTTTCCGTTGATGTCATACCACAGCAGCGGGATCGCGGAAAGAACCACGCAGATCGCCGGAGCAAGGTTAACGATGATGTTGATGCCCTGCTTAACTGCAGCGGTCTGTTCTGCATTCGGGACATAGCCGACCGCAGAGAGTGCCAGAACCGTGACAGCGCCGCCGACGGCCGTAGCCAGCTTCACGCCGAAGCTCATGTAGGAGTAGGTAATACCCTCTTCACGGATCCCGTACTTCAGATCGCCGTATTCGATACAGTCGGAAAGCATGCCGGTGCAGACGTTTGCACAGGAATTTCCGAAGCCGATGACGGCGCAGATCACCAGCAGGAAGGTTGTCCCGGCTGTCGGGAAAGCAAACATGATCAGGAAGCCGGCAACCATGATGACATTCAGGACCAGTACCCAGTTTCTCTTGCCCATGGTTGCGGTGCCCCAGGGCATTACCACGCAGCCGATCAGTTCCGTAACGGTCATGACCGTAAACATCGGAGCGATCATCATGGGATTGCCTACCACATAGATCACATAGTAGGTCAGCATGGACATACGGGCCATAATGGCAACCGCTCCAAGGAACACGCACCATACCGTGATCATCAGGTTTTTGTTTTTGCAGAGCAGTACCAGGTTCTGGAGGATCGAACGTTTTTCTCCGGCCTGAACCGGTTTTTCAACCACAACCGTCTCCTTACATCTCCATGCGCAGAGCCAGAAGCAGGGAAGCAGAACCGCGGAACAGCAGACGGCTGTCCAGAAGTATCCCTGTGCGTTCGGCGTATCGCTTTTGCCGAAGAACAGGATCAGCGGCATGGCGACTGCGGAAAGGATGATTTTGATAACGGAGGCGCCGATGGCTCTCGCAGAGGTATAATTCATACGCACCTGGGAATCTCTGGCAATCAGGTTGACCAGTGCGCCGTACGTGATGCAGATGGCGGTATAGGCCATGCCGGCACCGATGTAGCAGACCAGGCAGAGGATAACCTTCGCAATGCCGGTCACCGGGAAAACGGTAAAGGTCAGGATATTGAACACTGCCAGGAACGCCGGTGCAAACATCAGATACGGACGGAATTTGCCCCAGCGGGTTTTCGTCTTGTCCGCAATCACGCCCATCATCGGGTCATTGACAGCGTCCCAGATTCTTGCGATCAGCATGATCGCCGAGATCGCGGCTGCGCTCAGTCCGACAATGTCCGTGTAAAAGATGGTCAGATAGGTGTTGATCATGTACCAGGAAAGCTGGGATCCGACTTCACCGAATGCATAACAGAAAGCGGTGAATTTATCTGTTTTTTCAACTGCTGCTCGATTTTGTGCCATTCTTATTCTCCTCACTTTTTGATGTTGCCGAAACTGTTCATATCCGGTTCAAAGGCTCCGGGATTGAACGCCGCATAAGGTGCCTTGAGTTCCTTCAGGTTCTTGATCGTACCGGAAGGCTGTGCCTGTGTCTTGATCTCGGTCGAGTGTTCCAGCTTGCCGCCCCATCTTAAGCGGGAGCGATCCAGCTCCTCCGGCGTGAAGCAGACGCGCAGTTTCCCGTCCTCGATTGTGGCGGTGCCGTGGCTTCCGCATACCACACAGTCCACACTGCGTCCGTCATGGGAGACCTGCAGCAGCCGGGTATGGCAGATGGGGCAGATCCCTTCCTCGTCGCCTCTCCATTTTGTCCGTTCCTCTTCGGTCTCGGCAAAGATGGAGGAGACAATGTTCTGACCGACCTTCGTCATGCGGTCCATCATCTCCGGATAACCGAGTACGGACTCATGTGCCATTGCGCCATAATACTCAACTGTGTCAACGACATCGATATCCCACGGGAACGTGAACTCAAACATCATCGGCATCGTGAGCGCAATCCAGTTCTCTG
The DNA here is from genome assembly GCA_902767335.1 of uncultured Lachnospiraceae bacterium. Classification (GTDB taxonomy): domain Bacteria; phylum Bacillota; class Clostridia; order Lachnospirales; family Lachnospiraceae; genus Merdiplasma. The sequence continues at coordinate 19,833 of CACXHD010000074.1, forward strand.
TCATCGCGCCGCCCACGGAAATCAGAGCTGCGGAACGTTTCTTGAAGGATCTTGCATCCGGAAGCTGGGACTCATCCTTGCCCGCTGCCTTTCCTTCCTCATAGGCCGCCTTCCGGAACGTGATGTCGTGGCTCGGCCCGATCCGGTCGCAGATGGTCTTGAAACGTCCGGTCACCGAAGTTTCGTAGGTCGGACATGCAAGGATCACTGCATCGGACTGCATCACACATTCATCCAGGATATCAAAGTCATCATGCCGCACGCAGTAGCCGCGTCCTCTGCCGGTCATCAGCCCGATCGTGCAGGCGATGCAGCCGTTGCAGTTGCTGATGTTCAGGTCGTCCGCGCGAAGAAACGCTACCTCGCAGCCGGCTTTTTCACATTCCATCAGAGCATGTTTGACCATGATGTCACAGTTGCTCATTTTTCTCCCGAAGGAGATACCCAGTACTTTTTTTGCCATAAACGCCTCCTGTAATTTCGCCCCCGGAAAACACCGCCTTCATCCGTGTTCCCTTCGTGTTTTTGTTAAGTACTGTATCAAGAATAGCATTCGGTTGACCCGCATGCATCTTTTCTGTTTTTAAATCCGGCATATTCGTTGCGTTTTACGTTTACTCCGCGCGTAAGGCGCAACGCTTCTTTATGTTTGTTGCATTTCATGAATTCCTGCGTCTTTCAGACCCTGTAAATATGGATCAGCTGAAACTCCTGCTCATCCAGAAGGATCCTGTGATGCAGCTTTCCGTTTTTCACTCTGGCATGAATCATGCTCAGATGGGGCACGCAGATTTCCCGGAGATACTTGATGTCCTCGCGCTCCGGACGGTTCTCATAGCCCAGCCGTTTCCATTCATCCAGAATACTGCCGTGGTTTCTGCTGACGCTTCTGGTCTTTATGACGTACTCGGCGTTCTCCTCAAGCCCTTTCAGATCAAGATCCATGGAATGTGCCGGATTGCTGACCACCATCAGATCCATATTGTCCGGTACGATCTCATCTTCCGGGTACAGGTAGTATCCGACATTGAAATGCACCTGGTTCGAGCAGAGGATCATATAGTCTCTCCGGTCTTTTCTGGTAACAATCATCTCCTGGTTTGCAAACAGGACTTCCTGCCCCAGCCGGCCGAGAAACTGCGAAGCATAAAATACCGGTTTGCGGATGTTGTCCTGGGTCAGCATGCCTCCGCTGCCGTTCAGGATTTTCCGTGTGTCATAATAATTGCTGATCCAGTCGGATGCGAACCAGATGCTGCACATGTCGGCATATTCCATGATCGAATGGGCCCGGCTGCAGATATAGGTCCCCCGCATACAGCTGTCGTTCAGAATATTCCGGTTGGACAGGGAAAGATTCCAGTCCGACACATAGATCGGGATCTCGTCTGTAAAATACTGTCCGATCAGCTGCCGGAGCATCTTCAGCTGCCGGTCCTCAAACTGCGGATCCGGGTTTTTATGAAACGTGGAAATATTCTCATCCGGTTGGTACGGAAGCAGCGGAAGAGAAATAAAATCCGGGCGGCAGCCGCTTTCGGAACATTTCCGCAGAAAACAATCCAGTTCTCTTTTAGGACTGTTCGGAATTGCCATCGGGCCTCCGACTTTTGCCTCCGGCACCAGCCGCCGCAATGTTTTCCAGGCAAATTCGTAGACATTCTGGTAATCGTAATCCGGATCCTCGTAGTAGGAGCCAAAGCCGCGGAAGGTCGGGTCAATGCAGAAGTCAAAAATCCAGCGGCCAATCTCCTTCATCCCATAACGGCTGATCAGGTGTTCAACAAAACTCTCGAAAATAGACTCCCAGGATTTCCTGCTTGCGAAGGTGACGCCCACCTCCTCCTGGTACAGTGCGGTATCGCTGACGCCGATTATGACATCCGGGCGGCTTCCGAAGTCAAAATAAACGGCCAGTTTGTTTTCCACAATCACATCCAGCACCGTATCGATGACGCTGAAATTATAATATCCGATGGTCTTCCCGTCGGTAATCCGCAGGTCTTTTGCAAAAACCGACCAGATTTTCACATGGGTTACCTGAAGTTCGTCCGCCAGATACAGCAGATGATACTGAACATTCGCCCTGGTCAGCGCAGACAGGGAGCCGATGTTCAGAAGTTTCCCCCACGGGGATTTCATAGGCATGTTCCGGGAGACATCCACCTGGACACTCGAGTTCTCCCCTGCCGGAAGATGCATTTCGGGACGGATCTCTCTGAGCCGTTCCGCCAGTTCCTCCCGGATCCCTTCCCGTTCCCTCTGGCGGCTTTCCTCCCGGTGAGCCTCCTGTTTCCGGTAATCCACCGGCGAAATCCCATAGGTGTCATGAAACAGCCTGGAAAATGCGGAAGAATTGGAAAATCCGCAGTCCAGCGCAATTTTCGTGACGCTGTTCGCCGTAGAGGTCAGCTCCGACGCCGCATGCATCAGGCGGACCATATTCAGGTAATCCGCAAAATAATATCCGGTCTGTTTCCGGAAGAACCGCGAGAGCGTAGACGTCGAAAGATACATGTCCGCGGCCATCTCCCGCAGGCTGACCGTATCCTGATAATGACTGTTCACATAAGAAAGAATTCTCTGCAGTTTTTCACTGTCCGAAAGCTTCCCGGAATTCCGGGATGTCCGGTCGGCATCCTGTCCCGAGGGATTCGCCATACAGTGGCGGAAAAGGATATCGAGGAGTTCATAGAACCGGCTCATAATCCTGCAGTTTCGTCTATGCTCTCCTCCCAGCTCGAGGAAGATGCATTCCCGGAAGATTTCCCGGATGTCATGATAGGGACGGTCCAGCGGCTCCTTCGTATTCAGCGAAAAGTAACTTCCGCTTTCCGGCATGTAACGGGAAATCACCGCATAGTCGAAGGATATGATACAGACAACTCCCTTTTCCCGGATGGTCAGCGCATGCTTTTCCATGGCATTGACCAGTACCAGATCCTCCCGGATGAGATCATACCTGCGTTCACGGACGGCCAGCTGTGCCGCCCCGTCAAAAACATAGTATATCCTCACGGCCGGGTCAATCCGTTCCTCCCCGCCCGCATTCCGCACAATCTCAATTCGACAATCACTGCTGTCCGGCATGGTCACTCCTTCTCAATCCTGTCTCCATAGTAATACCCGATTTCAAATCTTCTCTCAGCTACTGTACATCTCGTCCGCGGGTCCTTTCGGCAGCTGTTCCAATGGGTTCAGCGAAAACACCCCCGCGATACAGACCGCAAATTCCTGCGGCAGATCGTAGGGAAAATTGTGATATCCCGGAAAGTACAATGCTTCCTGTCCAAATGTCTCTGCCAGCATCCTGGATGTGCGGACATACACCGTATCCGGTGACTCTTCCCCCAGGGCGACCGTGATTTTACCGGCATACCGGGCGGCAAGGCCCAGGTCCGGCTTCAGACGGATCAGCGCAGGGAACTCCTCTTTCATCGCATAGTCATGGTTTCGCATCTCCCGCATCGAAACCTCGGCCGGCCTGGGCCGGCTGCGTTTGTCAAAGGATCCGATGTGCCGGACAAACCGAAGCACCACATTGTTCATTTTCCCCTGCGCAGTCAACGTCTGTATTTCCTCAAGCCAGCGCTCCGTTTCCGGCTCCCTCTCCCTCATAATCCCCAGCATCGCTGTCTCGTAGAGTACGATATGGCGGACTCTCTCGGGATACGCCAGCAGAAAGTACAGTCCGATCAATGCGCCGGCGCTGGCTCCGGCAATATAAACCCGGTCGATGGAAAGCGAATCCAGCAGGTCTCTGATATCCTCGACCTGTTTCCGGATGGAGAAACGGTTTTCGCCTTTGCACCTGCTCCGGGACACGCCTCTCCGGTCGTAGGTGATCACCTTGTATCTGCGCGCCAGGTATTTCGCCGTTTCCTGAAAAAGACCGGCATCCACGATCAGACCGTGGATCAGCAGGAGCGGTTCCCCCTCTCCGGTTACTTCATAATAGAGAGAAACATCCTCTTTTTCCAAATACATAACTGTCTTTCTTTCTGGTCCAAGCATCCGACTGTTTCAAATATCCGACTGTTTCATATATCCGAAGCCGCGCTTCACGGGCAGACCTTCCGACCGGTCCGGACTTTGAGTTTCATCTTCGCTCCTGCCGGAATTGCCTGCTGATCAGTGAAGCGCTGATCCGTGTTTCTTCAGCTGCAAGGGGCATGAGGACTGTGAACAGCAGCGCGAATGATAAGTGGGACAGGAAGAACCATCCCCACTGTCCCACTTGAAATATCCGTCATTCTGTTCCGGATCATTCACAGGGCTGAAGCACATCCCAGTGCTCCGCGAGTTTTCCGTCCTGGAGTCGGTAAATATCCACCACGCGGCACCGGGTATTCCCCTGTGGATCTACATTTTTCAGATACACCGCCACCATGTCATCCTCCTCGATCATCATAGAGATATTCAGATGGAATGTGGGGTGCTGGATGAATTTTTCAGCAAAGGCCTGTTTGAGCGCCTCTCTGCCCTGGTCAACTCCGGGATTATGCTGGATATAATCTTCCCGCACGTATTTGTCCGCGGAATCTACGATGTGGTCATTGAAAAATTCCTGATAAAAGTTCCGAATAACTTCCTTATTTGTCATAATTCGTCTCCCGGCGGAATCGGTTTCCGTCTCTCAGGCTTTTTTCTTCATGCCGGCCGCACGCACGGCAGAAATAACGACATTTCCTTTAATCTCGGAAACCGGCGCCCCTCTCGAGCAGTCACAGACAATGCTGTTGAAGCCCTGGAGCATGGGACCGTAGGCATCCGCATGACCGAACTGCTGGATCAGTTTCACGGCTGTATTGCCGACATTCAGATCCGGCCAGATCAGGACATTCGCCTTGCCGGCCACTTTGCTCTCCCGTTTAACCTTCTTCGCCGCAACTGCGGGTACAATGGCCGCATCCAGCTGGAACTCGCCGTCGATCGCAAGGTCCGGACGAAGCTCATTGGCAATTTTCAGCGCATCGGTTACCTTATCGATCAACTCACCCTGGCCGCTTCCCAGCGTAGAGTAGCAGACCATGGCGCATCTGGGCTCCCATCCGAGAAGCTCATGAACCGTGTCGCAGGCAGAGATCGCAATGCTCGCCAGCTGTTCCGCATTCGGATTGGTGCACACCGCACTGTCGCCGATGGCCAGCAGAGAACCTTCACTGCCTTCATATCCGGGGATATCCGCAAGGCCGATACTGGAAATGGTGCTGATGCCTTCCTTCAGTCCGATCATCATCTGGCCTGCCAGAAGCACGTCGCCGGTGGTATTGTCGATTCCGGCAAACGTAACATCCGCTTCCCCGACCGCCTGCATGGCCATCGCATAATACAGCGGATCCTGCATCCGGCGGTTCAGGGCCTTTTCCTTCAGCCGTGTATCCGGTTTTGCGACATAGGCAGCGATGACTTTATTCTTGTATTCCTCTTCATCGATATCGACAAAGGTGAATACCGATTCATCATATCCTCTTTCCTTTGCAAGTGCACGAAGCTCCGCTTCTTTGCCGACCAGAACCGGAATGATATATCCGTCCTTTCCGGTTTCGTAGGCCGCCTGCATCATTTTTTCATTTCCAGCTTCCGGAAACGCCACTTTCTGGGGATTTTCCTTGGCTTTTGCATAGATTACATCTAATACGCTCATGCGGGATCCTCCATTACATTTCAGCTTCGACGGCATCCACCAGATCTGCTACGGTGCCGCAGGCAGAAGCATCCTGAAGAGCCACCATCGCATCCAGTTCGTTTTCAATCTCGGAAACCAGAGCCACCATCTGTACGGAAGCTCCCTTCAGGTCATCCTTGAAGCTGGTCTCCAGAGTAACCTCTCCGGGCTGCTTCCCATAAGAAATCGTAACCAGTTCGATGATTTTTGCTTCCAGTTCTTTTCTGTCCATGTTTGTCTCCTTTCACTTTCTCCGTGTGTATGTTCAGTTTTACAGGAAACGTCGGAAATATCTGCCGTTTCCTGTAAAAGAAAAAACCTTTTGTCGTTTTCTGATATGTTATTCGTCCAGATCAAAAACAACCGTCTTATAGCCGTCGCGCTGGTAAATCGACGCGTGGCAGCTCACCGGGAGCAGATTATTCTCCATGATCTCGTTTCTCTTCTTTTTGTTGATGCCGCGCACAACCGCATTCAGTCTCGCACCTTCTTCGATTTCAACTTCCCCGTACGCATATTTGCCGA
>CACXHD010000075.1 GCA_902767335.1 uncultured Lachnospiraceae bacterium
GAGACACAGAACCGTCCCCTGTCTCCCAGAACCGTCCCCTGTCTCCGACCGTCCCCTGTCTCACCGAACCGTCCCCTGTCTCCGAACCGTCCCCTGTCTCTTTTTCCGACGCATTGACTGCAGCTTTCCGCCTGTGTTAAAATCTGTGTTGAATCGACTCTTTTCCGGGAGATTGACTATGGATGATTTTCTGGCACAGATGCGCGTTTTCAGTTAAGGAAAATTAAAATAAGGAAAACCTGTTATGAATGAATTTAGAGAGATTACTTCGGAGCCTCCCAATTCGGAGGAGACCATCTACGGTCCGGCTCTGCCGCAGATGAAAGCCGTCATGGATGAACTGGCAGACCGGGTCGCCCGCATCGGCAGTCAGCTGAAGGCCGAGCTTGGGATGGATCCCATTGAGCACTGTGTCATGCGGATCAAATCCGACGAGAGCATGCGGGAAAAATGCCGCAGAAGGGGACTTCCGGAGACGGCCGATTCCGCCCTGAACCGGATCCACGATGCCATTGGTCTTCGAATTGTAGCTGCCTTTGTGAGCGATGTCTACCGCATTCGCGACTGCATCGCAGCCTTCGGGGACTGTGAAGTGATCGATGAAAAAGATTATATCCGCCATGCAAAGCCCAACGGATACCGCAGTCTCCATCTGATCCTGCGCTATCAGGGGGCGTGGTATGTCGAAATCCAGCTGCGGACCATTTCCATGGATACCTGGGCTGCACTGGAGCATCACATGCGTTATAAAAAGAATATTTCCGGAAACGCACAACTGATCGAGGCGGAGCTGAAGCGCTGCGCAGATGAGCTGGCCTCCACCGATCTGTCCATGCAGACCATCCGGGACATGATCCTGGATTCCTAAGGAAACACGGATTTCATCCGTGTTTCCTTAGAACCTCCGGCGGATCCCTTCCTGTTCCGGAACCTTTTGTCTCCGACGAAGTCCCTCCCCGGAAGGATCTTTTCGGAGACGGATCGCTCAAGGCCGCATGCGGCGCGGCTTTCGAAGGCAGCCTTCTTCTGCGCCGCACGCGGCCGCCTATACGAAAAACCTGAAAACCACTGCGCCGGACGCCTCCGGCGGAAACGGAGAAAACTATGAAACTACTGCTGGCAGAAGACACTGCCGATCTGAACCGTGCGCTCTGCGCGCTGCTTGCCCATGAAGGCTATGATGTAACCTCCTCCTTCGACGGAGAGGAAGCAATGTCACATATACAGGAAGACAGCTATGATGTCATCGTTCTCGACATCATGATGCCGAAGAAAAACGGACTGGAAGTACTCCGGGAAATGCGCAGGCTGCATATCTCCACACCGGTCCTGATGCTGACGGCAAAGGCGGAGATCGACGACCGGGTTACCGGTCTGGATGCCGGAGCCGACGACTACCTTACAAAGCCGTTTGCCATGAAGGAACTTCTGGCACGGATCCGCTCCCTGGTGCGCCGCCGGGAAAACTACAGTACCGGCCTGATCACCTATGGCTCGCTCCGTCTGAATTCCGACTCCTTTGAGCTCTCCTGCGTCAATACGGTCCGGCTTTCGATCCGGGAATTTGAACTGATGCAGGAACTGATGCTCGGCAACGGGCGTGAACTGGATACCCAGTGGCTGCTGCAGCGTTTCTGGGCCAACGAGCCGGATGCCGACGCCCGGACCGTCTGGTTTTATATATCCTATCTGCGCAGAAAGCTGGAGGCCATCTCCTCCAAAGCAATTATCACAGGCGAAGAAGGCGGCTGTTTCCGCCTGACCGAGCCTTGAAAGCCGGTATGGAAAAGTTTCTTTGAACCCCGCACCGTATCCGGCTTTGTGCGAAGAACGTGTGCAAAGATGATGTGAAATACGAAAAGGGAGTTGCTATATGAATCAGCAGCAGATTGAAAAACTCCGGAAAAATTTTATACTGCTCTCTACCCTTGCCTTTTTCCTGGTCATGCTTTTTATGGGCGGGGTCATGTATCTGACCAATCAGCTGGTTCTGCGCTCCCAGATCCGCCGTTCCCTGAACATCATCGCGGAAAACGACGGCGACCTGCGCCGCATGGAAAACAGCTCCGACGCCTCCGACGGTCAATATCTTCCGGACGATCATGCTTCTTCCTTTTTTGAAGCCTTCGGTTTTTCAGGCGTGGCAGAGCTGTTTTCTCATTTTCGCAAATCGCAGCGCTATTTCTCAATTCTCTACGATAAAGACGGGGAAGTGGAAGCATTCCACTCCAATCTGCTGGAATTCCGGGACGCCGACTATCCGTATCAGAGTGCGGAAAAAGTAATGCAGCGCACCGAACACAGACTCTTCCCGATCCGGAAAAATTTCGGCCAATACGGTTCCTTTTACTATCTGATAACCAGCCGCGAGAACGGCGGAACCATGGTCATCATGATCGACTGTTCCACGGAAATCAACACCAGCAACCGCCTGCTCTATACCGCCCTGATCCTGGTCGTTCTGGGCACGATGGTTTCCCTTCTGATTGTCCGTATTCTTTCTTTTCATGTTGTCCAGCCCGAAATCCGCAACGCCATGCTTCAGAAGCAGTTCATCACCAATGCCAGTCATGAACTCAAGACCCCGCTCTCCGTCATCCGCGCCAACACCGAACTTGACCAGATGATCAACGGCGAAAACGAATGGAACCAGTCTACACTGCGCCAGGTCGACCGCATGAACGGCCTCATCGCCAATCTGGTTATGATCGCCAAATCCGCCGAGCACGATGACACCAGCGAACGGTCAGCACTCGACGTCTCCCGGATCCTGCATGAGACAACCGACGCCTTCCGGCCCGTCGCCCTGCAGGAGGAAAAATCCTTCGAAACCCAGATTCCGGATGATATCAAATACACCGCCCTGGAAAGCGATCTGCGCCAGCTGGTCTCCCTCCTCATCGACAACGCAATCAAATACTGCGATGAACATGGGAAAATCCTTGTAACCGCCTCCCCGGCGGCCCGCAGCCGCCAGCTGCGCCTCTCCGTCTCCAATTCCTTCGCAGACGGCGCCACCGTCGATTACAGCCGCTTCTTCGACCGCTTCTACCGCCAGGACGAATCCCACAACGTAGACCGCGGCGGTTACGGCATCGGCCTCTCCATCGTGGAAAGCCTCGTGGAAAAATACAACGGAACCGCCAACGTATCCTGGAAAGACGGCATGATCCGGTTCGACGTCGTCCTGAAGTGAAGAAAACTGCAGCACATCTGTCCGGGCCCTCCCGTTTCATAAGCAGACAATTCAGCTGAAATACCCGCGTGCGCGGCGCAGACGTAAATGGGCTGCCGCCCCGGAAGAAACAGACGCAGCTCCCCATGTGTCCGGCTCTGCAGCACACATGTCCGGTCCCGGGCGGATTTTACATCCGACAGGGACGGACAGGTGTAAGCTGCAGCTGTCCGAACACAGGGGAGCTGCGTCTGTTTCTTCCGGGGCGGCAGCCCCTTCACATATTCACAGTCCAGGCGTACCCATTACTGCTGATGAATCCCGCGGTTCCGGTCTCCGGTCGGATTGACGCCGAATTCATAATCGTTTCCGGGAAGAATAATGTTGAGCAGAATGCCGGCAATGGCTGCAATCGCCAGAGCCGTCAGCGTAATGGCGGTTCCTCCGATATGGAAGGTGATGCCGTCCGAGAAGCCCAGGCCGCAGACAAAGATCACGCCGGCAATGATCAGATTGCGGGACTTTGTCAGATCCACCTTGTTCTCCACGACATTCCGGACACCGATCGCCGAAATCATACCGTAGAGCATGAAGCTCACGCCGCCGATAATGGAAGCGGGCATGGTGCTGATGATGGCGGACACCTTCGGAATGAAACTGACGATCACTGCGAAAACCGCTGCGAGCCGGATGACGGCGGGGTCATATACCTTGCTCAGCTCCAGAACGCCCGTGTTCTCACCATACGTGGTGTTTGCCGGGCCGCCGAGGAAGCCGGCCAGCGCGGTCGCCAGGCCGTCACCTGCCAGTGTGCGGTGCAGGCCCGGATCCGCGAGGAAGTTCTCGCCGACGGTCGCGGAGATGGCGGAAATATCACCGACATGCTCCATCATGGTCGCGATCGCGATCGGCGCCATCACGAGGATTGCCGTAATGTCGAATTTGCAGATCTGGAAGGAGGGCAGTCCGACCCATCCGGCGCCGGCTACCGCGTCAAATGCGAGGATTGCACTGCCGTCCGGGTTTTTGATGCCGCAGGCATTCATGATCAGGGCCACCGCATAGGCAATGACAACCCCCATCAGGATCGGGATAATCTTAAACATTCCCTTGCCCCAGATATTGAAAATGATGATCACCACCAGTGCAATCAGCGCGAGAAACCAGTTCGTGGATGCATTTCCGATGGCAGATCCGGCAAGGCTCAGACCGATGCAGATAATGACCGGCCCGGTTACCACCGGCGGCAGATAGCGCATGACGCGCTTTACGCCGAGGGCCTTGATGACCGCTGCGAGAACCAGATACAGCAGTCCGGCAACGACGATGCCGCCGCAGGCATAGGCTGCCTTCTCATTTGCTCCCATATCCGCATAGATACCGCTGTTCAGGTTTGCGACCGTCGCAAACCCTCCGAGAAAGGCAAATGAGGAACCCAGGAACGCCGGCACTCGCATTTTCGAACATACATGGAACAAAAGGGTTCCGACTCCGGCACAGAAAAGTGTAATCGAAACGGTCAGACCTCTGGTCAGCGGTTCCCCGACTGCCTGCTGAAAATACGTATTCACCAGAATCGGCACCAGAATGGTTGCCCCGAACATTGCAAACATATGCTGCAGGCCCAGCAAAAGCATACGTGGTACTCCCAATGCTCTGGCATTACGGATCGCACCGTCAGAATGATTCATGCTCTACCTCCTTCATATTATGGAAAAAGTTGACTTTTTTGCAAACCTTGTACATTATAAAGGAAGCACTCGCCGGATGCAAGTGTAAGTCCATCGGAATGAGAAAGGAATGAGATTTGGTTATGAAAAAAAACAATTCCGGCAGCGGTTCCCTTCGAGAATATATTGTCCGTCTGGTTATCCTCTTCATCGGTCTCACGATTGCCCACCTGGGCGTCACCCTGTTTATCCTTTCCAGTCTCGGCGCCGACCCCTTCAATGTCCTGATCCAGGGACTGCGCAACGTCTGTTCCGGGCTGCTCCCCTCCGTCACCCACGGCATGGTCCATATGGCCGTATGCTTTCTGATCATCCTGATCCTGCTGATCGTGGATAAAAGCTACATCAAAGCCGGCACAATTGTATGCATGTTCTGCGGAGGTCCGATCATCGACTTTTTCACCTGGGCGCTTCAGGGGCTCCAGATCGGGACTTCCACCCTGCCGGTCAAAGCCGCCGCTCTGGTCGCCGGCTGTGTCATCCTTGCCTTCGGCATGACGATTGTCATCCGCTCCGAGGCGGGGACGGGGCCCAATGATCTGGTAGCCGTCGTCATAAGCGACAAAACGCACCGACGCTTTGGCGTGGTGCGTGTCATCGTAGATTTCTGTTTTATTGCTGTCGGCTGCCTTCTCGGAGGCACCTTCGGCGTCGGTACCATTATCTGCGCGTTTCTGGTCGGCCCGGTTGCAGACCTTTGCATGCCCCTCTCCAGATCCATCGTTGACCGGATTGTCCGGGCCTTTGGCGGAGCAGCGGGGACTCTCTGACAAGTCAGAAGTCTTTGCGCGTGCGATGCGCGCAAAGCAAAGCCGCGTACGGCGCGCTGCAATCCGACACAGATGCCTTGCAAACATGGATTAAGACCATGTTTCCTCAGATGCTCCGGAGCGTCTCCAGCGCCGTGCCCGCACAGATCACCTGCATATGCTCGCCGAAAAATTCCTCGATCCCGCTGGTATACTCCACGGCGACGCCATATTCGGTCAGCACATTGCAGACCCGGTTAAACTGCTCCGGCGGCGTATCTTCCATACGGAGAATCAGATAAAAATTCCCGTCGTCCGGATTTTTAAACAGGGAATTCCAGCTCTTGTATTCCGGATCCGTGACATAGGCCGCCTTGATGACCGTCTCGAGGTCCCGGAACAGAAAGAATCTTGCCAGCATCACCGCCGGCTCCTCACCACTTTCCGCCTTCTTAGCGGTCTTTGCGGAAGATCCGGGCGCGGATGCCTCCGCAGACGCAGTCTCCGGGCCGTTCTCTTTTTCTCCGCCGGAATTTCCTTCCGAAAGCGGTGCGATCCCAAGATCCTGCTTCCCGGCGTCCGCCGCTGCCTTCCCCCTGTTCTGGGAGGAAAGCCTGGAAATCAGATTGACAATGTCATCCAGCCCGCTGGGGGAATCCGCCGGCGCTTCGGGGAAATTCCCTCCGTCTTCATGCGAAAAACGGGCAAACCGGCTGTCCAGCTCCTCGGGATCATCGACCCTGGTAATGATCAGCACAATCGCTTCTCCCGAGATCGGGATCGCCTCGATCATCAGCGGAGAATTCTCCACGCTGAAGCCGAATTCCCGGAACGCTTCCTGCATCATATCCTGGAACAGCATTTTTGCTTTCTCTGATCCGTATGCCAGTTCCCGGAGATTAATCCTGCGCGAAGCCAGGTCCTCCCGGGTCAGTGTGCAGCGGATCTGATTTTCACTAATTCTCTCTATCTTCACAGATTATCCTCCAAAAGGGTCTGGACCCAATCAGACGGCTCCCTCTTTCTCCATCGCTTCCGCGAAAGCATTCAGACGGGTCTCCATCAGCTCCGGATCAATCCCGTGTACATAGCAGGCCTCTTCCAGCGTCTCCCCGAGAGATGCCGGGCAGGTTACGCAGTGCATGCCGCCGGACATCAGTACATTGGCCATATTCGGATCATAATTCAGGATCTCGCTGATGATCATATCTTTTGTAATTTTCTTTTCCATATCGAAAAACTCCCTTCGTTTCGTTTTAAACACGTTCATGTGCAGACGATGACATTTTAATTCGGAAATTCATTTTTTGCAACCCCGGAGTTTCCCGGAATTCTACAAACGGGAGACAGGGAGACAGGGGACGGTTCGGAGACAGGGGACGGTTCTGAGGGAGA
>CACXHD010000076.1 GCA_902767335.1 uncultured Lachnospiraceae bacterium
AAACGCAGCAGAGGAAGCGACGTCGGAGGCCGTTGAGACCGCAGAGGAAACCGCGACGGATGCTGTAAACGCAGCAGAGGAAGCGATGACGGAGGCTGTTGAGACCGCAGAGGAAACCGCGACGGAAGCTGTAAACGCAGCAGAGGAAGCAGCGACGGAAGCCGTTGAGACCGCAGCGGAAGAGGCAGCCACGGAAGCTGTAGAGGCAGTGGAAGAAGCAGCAACGGAGGTCATTGAAACCGCAGCGGAAGAAGCAGCGACGGAGGCCACTGAAACCGCAGCGGAAGAATCAGCCACGGAAGCTCTCGCCGCGGAAGGAGAAACGGAAGCGGCTACGGAAGACGAGGACGGAGAGTATGAGGACCGGTTCTCGCAGTGGAATGAGGACGCACCGGCGCTGACGGCTCTGATTGATTATGTGGAAGCGGTGACGGATGAATCATCACCGGATTTCATCCCTGTGGAAGACCGCATCGCTGTGTTTGACATGGACGGAACCCTGATCGGGGAGCTTTACCCGACGTATCTGGAATACTACATGCTCGCCTGGCGCATTCTGAAGGATCCTTCCTTCGAGCCGGATGAGGAAATGCTTGAAGTTGGCCGCACGCTGCGCGACTGTGCGCTCGACAATTCCTTCCCGAAGGATATGCCCATGCAGCATGCCATTCAGGCGGCACGCGCCTATGCAGGGATGACGCTGAACGAGTTCTCGGATTTTGTTACAGAGATCCTGCTGCGCGATGCGGACGGATTTGAGGGCATGACGTATGGAGAGGCATATTACCTGCCGATGGTGGAAGTGATCGAATATCTGCAGGAAAATGATTTCAAATGCTATGTCGTTTCCGGCAGTGACCGCTTTATCTGTCGTACCTTCATCGAAGGCATGGTGGACATCCCGTATGAAAATGTCATCGGCATGGATGTGGCGCTTGAGGCGACCGGCCAGGGCGATGTGGACGGCCTGGACTACGTGTATACAACTTCGGACGAACTGGTGCGCACGGACAAACTGCTGATCAAGAACCTCAAGACCAACAAGGTGCTGCAGATTGCCCGGGACATCGGACATCAGCCGGTACTTTCCTTCGGCAACAGCTCCGGCGATGTGAGTATGCATAACTACACCATCGGAAACAATCCGTACCGGAGCGCAGCGTTCATGCTGATCGCCGACGACGAAGTGCGTGACTATGGCAATAAGGAAAAGGCTGCCGGTCTGCGCGAAGAGTGGGAGGCCTCCGGCTATCAGGTGATCTCGATGGCAAATGACTGGAAGACCATCTATGGCGACAATGTGAAGAAAACCGGGTCCTTCCACTGGATGGAGGAGCTGGCAGAGGACAGCACAGAAGAGGCAACGGAAGATGTTTCCGAAATGGTATCTGCTGAATAATCCGTCGTTTTCATGTGAGAGAAAAGATGACTGAGAACTTCATGAGAGTAAGTTTCATGGAAGCTGGATTTAGGAAAGCAAGATCCCGGAGCGTTAGATTCGGGAGACAGGATCCTGAGGGAGGGGACTGCCGGGGGGCGGCCCCTTTTCCCTAAGGAAGTGCTGATAAGAGCCGTGTTTCTTCGGCAGGCTGTGTCGGATCGTCCCTTCGAAGTACAGAATTCTTTGATTTCGCCGTACTATTTGCACACAAGAGTGGGGCGTGGAGGAGTGATTTCCCGACAGTTCGTTTCCTGTTCAGATAAGGAAGCGTAAAAACAGCAACAAGAAAGAAGCGTCAGAGACAGCAACAGAAAGACGCATTAGAAACAGCAACAGAAACAGCAACAGAAAGACGCATTAGAAACAGCAACAGAAAGACGCGCCAGAGACAGAAACAGGAAGAAGCGGAAAAGACAGCAACAGGGAAAGCGGAAAAAACCAAATAAGGAAAAGACTGGGAGAGGGAGAGGCAGAAAGGAAAGGAGAATTTTGCTATGTCCTGGGACAGAGTAGAATTGAAAAGAACAGCAAAACAAAATATGAAGGCGAATTACTGGGCCTGTTTCTTCGCGGCGTTGATTCTGGCGCTGGCGTTCGGTGTGTCAGCCGGAGGCATTGGAGGAAGGGCCAGGGGAGAAATGGCGAAAGAAACGGCGAAGGAAACTGCGGTTGCACTGGAAGCCGGAGAGACGGCTGCAGGCCGGACCGCTGAGGAAGTTCGTTCCGATCCGAATGCAAGTATTTCAGAGCTGATGAAGACCTTGGGAATCCATCTTTCCCCCGGGCAGGAACTGTCGCAGGAGAAGGCGTTTGCGATGGGAACCGCTGTGGGAAGCGTCGGTCTTCTGATTACGCTGTTGAATATTTTCCTTTTCGGACCGCTGACGATAGGGGCCTACGGTTTCTTCGCAGAGAATACCACTCCGCCGGCCAGACTGAATGAGATCATGAGAGCCTTTAAGGAAGATTATTTGGGCAATGTGCTGACGATCTTTCTGATGAGACTTTTCATTACACTCTGGACGCTGCTGTTTGTGATCCCGGGGATCGTCAAGAGTTACTCTTACCGCATGGCACCCTATATCAAAATGGAGCATCCGGAAATGAGCGCAACGGACTGCATTACCCGTTCCCGCCAGATGATGAAAGGAAACAAGTGGCGTACGTTTGTCCTGGATCTGTCCTTCCTCGGATGGTTCCTGCTGGAAATCATTACACTGGGCATTGTCGGTGTTTTCTGGGTGCAGCCTTATTATCAGCAGACGGACGCGCAGCTGTACCGCGCACTCTCGGAGCAGTTCTGAGACGATAAGCGGCAGGCAGCTCAGCTTAGCCGATCATTCCCGGAGCAGTTCTGAGACGATAAGCGGCCGGCAGCTTTACCGGGCGTGTGATCTTTGCGCAGTTCTGACGATTCGGAACTGCGCAAAGCAGTAAGTCTGACAAAAAAGGCACCTGCGGCAATCGCTTTTGGCGGGTGATCTGTTCGATAGCAGAAAGAAAAAGAGCAGCCATGAAAACAAAAGAGAAAAATCCGCGCAGCGCAGAGAAGAACGTCATCTTCCGACAGCGCAAGGAGATGAAAAAACGAAGTCATCAGATCGTCCGCTCACATTATGTGGTATTGCTTTTCGTAACGCTGATCCTGATGCTGTTCGGAACGGAGTACCGTTATGCTACGCTGGATACGGATAAGTATACCGAGTCGACGGATGCGGACAATCCGGGGAATATGTTCAGTGCTCAGGAGGTCCGGTCTGATATTATGATCGGGGAGCTGCAGCAGGGACTCGAAAAGTCCCGGGAGCTGGAGCAGAAAATCGTGGAAGAAGCGGATAACACGGGAGCCCTCGGAAGAACCAACGGCATACTGGCACAGGTGGTCAACGGGGTTTCTTCCGGGAGTCTGCTGGCCAGGGCGGCCCAGTCCATGCATACGGTGATCCATTCCGGCCAGGCTGTGGGCTTCATTTTTATCATTCTGAGTTTTCTCTGGTATGCGGTGATTTACACCTTTGTGAAGAACGTGTACTCCGCCATCGTCCGGCGTCTTTATCTGGTGGCGCGGGTGTATGAGAAGGTTCCGTTTGCGGACGTGCTGCATTTCGCTGCAGTCCGGAAATGGGTCAATGCTTCGCTGACCATGCTGATTCAGAGCCTTTTTATATCGCTGGCGGACCTCACCGTCATCGGCGGGATCCTGCTGAGATATTTCTTCTTTTGCATTCCTTTTATTGTAGCGGAAAACCCGTCAGTGAAAAAAATCGAAGCCGTCAAGCTCTCCTGCAGGATGATGCGCGGACATAAGTGGGAATACTTCAAATATGATCTGACCCTGCTTGGCTGGAGGTTAATCGGATTTTTCTCGATGGGTATCGTGGACGCGCTTTACGGCGCGCCGTACCGGATGGCCTGCGAGACAGAATTCTATGTGCGCGTCCGGGAGGAAGCTCTCCGCAGCAGGATCGAGAGCTGGGAACTCCTCAATGACCCGTATCTTTATCAGAAAGCGGATAAAATCCTGCTCTACGAAACCTATTTTGACGTTGTGGACGAAATCACGGTTCTGCATGAAAACCGGATCGAATTGACCGGCGTACGCAAGGTTGTCTCCGACTGGTTCGGGATCTGGCTGGGCGGTCTGGAGGAGAAGAAACAGTATGATGAGCAGGAAGGCAGACAATATGCCATCCGCGGCTACAAGGACAGCATGGATGGGAAAACCTATCCGAACTGGCTCAATCCGCTCTGGAGGAAAAAGGAGATTTCGAAGAAAGAGAACTTTGCTTTCCTCCGCTCTTATCCGATCTGGGTATTGTTCCTGCTGTTTATCAGCTTTTGCTTTATCGGCTGGACCTGGGAGGTTGCGCTGCATCTGATGCAGACCGGAGAATTCGCAAACCGGGGAACCCTCCACGGACCCTGGCTTCCGATTTATGGGGCCGGCGGCGTCATTGTCATGATTCTGTGCGCCCGGTTCCGGAAAAATCCGGTGGCGGAATTTTTCTCAGCCGTCGTGCTGTGCGGCGTTCTGGAATATGTCTCGGCATGGCAGCTGGAGATGCGGTATCATCAGCGCTGGTGGTCCTATGACGGATATTTTCTGAATCTGCACGGAAGAATCTGTGCGGAGGGCCTGCTGGTATTCGGGATCGGCTGCTGCATTGTCGTGTATCTGGTGGCGCCGTTGTTCGACCTGGCTTTGTCAAGGGTCAAGAAGAACATTCTGATTTGGGTCTGCATTGTCCTCGGGGTTATTTATGGGACCGACCTGATCTATTCTTCCGGACATCCGAACATGGCCAAGGGCGCCGTGGAAGCGGTCTCGGAAGAGACGGAAGCGCCGGCTGAAGTCGGGGCGGAGACGTCTGCGAAGGCTGAGACGGAGGCACGAGCTGAAGCCGGGGCGGAGGCGCCGGAGAAAGCTGAGACGGAGGCGCGTGCCGAAGTCGGGACGGAGACGCCCGCGAAAGCTGAGACGGAGGCGCGTGGCGGAGAAGAGGCGAAAGCGCCTGCCGGGGAAGAAGCAGAGGCAGCGCCGCGGGAAAATACGAAAGTGCCTGGCGGAGCTAAGACTTAAGGAACTGCAGCGAAAAGACCAGCAAGATGCGCTCGTTATTTCGCTGCAGTTCCTAAACCATCTGTCGGGAATACATGAGAAGACCCTGCCGGGGAAGTGGCAGACGGATCTGCCGGAGAGGAGAAACCAATGGGAGTGAAACTTGGCTTTCTTGGAAATGGAAATATGGGATATGCGATCCTGAAGGGGCTGACCGATCATCAGCAGCTGGATCCGCAGGAGTGTGCGGTGTACGACCCGTCGGAAGCGGCAAGGGAGCGGGCCGGAAAGCTGGGGGCGCATGTCTGCGAAGACGAGCTGGCGCTGGTCTCCTTGAGCGAGGCGGTGCTGATTGCCGTTAAGCCGCAGTATGCAAAGGCTTTGCTCGCAAAGATCGGGGAGGCGATGCAGGGGAAACTGCTGCTCTCGATTGTCGCCGGTTATGATGCGGCCTATCTGCGGGAGTGCCTTGGAACGGAACATGTCCGTGTCCTCCGGATTATGCCGAATACCCCGGCGATGGCTGGTGCGGGAGCCTTCGGCATGGACAACGGAACGGATGCGACTGCGGAGGAACGGACCACGGCGGACGCCTGGTTTTCTGCACTGGGACTGGTGGAGTGGATCGACGAGAGTCTTTTCCCGGTGGTGACGGGGCTTTCGGGCGGCGGTCCGGCCTATGTTGCAATGTTTATCGAGGCACTGGCGGACGGCGGCGTAAAATACGGCCTTCGCAGGGATGTGGCGCTGCGGCTGGCGGCACAGACGGTGTACGGAAGCGCGAAGCTGCTCATGGAGAGCGGACAGCATCCGGGCCAGATCAAGGATGCCGTCTGCTCGCCGGCGGGAACGACCATCGAGGGCGTGCAGGCACTGGAAGACGGCGCATTCCGCTCGGTTGTGATGAAGGCCGTGGAGGCTGGCACAAAGAAGGCATCCGGGCTGAAGTAAGTGCAGAGCTGCGATCCGCGGCCGATCGGAAGCAAGCGCAAGGCTGCGGCCCGCGGCCGGCCGGAAGCAAGCGCAGAGTTGCGCTCCGCGGTCAGCCGAAAGTAAGCGCAGAACTTCGATCCGAGGTCAACCGAAAGCAGGTGCTGGGCTGCGCTCCGTAGCTAGCCGAAAGTAAGTGCCGAGCTGTACTCCGTGTGCTCCGCAGCCAGCCGAAAGTAAGTGCAAAGCTGCGATCTGCGGCCAGCCGGGAACCGAGCTGTACCTGCGGAGCAGAAGAGAAAGTGCTTATATGGGGGTGAATCAAATGGCAGAAATACCTCGTCTTTTCCGAAACACGAAGACCGTCCGCAATCTGCGGTCGTATATGGAGACGACGTTCCATGAAGTGCTGCATACGACGCTGAATCCCGACGGGCCGGGCGCGATCCGGATCCATCTGATTCCTCCGAAGGAAGAGGAGAATGCGTTCGGGCCCAGTGTTGCGATTATCAACGGCACGGATATCCTGCCGGTCAATTTTGTCTGGGCGGTGATCCTGGCGGAGATGATCCGGGAGACGAACCGCTATGACGGCAGGGAGATCGGGGAGTCGGATATCCAGGGGATCCTGGAGAGCACGGCCGCCAATGTGCGGAAGATCCTGCCGGCCTTCCCGCGCGGCCGCATCGAGAAGGACATCCGCAGGATTTATACGACGATCCGGCAGATCGCTTATCGGGAGGAGCCGGAGGAGGATGTGCATTACATGAGCATTGGCGAGTATGCGCCGCTGATGAATGCGCCCCACCGTATGGATCTGATGGTCAGCGCGATGACAAAGGACGGCCGGTGGCACTGCAACCAGAAGTGTGTCCACTGCTATGCGGCCGGGCAGACGCTCTCGGACGAGGCGGAGCTTTCCACGGAGGACTGGAAGAGAATTCTGGATATCTGCCGTGCGGCCGGCATTCCCCAGGTGACCTTTACCGGGGGAGAGCCGACCATGCGCGCGGATCTGTTTGAGCTGATCCGTTATGCCCGCTGGTTTATCTCCAGGCTGAACACGAACGGGATCCGCCTGACGCCGGATTACTGCAAGGCGCTGCGAAGGGCGGAGCTGGACAGTGTGCAGATTACATTTTATTCGGCGGACCCCCAGATTCATAACCGGCTGGTCGGCGCGGTGCGGTATGAGGCGACGCTGGCCGGCATACGAAATGCGCTGGCGGAGGGGCTGTCGGTAAGCATCAATACGCCGCTCTGCACGCTCAACCGGGATTACGAGCGGACGCTGGAATTTCTGCATGATCTCGGCGTGATTTATGTGACCTGCTCCGGCCTGATTACGACGGGGAACGCGGCAGAGGCGGAGTCGGAGGCGCTGCAGCTGAAAAGTGAGGAGCTGGAGGAGATTCTCCGGGGCGCCGTCGCATACTGCCACCGCAATGGCATGGAGATTGCGTTTACTTCGCCCGGATGGCTTCGGGAGGAGGTGTTTGAGGAACTGGAGATTCCTTCGCCTTCCTGCGGCGCCTGTCTGTCCAACATGGCAATTACCCCCGGCGGGAATGTGGTACCCTGCCAGAGCTGGCTTTCGGACCGGCCCCTCGGCAATCTGCTCACGGAGGACTGGAAGGAGATCTGGGACAGTGAATTTTGCCGGGAACGCCGTGACTATTCTGCACAGATGACCGGAGAATGCCCACTGAGGAGGTACTGCGGATGAGATACGAGGCAGACAGAACGAGATGTACGGCAATGGTGCAGATTCCAATGGTGCGGATCCTTATGACCGTCTGCCTGGCGGTTTTCCTCTGCTTTGCCGCACCCTTTGCAAAGACGGCGCGGGCGGCGGATCCGACGGATGAAATCGAGCGATTTCGGATCACGGTGGACGTCCTGGAGGATGCTTCTCTGCAGATGACGTACAGCATCGAATGGAAGGTGCTGGATGATGAGAAGTATGGGCCGCTGACCTGGGTCAACATCGGCCTTCCCAACAGCCATCATTCGGATGTGCGGGCATTGGGAACCAACATCAGCCGGATTGAGGACAAGGGGTCCTCTCTTGAGATTTATCTGGACCGGGAATATTACAGGGACGAAACTGCGACGATCGAATTTTCCTTTGTGCAGGATCATATGTACCAGATCGACCGCTATACCGAAGGGGAGACGGTTTACGTTTTCACGCCTGCCTGGTTTGACGGAATCCGGATCAAGGATCTGACCATCCGGTGGAACGCGGACAGGGCCGGAGCCTGGCAGCCCGACTGCCTGCAGGAGGACGGATATCTGGTGTTTTCGTCCGCATTGTCTCCGGGAGAACGTTACTCCATGAGCGTGACCTATCCAAATGACGCCTTCGCTTTTTCGAAGGACCGGGAGGCGGAAGGCAGCAGGGCAGGCTCGAAAAGAAACGGCTGGGAAGACATGCTTCTCTTGATCGTCGGCCTGGGGATCCTGCTCATCATGATCGTTGCACCGATCGTGCTGATTCGGAAGTTTGTCCGCTGGATTACAGGGGGCACCGGTTTTGGGAGCGCTTCCTCCGCCGGCACCTCTTCCGAGAAAAAGATCGTCCGCACGAAGATTGAGTATTTCCCATCCTGTCCCGGCTGCGGGGCCGTACGGGAAGACGACAAGGACAAGTGTCCCTACTGCGGTCACAGTATGATCAAGAGCAAGGAGACCGTGGAAGAGAAGGATCTTGAGAAGCCGGAATCCTACACAAAAAAGGGAACCTACCGGTATGGAGACGCTCCCGACAC
Source organism: uncultured Lachnospiraceae bacterium (assembly GCA_902767335.1). GTDB lineage: Bacteria > Bacillota > Clostridia > Lachnospirales > Lachnospiraceae > Merdiplasma. The sequence continues at coordinate 8,702 of CACXHD010000076.1, forward strand.
GTTTATCCGCGTCAATGTGATCAATGTGCCGGTCAGCCATGGCGGGGGCGGACGCCGCTCGGGAGGCGGACGCAGCTCCGGTTCGCGCCACCGTTCGTCCTGCGCATCCTCCTGCGCTTCGTCCTGTGCGTCTTCCTGCGCCTGCGCCTCCAGCTGCGCCTGCGCGTGTGCCTGCGCATCCTCCGGAAGGGCCGGATGCTCGGTCAAGGAATTCTTCAAGGACAGCATTCATCGCAGAAGGGTTCGTGTGGAGAGCAAAATCCGGTCCTGAGCGGATATTATGGCATTCTTTTTGCCCTTGAATGGTTCCAATGAGATGGCTCCAATAAGATGGTTCCAGCTTTAGGAAGCGAGGCAGAGGAGTACCACATCCATAGGAGCTGCTGCAGCGCATGAGGGAAGATTTGATTCATGAAGAAATGAAGAGTCCTGCCTCTTTCAGGCGTCAGGCAGCAAATCCGTTCCGGATATAGTCTGCATCCGACGCTGCGTTCAAAATGCGAAGATGACAGAACGCGAAAAGGACAGAACGCAAAGAGGACAGAATTCAAAGATGACAGAGCGCGAAGATGACAGAACGCGAAGAAGACAGAACGCGAAGAAGACAGAACGCGAAGAAGACAGAACGCGAAGAAGACAGAGCGCGAAGATGACAGAACGCGAAGAGGGCAGAACACGAAGAGGACAGAATGCGAAGAAGACAGAGCGCGAAGATGACAGAACGCGAAGAGAACAGAACGCAAAGAGAACAGAACTTCAAGAGAACAGAACTCCAGGAGAATGGGACAAATGGAAACTTCAAAAAGAACGGAGATCATCGAGCTTGCCATCCGGGCCAGGGAGCGGGCGTATGTACCTTATTCCAACTTTAGTGTCGGGGCGGCGGTGCTGACCGCGGAGGGAGAGATTTTTACCGGCTGCAATATTGAGAACCTTTCCTATCCGGCCGGGCTCTGCGCCGAGCGGACGGCGATTTTTTCGGCGGTGGCGGCGGGACACCGGAAGTTTCAGGGGATTGCCGTGTCCGGCGGAATGAAGGGGGAGGCGGCGAAAGACTTCTGCATGCCCTGCGGGATGTGCCTCCAGGTGATGAGTGAATTCTGCGAGCCGTCGTTTCCGGTGCTGATTGTCAAAAATGAGCAGGAAGTACAGGAATATCAGCTGCGGGATCTGCTCCCGCATATGTTTGATTCCCTGGACAAGGGGTGAGAATAAGGTACATCCGGAGGCGATAAAAGCAGCAAGCTTTCTGTGTACAGAGAGAAGCGGCGCAGCCTGGAACGCAGGAATACAGACGGCGCTTAAGGCTCATTTTGAGGAGGAAAAAGGGAGATGCGAACGGATTATCACCTGCTGACGGAGCAGGTTCGCCAGCTGGCGCAGACAGAAGGGTGGTATGCTTCCCTGTTTGCCAATGTGTCGGCGCTGCTCATGGATACGCTGGAAGACCTCAATTGGGCGGGGTTTTATATTTTGATAAACGGGCAGCTTACGGTCGGCCCGTTTCAGGGGAAGCCGGCCTGCATTCATATTGCTCCGGGAAAAGGGGTCTGCGGGACGGCGCTGGAGCAGGATGAGATTCTGGTCGTGCCGGATGTACATGCCTTTCCGGGGCATATTGCCTGCGACAGTGCTTCCCGCTCGGAGATCGTTCTGCCCCTGCACCGGGGCGGTGCCGCCGCAGCCGTACTGGACATCGACAGCCCGCGCCTGTCCCGGTTCTCAGAGGAAGACCGGGAAGGCCTCGCGGGGATTGTAAAGCTGTTGGAGGATCATGTCGTCTGGGAATGATCGCAGACCCGGTCGAGAAACGCGAAGATCTTCTGATAATAACGGACACGGATTGCAGGCGCTGCGTTCATCAGTTCATGCTTTGCGTCTGCAAAGCGGATGAGACGGGCCGTGCGGCACCGCCGGACAAAGGCATTCTGCGCTTCGGGGTAAACCAGTGTATCCTTCCCGGACTGGAAGAGCAGCACCGGGATCCGGACCTTGCGCGCATGCCTTTGAATGCGTTTCTGCGCCGTCAGACTGGCGCGCACCCATCCGTAGGTCGCGTCGGAGGTCCGATATTCCGGATAATGGATGCGTTGCGCCAGAACATAGGAAAACCGGTTTTCCGACATGGCGCCGGAATTCTCCACCTTCGCATCCGCATGAAAGCCTTTGCTTCCCGGCAGGGGCTTTTTGTCTTTCCGGGAAATGCGCGCGTAGGTCAGCAGCGAGCGGACCTTCCAGGCGGGAATTTTCCCGTCCCCCATGACCATTTTGTGCATGGGCGAACTGAGGATGGCGGCATCAAAATACCGGGGATAATCCTCCAGAAACAGGGAAGCCACCGCGCCGCCCATGGAATGTCCGAACAGAATGAGCGGGGGATGGCTGACGCCGGAAGAATGGCTGACGCCGGAAGAATGACTGACGCCGGAAGAGAAGGAAGCCGCCGAAAGCAGCGGCAGGTACTTGTGATCCAGCAGATCTTTCAGGTCTTTTTCATATTCACGGTAGGAGCGGATGTATACATTTTCCACGCCTACGCCCTTTGCGCGGGAGCTGCGCCCGTAGCCGCGCTGCTCATGGAAAAACACATGATAACCCATGCTGTAGAAATAATACAGCAGTTCGCGGTACTTGCCGATGAACTCGCAGTACCCGTGCAGGAAGACGACACTTCCTTTCGCCTCCGGACACAGGGCATAATAATACTGCAGCAGAGCGCCGTCCGGGGTTTTCAGCTTTCCCCGGCGTAGATGCTGCCGGCGCCAGGCGGCGACCTCGCCGCGCATTTTTTCCGGGTAATCGGACTCGCCGATCAGAAAGGGTATTTCCGGTTTTGTTCCCATAATTTCATCTCCCTTATACAGTATTCCCTGATTTCATCTTTGAGCGCGCTATACACGCAAATCCCCTGATCGCATCTTTGAGCGCGATATACACGCGAAGTCCCTGATTTCATTTTTGAGCACACTATACACTTAAAACCGATGCGCGGGGCGGGTTTCGAAGAAATATTTTCTTTGCGTCGCACAAAGATCCGCGGAGGTTCTTAAAGAAACAGGGATGCATCCGCTTTCCCTCAGACGGTTTTCGGGGCGGATGCCATCTGACGGATCACCTCGCGCGCCCGGTCGGGATAATTCGTGATGATTCCATGCACACCCATCTCCACGCAGGTCTGCATGTATTCTTTTTTGTTGACCGTCCAGACATTCACATCCAGCCCGTATCGGGCACAGTCTTTCAGAAAGTCCGGGTACTGAAGGTTATAGAGAGCGGGATGCAGCGCATTGACATTCAGACGCCGGCCATAGGAGGGCATATCAATGTAGCCGTCCTGATAGAGCAGGCCGGTTTTGGCCCGGGGGTTCAGCTCCTGGATTTTCCGGATCGTGTAATGGTTGAAGGAAGAGTAGATGACACGGTCCTCCATCCGGAATTCTCTGGTCATCCGGAGGATTTTTTCTTCCAGCTGCGGATAGAACACGATGCCGGTCTTCAGCTCGATGTTGATGGTCAGGCCGGTGGGCCGGATCAGTTCGAAAACCTCCTCCATGGTGGGGATTTTCTCCGGAGCGGCGTTCGGGAATTTCTTCGGGTAACGGAAGTCCAGCGCCCGCAGTTGGGAGAGGGCGTAGTCCTTGACCCAGCCCTTCCCGGTACTGGTCCTTTCCAGTGTCTCGTCGTGGATGACGACGATCCGGTCGTCTTTTGTCAGCTGGATGTCCAGCTCGATGCCGTCGGCCTGAAGCTCGACGGCTTTTTCAAAGGAAGTAAAGGTATTTTCAGGGGCATAGGCACTGGCGCCCCGGTGTGCCCAGATCAGAGGTGTGGTGTGCGGCATGTTGTCGTCTCCTTTTCTATTTCCATGTAATTTTTGCAGTACGATTTACAGCCCGACAGGCGGCGTGCGTACTTCCCGCCGGGCAGCTTCAAAAGTGTTTTTCTTTTGACGTTGACTGCGCCGGATTTTGGCCGCTGAAAGCGGCATATTCCCTTACGAAATCCGTGCGCATCCCTGCGGAGCGTTTCTCGTAAACGGATTTAATGCGTTTACGATCAAAGTTTCTGCTTGCCATGATTCTACAGGAAACGTACAATAAAAGCAATGAAAAACCGATAAGGAGAGGGAGGGTATCATGAAATTCAGACTGACTTCGCTGGAGAAGAAATGGGTGCTGTATGACGTGGGAAATTCGGCGTTTACGCTGCTGGTGTCTACGCTGATTCCGATTTATTTTAATTCGCTTGCGGAGCAGGCGGGGATGTCCAGTGTCAATTATCTGGCGTACTGGGGATATGCGATCTCGCTTTCCACCCTGTTGGTTGCGCTCCTGGGACCGATCTCGGGTGCGGCTTCGGACAAGAAGGGACGGAAAAAGATGCTGTTTACGCTGTCGATTCTGGTCGGAGCCATCGGATGTCTGGCACTGGGACTGGCGAAACAGTGGATGATCTTCCTGATTGTGTTTGTGATCGCAAAGACCTGCTATTCCCTGAGTCTGATCATTTACGATTCGATGCTGGTGGATGTGACGACGGAAGAGCGCATGGACAGTGTTTCTTCCCAGGGCTTTGCCTGGGGATATATCGGCAGCTGTATCCCATTCATTATCTGTCTTCTTCTGGTTTTGAACGCCGGAAAGATCGGGATCTCGATGGGCATGGCAATGATGATTTCCTTTGTGATCGTCGCGGCCTGGTGGGTAGGGGTTTCCCTGCCGTTTCTGAAGGTATATGAACAGAAGTATTATGTGACTCGTTCCGAAGAAAAACGAGGCCTGCTCTCCCAGCTGGGAAACACCCTGAAGGAGATGGCGAAAGACAAGAGAATTCTGCTCTTTATGATCGCGTTCTTCTTCTACATTGACGGTGTCTATACGATCATCGACATGTCCACCGCCTACGGATCCGCGCTCGGACTGGACAGCACCGGCCTGCTTCTGGCCCTTCTGGTGACGCAGTTTGTGGCATTCCCGAGCGCGATCATCATGGGCCGGCTGGCCCGGAAGGTGAAATCCGAACTGCTGATCACGGTGTGCATCATCGCGTATTTCTGCATTGCGGTGTTCGCGGTTTTCATGAGCCAGCAGATTCATTTCTGGATTCTTGCCATCGGCGTCGGCATGTTCCAGGGCGGTATCCAGGCGCTGTCCCGGTCGTATTTTACCAAGATCATTCCGCCGGAGAAGACCGGTGAGTATTTCGGCTTCCTGGATATCTGCGGCAAGGGTGCTTCCCTGATGGGAACCCTGGTGATGAGTGCTGTGACCCAGATTACCGGGCGTCAGCAGCTTGGCGTCGGCGCGATCGCTCTGTTCTTCCTGGTGGGTCTTGTGTTCTTCCGCATGAGCGCGGCCAGGGGAGAGCAGATCTAGAGCAGGACAGCGAATGGCGAAGCTTGGGCCAGAAGAGAGCAGATCCAGGGCGACAGCGAAACCGTGAAGCGCGGGACAGAAGAGAGCAGATCCAGGGCAGGACAGAGAAAACGCGAAGCGTGGGCCAGAGGAGAGCAGATTCAGGGTAGGACAGAGAAAACGCGAAGCGCGGGACTTTCCGGGGGAAAGCCTGCGGCATCGCGTTTGATTCTCAGGTGATTTTTTATTTGATGAATTCTATTTCTGAATAATCTCGATCTCGACGCCGTTCGGATCGGTGATCAGCATGGTGCTGCACTGCAGATTTTCAACCCAGCCCGGCTCTTTGCGGATCGGGACGCCGGCGGCACGGCAGTCGGCGGCAAACCCTTCGAGATCATCGGTCTCCAGGCAGAAGTGACGGTAGATACACAGGTCGGTTTCCGTGACAACGGCTTCCTTCTGGGGGGTCAGATAATGGATCAGTTCGAGCCGGGTATCGTCCGTCAGGCGGAAATAGGTCAGCGTATGATCGCCCATGTCGACAAATCCGGCTTCGGGAAGCTTGAGAACGTTGGAAAAGAAGGCTTTTGTTTTTTCGAGATCTTTGACATTGATGGTAATGTGATTGATTGCTAAAATATTCATCGTTGGCTCCTCTTATGTTGACTTGCAGGTCTGCAGGGTTATGAAGGATTATTTGTAAGCGCGTTCGGCGGTCAATGCCGCGTGCGGCGCGGCTTCCGAAGAAAGCCATCTTCAGTATAAACCGTATGCGGCAGGCTTTCAACTTTTTCATGGTAGATACCGGGTTTCTTAGAGCGGAGATCTGCAAAGAAATGGATCTGAAGAGAATGGATCCGCAGAGAAGGGATCCGCAGAGAAGGGATCCGCAGAGAGGGATCCGTAAGCTATAGTCAACGTCAGAAATAATCTGACGTTGACTATAGTGCTCCGCAAGGATGCGCACGGATTTGCCAAGGAAATATGCGGCTT
>CACXHD010000077.1 GCA_902767335.1 uncultured Lachnospiraceae bacterium
AAGCCGCATATTTCCTTGGCAAATCCGTGCGCATCCTTGCGGAGCACTATAGTCAACGTCAGATTATTTCTGACGTTGACTATAAGTACCTGTTCAGAAAGGGAGGGAGACTTTGATGAACACGACGGAATACAAACTGATCCGGAGCAGCCGGAAAACCATCTCGGCACAGATCAAAGACGGGCAGCTGATCGTAAGAGCGCCGCTTCGGTGCCCCGAACGGCAGATCCGGGAGTTTCTCGAAAAACATCACAGATGGATCGAAAACCATTTACAGAAGAGTAAAGAAGCCGCGCGCCAGGCCCGGAACAGCGGACGTATTTCCGAACAGGAGCTCCGGGAACTGGCGGACAAAGCTGTGGAATATATTCCGCAGCGCGTCCGGTATTATGCCGGCATCATGGGCGTCTCCTACGGGCGGATTACCATCCGGGCCCAGAAGACAAGATGGGGAAGCTGCAGCGCCAGGGGAAATCTGAATTTCAACTGTCTTCTGATGCTCACGCCGCCGGAGGTCATCGACAGCGTAGTGGTTCACGAACTGGCGCACCGGTTTGAAATGAACCATTCGCCGCGCTTTTACGCCCATGTGCTTGCCGCGTATCCGGAATATGAAACCTGGAACACATGGCTGAAGAAAAACGGACAGGCGGTCATGAAGCGGCTGTTCTGAAAAGAATCATCAATTTGCCTTGTTTCCCCTGCGGAAATCATTTATAATGGAGAACGATAAACCATCGTTTTCCATTATTTTATGTATGTATTCTGAGATTTGCTGGTCATCCGGGATACTTTAACGCACATTCGAAAGGAGCTGTCAGGATTATGGGATTTATTGATGAAATCAAAGCAAAGGCGAAAGCGGACAAGAAGACCATCGTGCTTCCGGAGTCAATGGATAAGAGGACTTACGATGCCGCAGAGAAGATCGTGAAGGAAGGCATTGCGAATATCGTGATGATCGGCACACCGGAGGAGATCGCAAAATACGGGGAAGGCTTTGACCTGACCGGCGTTACCGTGGTTGATCCGTTCCATGATCCGAACAAACAGAAATATATCGACAAGTTCGTTGAGCTGCGCGCCAAAAAGGGCGTTACGCCGGAGTCTGCAAAAGAGCAGATGGAAAAAGACTATATGTACTATGCCTGCCTGATGTGCAAGTGCGGCGACGCCGACGGCGTTGTTTCCGGTGCCTGCCATTCCACGGGCAATACGATCCGTCCGGCGCTTCAGCTGCTGAAGACCAAGAGCGGGATCAAGAATGTATCCGGTTTCTTCCTGATGGAGGTGCCGGACTGCGATATGGGCGACAACGGCCTGTTCGTTTTCGCTGACTGCGCGGTTATGCCGACCTGCGATGCAGAGCAGATGGCGGAAGTCGCTGCGCTTTCCGCAGAGTCCTTCCAGAGCTTCGTCGGCGGAGAACCGAGAGTGGCGATGCTTTCCTTCTCCACGATGGGCAGCGCGAAACATGACAATGTAACCAAGGTGCAGGAAGCTGTGAAGATCGCGAAGGAAAAATATCCGCAGTACGCGATTGACGGTGAGCTGCAGCTGGATGCTGCTCTGGTTCCCAGCGTCGCAGAGCTGAAGGCACCGGGCAGCAAGGTGGCCGGACATGCCAATACGCTGGTATTCCCGAGCCTGGAAGCTGGCAATATCGGGTACAAACTGGTGCAGAGACTGGCGAAAGCCAATGCTTACGGTCCGGTTCTGCAGGGTCTTGCCATGCCGGTCAACGATCTGTCCAGAGGCTGCTATGCAGATGATATCGTCGGCGTCGTCGCCATGACCGCCGTACAGGCACAGCAGCAGTAAGGGATAAAACGGTTACATGAAAACGGCACCTGTCCGGATGATGTAACCGTACATGTAACCCTGCCGGCCGTGCGGCGCAGAGGAAGGATTGCTTCGAATGCCGCGCCGCACGCGCCTTAGAACGTGCAGCGTATGCAAAGATGATCTCAGGTAAGTGCCCGGCCGCAGGCGGCAGAAAGAAAGACGGGATGAAGTCAGCGCTTCACCAGGATCAGAAAGATAATAGAAAAGAAACAGGTCAGGAGGAAAAGACCCATGAATGTATTAGTTGTTAACTGCGGAAGCTCTTCACTGAAATTCCAGCTCATCAATTCCGATACGGAAGAAGTGGCTGCAAAAGGTCTCTGCGAGAGAATCGGAATCGACGGACGTCTGGTATACCAGCCGGCCGGCGGAGAGAAGGAAGTCACGGAAGCTCCGATGCCCACGCATACGGAGGCGATCCAGATGGTACTGGATGCGCTGGTCAATCCGCAGACAGGTGTGCTGAAGAGCCTGGATGAAGTGGAAGCGATCGGACATCGTGTCCTGCACGGCGGTTCCAAGATTACGGAATCCCGTGTGATTGATGATGAAGTTGTCGAAGTCATCGACGAATGCTGCGATTTGGGACCGCTGCACAATCCGGCAAACCTGATGGGTATCCGTGCCTGCATGAAGCTGATGCCCGGCAAACCCAATGTCGCTGTCTTTGATACCGCATTCCATCAGACCATGCCGCCAAAGGCTTACCGCTATGCAATTCCGACCAAATACTATACCGAGTATGCGGTCCGCAAATATGGCTTCCACGGCACCTCCCACAGTTTCGTGTCAAAAGAGACGATCAAGTATCTCGGCCTGGATCCGGACAATTCCAAAGTGATTGTCGCGCATCTCGGCAACGGCGCCTCCATCAGCGCTGTTCAGAACGGCAAATGCGTTGACACTTCCATGGGTCTGACCCCGCTGGAAGGCCTGATCATGGGAACACGCTCCGGCGATCTGGACCCGGCGGTTCTGGAGTTTGTCTGCAAGAAGGAAGGGTTTGACGTCAAAGAGATGCTCCGTATCCTGAACAAGGAATCCGGCGTGTTCGCGCTGTCCGGCAATCTTTCCAGCGATTTCCGCGATCTGGAAGATGCGATGAATGATGGCAATGAAGATGCGGCTCTCGCAATCGATGCATTCAGCTATCGCGTCGCGAAATACATCGGATCTTATGTTGCAGCCATGAACGGCATTGATGCGATTGCATTTACCGGCGGTATCGGTGAGAATGCGGGCATCGTCCGCAAGAAAGTTCTTTCTTATCTTGGCTATCTTGGGATCGCCATGGATGAAGAAAAGAACAAGATCCGCGGAGAGAGATGCATCCTTTCCACAGAGGATTCCAAAGTCAAGGTTGCCATCGTTCCGACGAATGAAGAGCTGGCGATCTGCCGCGAGACAGTGGAACTGGTGAACAGATAAGAATCGATTCCTGATGTTCAGGGCTGCCGCATTTTATGCGACAGCCCCTTTTTTCGGAGAACTGTCAGATGACTGTCCTGTTTCTTCTATTTATACTGTTCGTGATCGGCTCGGCAAGATTTCCGGCCGGAGAACGCTTTCACCGCGATTATATGAGCAGACAAAAGACCCTGCAGGTGAAGGGCATTTTTGTTGTTCTGGTCTTTCTGTCTCATTACGCAGGCTATATCAAACATCCGACGGCCTGGGACCGTCTTTATCTGCAGTTTAACCGTTCCTTCGGACAGATGATCGTTGCCATGTTTCTGTTCTATTCCGGCTACGGAGTGATGGAATCTATTCAGAGCCGAGGGAAAGGTTATGTCCGTTTCCTGCCCCGGAAGCGGATCCTCCCGGTCTGGTTCCGGTTCGCCGGAGCCGTACTGATTTATCTGGCGCTGGCGGCCTTTTACGGCAAGTTTTATTCCCCTCTGCGGATTTTCCAGGCTTTGATCGGATGGGAGAGCGTCGGGAATTCCTGCTGGTATATTTTTACGATCCTGATGCTTTACCTGCTGACCTTTTTCGCGTTTCTTCTTCCCTTTGGAAGGAGAGAGCAGGCACTTGCGCTGACGCTGATGACCATTGCCATGGCAGCGGCGGAGGTTCTTGCCGGAAGACCCACATATTTCTACAGCACCTGTCTGCTGTACCCCTTCGGCGCATGGTTCTCTCTGCTGCGAGACCCGGCGGAAGCGTGGATCATGAAGAAACAGAGCCATTACTTTCCACTGCTTTGCGGCACATGGACAGTGTTCCTGATTCTTACATGGATTCGACGGCAGAGGGGACCGGCAGTCTATTTCATCTGGGAAACCGCATTTGTAATCGGGGTTGTCCTGCTGACGATGAAGATTTCGTTTCGAAATGTCGTTCTGGAATGGTTTGGGAGAAATGTATTTGGAATCTATATATTCCAGCGTTTTCCGATGATCATTTTACTACATAAAGGAGTGATTGCAGCACATCCCTACGGATCCTTTTTCATCGCGCTGACCGCAGCCTGTGCAATGGCAGTGATCTATGAAAAAGGGATTGAAAATTTCTGCAAAAAGCGGGGCTGCCGCATTTCGTAAATGAAAAACACGAAATGCGGCAGCCCCGCTTTTTGTAAATGAAAAACACGAAATTACGGCAGCTCCGCGGTTTTGCATACACAGAGCGCTGAAAAACATGTTCTGATCAGCGATCAGCCCATGACTGCGGTCACTTTGCTGACCGTTTTACCGGATGTGAAGGGGATTACATTTCCTTCAATCTTCTGGCCGTCGACAATCAGTTCTTTGATTCCTTTCTGCACATTGTCCGGGTTTTTGACCTCAATCTCGTAGGTTACGCCGCGGAACTTCCTGGTCAGAGTGAAATCACCGAAACCGTCGGGCACGCACGGATCGATGCGAAGTCCCTCGTAATCCGGCTGGATGCCAAGGATATACTGTGAGATATTGACGAAAGTCCACGCAGCCGTACCGGTCAGCCAGCTGTTCTTTGCCTGGCCGTGGAAACGCGCGTCCCGTCCGGCAACCATCTGGGAATAGACGTAGGGCTCGGTGCAGTGAATTTCGGAAAATTCTTCTGTATAGGCGGGGCAGGTCTTCCGGTAAATATCAAAGGCCCGGCTGCCGTGGCCAAGTACGGTCTCGGCAATGGAAACCCACGGATTGTTGTGGCAGAAGATACCTGCATTCTCCTTATATCCCGGCGGATAGGAGGAAACTTCTCCGAGATTGAGATAGTATTTCGTATATGCCGGCTGCAGGATCATGATGCCATATTTCGTATCCAGTTTCTGCTCGACGGAAGCGAGGGCTTTCTCGGCGAGGCCTTCCTCGACGCCGATGCCGGCGAGGACACAGAAGCCCTGCGGCTCGATATAAATCTGTCCTTCTTCGCATTCATGAGAACCGATTTTTTCGGAGGATGCGTCATAGGCGCGCAGGAACCATTCGCCGTCCCAGCCTGCGGTAATGACCGCCTGATACATGGCATCCACTTCCGCGAGGGCCTGCTTTGCGAGATCCTCTTTTCCGAGAAGCTCACAGATCCGGGCATATTCCCGGCCGTATTTGACAAACATTCCTGCGATAAATACAGACTCGGCAACCGGTCCTTCGGAAGGCCCGGTGGTCTGGAAGGGCTCACCTGGCTCGGAAGAGAAGCAGTTCAGGTTCAGACAGTCATTCCAGTCTGCACGGCCGATCAGCGGAAGCGCATGCGGTCCTTTGTGCGTCACGGTATAGTTGAAGGAACGGGTCAGATGCTCAAAGAGCGGAACGGCCGTCGAGGGATCACTGTCGAAGGGCGTCGGCACATCCAGAATGGACATGTCGCCGGTCTCCCGGATATACGCTGCCACAGCAGCGATCAGCCACAGCGGATCATCGTTGAAGCCGCTGCCGATCTCGAGGTTTCCTTTCTTGGTCAGAGGCTGGTACTGATGATAGGCGCTTCCATCAGGAACCTGTGTGGCCGCTATATCCAGGATCCTTTCCCTGGCGCGCGTCGGGATCAGGTGAACAAAGCCGAG
>CACXHD010000078.1 GCA_902767335.1 uncultured Lachnospiraceae bacterium
GATTTTTTATAAATATGATACGCAGAACGTGAATTATGCGCTGGCACGCGTGAACACCGCCTACAACGGTTACGATACCGGGGCCGGGAAGGAGGCGGAGCGCAGCGTTCTGAATGCTGTAAACAGCAACATTAAAAAGATGGGAGAGCAGGGCGCGCAGGAGATGTTCCTGCCCGGTGAGGAAGGAAACGGCTACCTGCTGCGCGAAGAGACCGATCATGTCTATACGCTTTCCGCCGTGCCGATGGAGAAAATTGCCACCAGCGGCTTAAGCAGCCAGAAAATCGGAACGTACTCGATGATCGGCAAACAGTTTGAATTTGCCGGCGAGGAGGTTCCAGGACTGGCAGAGGCGGCAGCCGGAAATATTAAAGGCGCCTCCGGCAGCTTTACGGTGGACGGCGTGGAGTACACGTTCAGCAAAGGCGCCAAGCCGAAAACCTTTGATGTGTATTCCGAGCGGGACGGGCTTGCATACACAGGGGATCCCGAAGGGGCAGAGTTTGAGAAAGCACTGGAAACGGCACTGAATTCGGAAGAAGACAGTTTTGCGCTCAAGGATACGGTGTATGCGTTGATCCGGCAGAAGGATTCCACGGATATCTACAGGATTGGCACGCCGGAAAGGATCCGGGTGTATACCCTCTATACGATGGATCTGGTCGACCCGGGACAGCCGGCGGACGACAGCTTTAAAGCGGCGGCACTGCTCTCGCTTGCAGATGAGGAACCGGAGTTTACATGGGAAGGGAAGAACTTTGCACTGGAACCGGAGGAGGGTATATGGATTATCCTCGACGAAAGCGGAGAGCCCTATGCAGAGTTTTCTTCGCTCTCGGTGCGGAGATATTCCGGCGAAGACACCATGTCGTATGAGCTGAAGAACATCGTCTCCTCCAAAATTGAAGAGATGATCGGGGCCGGTGAAAAAACCGGGACGGTGACCGCACAGATCCCGATGCAGAACGAGGACGGATCCTACGCGGAGAATGAGGACGGAAGCTACATCCAGACGGATACGGAAATGCGGATCTCGCAGCGGCTGGAAGGGGAGTATGTGATCAACTGCGATCAGATCAATTTTGTTATTGATATTTTTGCCCCGCCCTCTGTAAAGCATATCCTCGGAACCGACGGCGACGGATTTGACGTACTTGCCCGTGTCATGTACGGCGGGCGGGTTTCACTGATGGTGGGCTTTATCGTCGTGTTTATCGAAACCTTCCTGGGCGTGATCATGGGAGGACTGGCCGGTTACTTCGGCGGCTGGGTGGACAATCTGATCATGCGTCTGGTGGATATTTTCTACTGTCTGCCCTATCTGCCGATTATGATTATCCTTGGCGCAATGATGGATTCCCTGCGCCTGGATACATACATCCGCCTGTGCGTGATGATGGCGGCGCTGGGCCTGATGGGCTGGGCCGGCGTGGCCAGACTGGTCAGAGGACAGATCCTCTCGCTGCGGGAGCAGGAGTTCATGGTGGCGACGGAAGCCACCGGCATACGGGTGAAGGACCGCATTTTCCGGCATCTGATCCCGAATGTCATGCCGCAGCTGATCGTTATGGCAACCATGAGCCTGGGCGGTGTCATTATCACTGAGTCGACGCTTTCCTTCCTGGGGCTGGGCGTAAAACATCCGCTGGCAACCTGGGGCACGATCATCAACTCGGTGTCCTCGGCATCCGCCATGGCACATTATGCGTTCATCTGGATCCCGGTCGGTCTTTTGATCTGTCTGACCGTAATTGCGTTCAATTTCGTCGGCGACGGTCTGCGGGATGCGTATGATCCGAAGTCCAAGAAGTAGATCGGAGAAGAAAATGTCTGAGAACAATTCGTCTTATATATCCGGAAAAGAATCGAGAAGGATCACGAAATTCAACCGGCGTGTGACTAAGAAACTGGAGAAAGAGCGGGAGGAGGCCGGCAAGGATCCGTCCCGCTACACCACAAAGATGCGCAATCCGGACAATGTGGTGGAATTTGACAATGTCTGTACCTACTTTTTTACAGATGTCGGGACGGTGAAGGCCGTCGACGGCGTGAACTTTGATATTCCGAAACACGCAACGGTGGGCGTGGTCGGAGAGTCCGGCTGCGGGAAATCCGTGACCAGCCTGTCTCTGATGCAGCTTCTGCAGCGTCCCTCCGGGCAGACGGTGGGCGGAGAGATCCGTTTCAACAACGGGGACGGAAGCGCGCTGAACATAGTGAACACGCCGAATTCTGTGATGGAGAAGCTCCGCGGGAGCCAGATCTCCATGATTTTTCAGGAACCGATGACTGCTCTGAATCCGGTGTTCCGGATCGGAGACCAGATCGATGAAGTGATCCGGCTCCACGAGCCGGAGATGAGCGAAGAGCAGGTCAGGGCCCGTACCCTGGAGATGCTGGAAATGGTGGGGATTGCCAATAAGGAAGGCGTCTACCGAATGTACCCCCATGAGCTCTCCGGCGGCATGCGCCAGCGCATCTGCATTGCCATCGCTCTCGCCTGTTCGCCGAAACTGATCATTGCGGATGAGCCGACTACAGCGCTGGACGTGACGATCCAGGCACAGATTCTGGATCTTCTGCAGAATCTGAAGGACAAACTCAGTTCCTCGATCATGCTGATCACCCATGACCTGGGGGTTGTCGCAGGCATGGCGGACTATGTGGTGGTCATGTATGCCGGACGCGTTGTGGAGAAGGGGACCGCGGATGAGATTTTCCATCACCCGTCGCATCCCTATACCATCGGTCTGATGCGTTCCAAACCGGTGGTCGGCCAGAAGGTGGACCAGCTTTACAATATCCCGGGCAATGTGCCGAATCCGGTTGCCATGCCCGATTACTGTTACTTCCGGGACCGCTGCGAGATGAAATGCGACCGCTGCGCCCGAGCGTATCCGCCGGAAATCCGTATCAGTGATACACATGTGGTTTCCTGCTACCGATATTATGAAGAGGGCGAGGTCCTTGGCGTACCGCAGTCGGTGGATGTGACAAAGCTGTAAGAGACAGAGGAAAAGCAAAGATGGCAGACAACAGAAATGATGATTATATTCTGAAGGTTGACAATCTGGTAAAGTATTTTCCCATCAAGTCCGGGTTTTTCAAGAGGACCACGGGGAATGTAAAAGCGGTGGACGGTGTCAGTTTCAACATTGCCCGCCGGCAGACCATGGGGCTTGTGGGCGAATCCGGCTGCGGAAAGTCGACCTGCGGCAGAACGATTCTCCGCCTGCAGGAGAAAACGGCCGGGAATGTATATTTTGAAGGGCAGGATATTTTTGCACTGAACCGTGAGGAACTGCGGAAAATGCGTCCGCGGATGCAGCTGGTATTCCAGGACCCGTATTCCTCCCTCTCTCCCCGGCTTCCGGTGGGGGAAATCATCGGGGAGGCGGTCCGGGAACACAAAATCGTTCCGCCGGATGAGTTTGATACGTATATTTCCAGGGTGATGGATGTCTGCGGGCTGCCGGCCTATTATAAAGAGCGGTATCCCCATGAGTTTTCCGGCGGACAGAGACAGAGGATCTGTATCGCAAGGGCGCTGGCGCTGGCGCCGGACTTCATCGTCTGCGACGAGCCGGTATCCGCCCTGGATGTTTCCATTCAGGCACAGATCATCAACCTGCTGAAACAGCTGCAGGAGGAATTCGGGCTGACCTACCTGTTTATATCCCATGATCTCTCGGTCGTAGAGCATATCTCGGATACGGTGGGTGTGATGTATCTGGGAAGCATGGTTGAGTATGCCAGCACGGAGAAGATTTACGCGAAGCCGCTGCATCCGTACACGAAAGCGCTGTTTTCCGCGATTCCCATTCCGGATCCGGACGTGAAGCTGAACCGGATTATCCTGAAGGGAAGCATTCCCAGCCCGGCAAATCCGCCGGAGGGCTGCAAATTCCACACCCGCTGCGAGCAGTGCATGGAACAGTGCAAACATGAGAGTCCGGCCTGGAGAGAGGTTGAACCGGGGCACTTCTGTGCATGTCACCTGTATGATGCAAAGAGATGACAGCTGCTGCTTCCGGCAGACCCTGACGCAGATCCGATGCGCTGCAGCGCTGTGGACAGCAGCAATTGTATCAGGAGAAAATGTGATTCATTAAAGAGGAGGAATGGTTAATGGATAACAAGGAGATGAAACGTCAGCGGCTGCTGAGCGTGGACGGGGTGCAGCTTTCGGAGAACACGTACAATATTGCGATCGGCCTGACCCTGTTGTGGGGGATTCTGATTAATGTCGGTATGGCCTTTTTCCTGACGCCCTATATTGTGAAGCTGGATCTGCGGATCATCGTGATCGGATATCTGGTCGTTTCGTTCGGAAGCTTTTTTATGATTGCAAGGTCGCACAATCCCGCAGTCAGCTTTCTGGGATTTACACTGCTGGCCTGCGCCATGGGCGTACTGCTGACCTCGTTTCTGACCATGTATTCGACGTCCACGATTTACAGCGCATTTCTTGCAACCGGGATTATCGTGGTCAGCATTATGATTATCTCCACCATCTTTCCGCAGTTTTTCCTGAGCCTGGGCCGGGTTCTTCTCTTTGCCCTGCTCGGATCGCTGGCCGTGGAGCTGATCGGAGGACTGATTTTCCGCCTGAATCTGGGGATCATGGACTATGTGATGGTCGTGATTTTCGGAGGATATATCGGATATGACTGGGCAAAGGCGCAGGAATATCCGAAAACGCTGGACAATGCAATTGACAGCGCGGCGGATATCTATGTGGACATTGTCAATATTTTCATTCGTATCCTGAGCATTATGGGAAAGAAGAACGACTGACAGAATCGGCTGCAGACGAAGGCGCGCCTGTGAGAAGTACAAAGGAGGCGGAGCATGATTCGATTTGGTACCGGCGGATGGCGGGCCGTGATTGGAGATGAATTCACCAAAAAGAATATCCAGCTGCTTGCCGCTGCAATGTCCGTGAAAATGAAAAAAGAAGGGGTACAGGAGAAGGGGATCATTCTCGGATATGACCGGAGATTCCTTTCGAAGGAGACCATGCGCTGGTGCGGGGAAGTCTTCGCTGCGGAGGGCATCACGGCCAGCCTGATCAATAAATCTTCGCCGACGCCCCTGGTGATGTATTATGTGATGACCCATGATCTGCCCTATGGGATGATGATCACGGCGAGCCACAATCCGGCGATTTACAACGGAATCAAAATTTTTACCGCCGGCGGCAGAGATGCGGACCGGGAGGTCACGGATGAGATCGAGGGGATTATTTCATCCCTGGATCCAGGGCAGGTCCGGAGCATGGACTATGAGTCGGCGCTGGGAAAGGGGCTGATCCGGGAAATCTATCCGATCAATGCGTATCTGGATCATATCCTTGACAAGATCGATGTGAAGGCCATCCGCGATGCGCATCTGCGCGTCGCCTTTGATCCGATGTACGGCGTGTCGGAGGTGCCGCTGCAGACGCTGCTTCTGACAACCCGCTGTGATGTGGAAATGATCCACAACACCCATGACACACTGTTCGGCGGGCGTATGCCGGCGCCGACCGCGGTCACCATGCGTCAGCTGTCGACCCGTGTGATGGACTACCGCTACCATATCGGGATTGCGACCGACGGGGATGCGGACCGTCTGGGTGTGATCGACGACACCGGCCGGTATCTCCATGCGAATGATATCCTGGTGCTTCTGTACTATTATCTGCTGAAATATAAGGGGGAGTCCGGTCCGGTGGTGCGCAATATCGCCACGACGCACATGCTGGACCGGATTGCACAGCGGTATGGACAAACCTGCTATGAAGTGCCGGTGGGGTTTAAGTATGTTTCCTCCAAAATGCAGGAGACCGACGCGCTGATCGGCGGGGAGTCCTCCGGCGGCCTCACCCTGCGGGGCCATATCAACGGAAAAGACGGAATCTATGCCGCCATGCTGCTGGTGGAGATGATCGCGGTAACGGGAAGGAAGCTTTCGGAGATGTTCCGGGAGATCGAAGAGGACTGCGGCCACATTTATATGGAGGAACGCAGTTACCGCTTTACGGAGAAAAAGAAGGCTGAGCTGAAAAGACAGCTGTTTGAGGAGAAAAACCTGCCGGAGGTTCCTTTTGTGACGGACCATGTCTCCTACATGGATGGGGTGAAGGTGTATTTCACAAACGGCGGGTGGATCAGCGCCCGCTTTTCGGGGACCGAACCGCTGCTCCGGATCTTCAGCGAGATGCCTTCCCCGGAGGAAGCGAAGCTCGCTTGTACCATCTACGAGGAGAACCTCGATATTATCCAGGAGATTACATGAAGAAGAGCGCTTCGACATTTCGCAGGAGCCTGATCTTTCGCAGGAGATTACAGGATGAGAAGAATCTCAGGAAACATCTATGGACCGGACTTTCATTTTCATAAGGGCAGCCTGATACTGGAAAACGGTAAAATCCACACGTTTTGTCCCGCGTCGGAGGAAGTGCCGGAATGTTATGTCATCCCGGGACTGGTGGATATTCATTTTCACGGATGCATGGGCGCGGATTTCTGCGACGGCACCATGGAAGCCATCGAGACGCTCGCGGCCTGGGAAGCTTCCCAGGGCGTTACATCCATCTGCCCCGCGACCCTGACCCTCCCGGAAGCGCATTTAAAAAAGGTGCTTTCGCTTGCGGCTGCGTTCGCGGCCGGGAAGACGGACGGATTAAAGGGAAATGGATTAAAGGGAAACGGATTAAAGGAAGACGGATGTAAGGAAAAAGGATTAAAGAAAAACAGATGCAGGGAAGACGGAATAAAGGAAGAGGAACCGCTTCTTGCCGATCTGGTCGGTATCAACATGGAAGGCCCCTTCATCAGCCATGTGAAAAAAGGAGCGCAGAACGGGAAATATATACGTCCCTGTGACGCGGACCTGTGCAGAGAATTTCTGAGATGCTCAGACGGACTTGTGCGGGTGATCGGTCTTGCACCGGAAGAGAACCCGGATTTTGAATCGTATATCAATGAAGTGAAAGATCTGGTCAGAGTGTCACTGGCACATACCAATGCGGATTATGAAACCGCCATGAAGGCCTTCCGCGCGGGTGCCAGCCATGCCGTACATCTGTTTAATGCGATGAGTGAGATGACCCACCGGGAGCCGGGAGTTCCAGGAGCGGTCGCGGACAGCCCGCATGTGACGGCGGAACTGATCTGTGACGGGAATCATGTACACCCGGCAATGGTTCGCGCTGCGTTTGCCATGCTCGGGGAAGAGCGGATTGTACTGATCAGCGATTCCCTGCGGGCGGCCGGGCTCGGAGACGGAGAAATCCTGCTGGGCGGACAGAAGGTAATCGTTCAGGGAACCAGGGCAACGCTTGCAGAGGGAGGAAATCTGGCAGGTTCCGTGACCAGCCTGATGGGCTGCCTGCGGATCGCGGTCCGGGACATGGGGATTCCGCTGGAGAGCGCCGTGCGTTGCGCCACATGGAATCCGGCCTGCGTGATCGGTGCCTCGGACCGCTGCGGAGCGCTGCTGCCGGAGCGCAAAGCGGATCTGGTTATTCTCGGGCCGGATCTCGAGACCATAAACGTGTTAAAAGAAGGAAGGCCGCTTGCCGGCCAGTCAATAGAATGAAAGCTGCTTACCGGTTACGCAGAAGAATGAAAACCGCTTGACAGTCACTCATTTGAATGAGCATGTTTCTCTTCTTCACGGATTTCCCAGTGGAGCAGGAAGGACAGCGCAGCCCGCAGGACGATGATCCCCGCGACAACGCCCAGCTCTGTCCAGTCCCGGACGATGACGGTACGCAAAATCTCACTTCCCATTTTGAATTCCAGACCCAGGGAAAGCCCCCTGGCAAGGTAGACCCCGGTGTCTCCGCTTTTGTGCAGAGAACGGAGAAACGCATGAACGCCGGTCCAGATAATAATGCCGACGCCGATGAACTCAAAGAGCAGAATTGACACATTCACAATATTTTCCAGAATCAGATGCATCAGAGAAATCAGGGTTTCCATCGACGGTCTCCTTCCTGTCACAGTGCCAGGGCCGGCTTGTTTCCGGTCCTGTTTTGTTTCTGATCTTGTTTTGTTTTCAGTCTAGTTTTGCTTTCATACTTGTTTTGATTCAGGCCCTGTTTTGTTCCTGGCCTGCTTTTATGATATCGTATTTTCCCGGTGGTTGCAATCTTTTCGAAGGAGATGGCGGAGAGTGAGTGGGGGGCGGACAAGCACGGCTGAAACGGCAGATCAGTCCGCCGGAGGAACGAGAGCGGGCGGACAAGCACGGCTGAAACGGCAGATCGGTCCGCACTGTATCAGAAAAAACTGGCCGCCTTGTCTCACGGTGTCATCACGTTATCAGAAAAACCACATACCGCCTCTGCCCGCCATGTCAGGGAAAAAAACCTGCCCGCCATGTCAGGAAAAAATACTTGACACACTTGGGGAGATCCTGTAATATACTCGGAGTGAGCGGCAATGAAGGGGTAAGTTGACTTATGGAACAGATTGTGAGACAGACGCTTCTCTTCGACTTTTATGGGGATCTCCTGACGGAGCATCAGAGAGAAGTATACGAGGATGTCGTCTGCAATGATACCTCTTTCAGCGAACTGGCTGCGAGGGAAGGTGTGAGCAGACAGAGTATCCATGAGCTTGTGCACAAATGTGACCGGCTGATGGAGAATTACGAGAAGAAACTGCATATGATGGAGCAGTTTCTCTGGCTGAAAAAAATGATACAGCAGATTCGGGACGATGCGTCTTCTGAGGAAGACCTGCCGGAGCAGATGAGCAGGATCCGGAGTCTGTGCGATCAGATATTGGAGGATCTGTAATCGTGGCGTTTGAAAGCTTAACCGAAAAACTTCAGAATGTTTTCAAGAACCTCCGCGGCAAAGGAAGACTGTCGGAGGAGGATGTAAAGACTGCGCTCAAGGAAGTAAAGATGGCGCTCCTCGAGGCGGACGTCAACTTCAAGGTGGTCCGCGGTTTTATAAAGACCGTTCAGGAGAAAGCGATCGGCCAGGATGTGATGAACGGATTGAATCCGGCACAGATGGTGATCAAGATCGTGAATGACGAGCTGACCCAGCTGATGGGGTCCGAGACGGTGCCGCTCGCGATTGGGAGCGGGAATACGCCTGCGGTGATCATGATGATGGGACTGCAGGGCGCCGGAAAAACGACGACGGCGGCAAAGCTGGCCGGAAAGCTGAAAAGCAGCGGGCGGCGTCCTCTGCTGGTCGCCTGTGATGTATACCGTCCTGCCGCGATTAAGCAGCTGCAGGTCAACGGCGAAAAGCAGGGCGTCGAGGTGTTTTCACTCGGATCCGATGAAAAACCGGAGAACATCGCTGCACGGGCAGTCGAGTATGCAGGAGAAAAAGGATACAACGTCGTTATTCTTGATACGGCCGGCCGTCTTCATATCGATCAGGATATGATGGAGGAGCTGCAGAAAATCCGGAATACGGTCGAGGTGGACCAGACGATCCTGGTGGTGGACGCCATGACCGGACAGGATGCCGTGAATGTCGCCAAAACCTTTGACGAGCAGATCGGTATCGACGGCGTCATTCTGACAAAGATGGACGGCGATACCCGCGGCGGCGCGGCGCTGTCGGTCCGGGCGACGACCGGCAAGCCGATCCTGTATGTCGGAATGGGCGAGAAGCTCAGCGATCTGGAGCAGTTCTATCCGGACCGGATGGCTTCCCGGATCCTCGGCATGGGGGACGTCATGTCCCTGATTGAAAAGGCCCAGGAGAATATCGACGAAGAAAAAGCCCGTGAGATGGAGAAGAAGCTGCGAAAGGCTTCGTTCGGTTTCGATGATTATCTGGACAGTATGAACCAGATGAAGAAGATGGGCGGTCTCTCCGGCGTACTGGGGATGCTTCCGGGTGTAGGCGCCGGACAGATGGCGCAGCTGGAGGATGCGATGGACGAGAAACTGATGGCCCGTACGGAGGCAATCATTCTCTCCATGACGCCGCAGGAACGGAGCAACCCGGACCTGCTCAATCCTTCCCGCAAAATGCGGATTGCAAAAGGCGCAGGCGTCGATATCAGCGAAGTCAACAAGCTGGTGAAACAGTTCGAGCAGGGACGGAAGATGATGAAACAGTTCAAAGGCATGGGAGCCGGCAAAAAGGGACGGTTCGGTCTCGGCGGCCTCGGAGGACTGAAGCTTCCGTTTTAAAAACGGATTCAGCCCGGCAGCCTGACCGCTGCAGCAAACTTCGTGCTTGCAGTTCTGCTGCGGAAAAAATTCCGACCTGCAGCCGAAAGAGACATGATCATCGCCGGAAGGCGGTTTGACATGGTATAAATGTTGTCAGAGAATGACAATCCCAAAAAGATCAGATGAGTTTAAGGAGGAAACAAAGATGGCAGTAAAAATCAGACTGAGAAGAATGGGTCAGAAGAAAGCACCTTTCTATAGAATCGTGGTTGCGGATTCCAGATCCCCCAGAGACGGCAAGTTCATCGAGGAGATCGGAACCTACAATCCGAACACGGATCCCAGTGAGTTCAAGATTGATGAAGAGCTGGCAAAGAAGTGGCTCTCCAACGGTGCACAGCCGACAGAAGTCGTCGGGAAGCTTTTCAAGATCGCAGGTATTGAAAAATAAAGGAATGCGGATATGAAAGAATTGGTAGAAGTGATTGCAAAATCTCTTGTCGATTATCCGGATGAAGTTGTGGTGACTGAAAAAGAAAGCCGCAGATCCATTGTCGTAGAGCTGAAGGTCGCTCCTTCCGATATGGGAAAGGTCATTGGCAAGCAGGGGAGGATCGCGCAGGCGATCCGGACCGTTGTGAAAGCTGCCGCATCCGGTGAAGATAAAAAAGTGATCGTCGACATTCTGTGATAATACGATGCCCGGCGGAATGCTCTGCCTGCCGTGTTATCCCGGATCTGATATCAGAACATGAATACACAGGGGCTGTCGCTGATGCGGCGGCCTCCTGTTGTCAGGAGAAAAAGCATGAAAGAAGATATGTTTCGTGTGGGAGTCATCACTTCAACCCATGGACTGGCCGGAGAAGTCAAGGTATTTCCTACAACGGAAGAACCGGCCCGTTTTCTGGATCTGGACACCGTCTGTGTCGGGACGGAGGATGACCGGAGGGAACTGACCATCGACAAAGTGCGCTTTTTCAAGCAGTTTGTCATCCTGCATTTTCAGGGGCTGGAACGGATCGAGGACGTCACCGGGTTCCTGAAAAAGGATCTCTGGATCCGCAGAGATCAGGCCCTTCCGCTGGAGGAAGGCGAGTACTATATTCCGGATCTGATCGGACTGAAGGTTTGGGATGATCAGGGAAGACTTCTCGGCGTTCTTACGGATGTCCTGCAGACCGGCGCAAATGATGTTTATGCCGTGCAGCGCGGGGACGGAACGGAACTTCTGATTCCCGTGATCAAAGACTGTATTTTAAATGTGGACCTGGAAGCAGGGACGGTGACGGTCCATCTGCTGCCGGGACTGGAGGATCTTAACTGAACAGGTTTTAAGGAAACACTGGTTTAAAGGAGACAGATGAATTACCACGTACTGACATTGTTCCCGGATATGATCCTTCAGGGGATGCATACAAGCATTATCGGAAGAGCGATGGAAAAAGGGCTGCTGACACTCGAGGCCGTCGATATCCGCGATTTTGCGGAACCGGCGAGAAAACGGCGGGTTGACGATTATCCTTATGGCGGAGGCGCCGGAATGGTCATGCAGGCACAGCCGGTCTACGGAGCCTGGGAAGACACCGTCGCGCGGATCGGCAGGCCCGTCCGCTGCGTTTACCTGACCCCGCAGGGCAGACCCTTCTGCCAGGAGACGGCCCGGGAACTGGCGAAGGAAGAGGATTTGATCCTCCTCTGCGGACATTACGAAGGTATCGACGAGAGAGTGATTGAAGAGATTGTCACAGACGAAATATCGATCGGCGATTATGTACTGACCGGAGGAGAGCTGGCGGCCATGGTTGTGATGGATGCCGTCTCCAGGATGGTGCCTGGGGTTCTCACCAATGACCAGTCCGGCGTCGATGAGAGCTTCTCCGAGGCTCTTCTGGAATATCCCCAGTACACCCGGCCCGAAATCTGGCACGACAAACCCGTTCCGCCGATTCTGCTCTCCGGCCACCACGCCAACGTGGATCTCTGGCGCAGACAGCAGTCCATCCTCCGGACCCGGGAACGCAGGCCGGAGCTGCTGAAGACGGCCGTCCTGGACAAAGCCGACCGGAAATATCTGGCAGCCCTGCAGGAAGAAGACCAGCATTTAGTGCCATGAGGGCGTACGGTTTTGTCGGCTGCAAATAGTAATTTCTTTTTTTCAGGAACTTCTTGCCAAGGGGTTCCAAACGTGTTATGATACAGAAGTTGCACATTACGGATGGTCCTCTGTTGAATGATCGTAAAAGACAGGAAGCCGCATAAGAGCAGCCTTTGCAGATGGTTTCCGCTTCATTAAGAACATCCAGTTACGGGAGGTAGTATTTTATGAATGATATTATCAGAAGCATTGAAGCTGCTCAGATGAAGGAAGAAGTACCGCAGTTTCATGTAGGTGACACCGTTCGTGTTTCCGCGAAGATCAAAGAAGGAAACCGCGAAAGAATCCAGGTTTTCGAAGGCGTCGTGATTAAGAAGCAGGGCGGAAGCAGCAGAGCCACCTTCACTGTACGCAAGAACTCCAACGGGATCGGCGTTGAGAAGACATGGCCGCTTCATTCTCCGAAGATCGAGAAGGTCGAAGTTGTCCGCAGAGGTAAGGTAAGACGTGCGAAACTGACTTATCTGAGAGGACGCGTGGGCAAGGCCTCCAAGGTAAAAGAGATCGTTAAATAATCTGGAGTGTGACTGGAGGAATCAGGACGCCGAATACGGTATGCTGTTCCTCCTTTTTCTTTTCCGAAAACAGGGGACAGGAAATGGCAGGAGAAGAGCAGAACAGACAGACGGAAAAACCCGATCAGACCGGGACCAGGGGGATTGACCGGATTGCCGGAAGCGCGCGGGTGCCGGAGTATGGACGGATGCCCGGCAGCAGACGGCGGGACCGGCGCGGACCGGCTGCCGGCAGCAGATACGGTTCCCCGTCCGTGGGGATCCCCGAATATGAACGCGGCGGGATGAATGACCGCCTTCCGGAAGGGGAACGTTCATCCGCTTACGTGCCGCTGCGGACCGACCAGGCGCTGGTCAGCCGCAGAGAGACAAAACTGTATGAAGATGAGCGAATGTCGCGGGAATATCTTCCCCCGAAAAAATCCATTCCGGTCCGCGTCTTCCAGTGGACCTTTCAGATCCTGGCAGTCATCATTGCGGCCTATCTGCTGGTTTATTTTTTCGGCCAGCGCAGGACCAACATCGGACCTTCCATGGATACGACACTGTCCGGCGGAGACGAGGTGCTGATTAATATTCTTTCCTATCAGATGCACGGCCCGTCCCGCGGAGATATTATATCCTTTAAGCCGAATGGGAATACGAGCAGCCGTTCAAGCATCCGGCGGGTGATCGGTCTGCCCGGGGAGACCGTGCAGATCATCGACGGCATGATCTATATCGACGGAAAAGTATTTCTGGAGAAAAAAGACTACCCGGCCATGATCAGTCCCGGGATGGCGGAGGATCCGATCCGCCTGGAGGACGATCAGTATTTTGTCCTGGGAGATAACCGCAACAACAGCGAAGACAGCCGGAACGCCCAGATCGGACTGGTATCCTCCTCCATGATCGAGGGTAAGGCATGGTTTGTGCTGCGGCCGGGAGAACACAGGGGCTTTTTGAAAAACTGAAACACAGTTGGAGGCGCTATGGACTATCAATGGTATCCGGGACATATGACGAAGGCCCGGAGGCGTATGCAGGAAAATCTGAAGCTGGTGGATCTGATCATAGAGCTTACAGATGCCCGGTGTGTGCTGTCGGGGAGGAATCCGGATATCGATGCGCTCGCAGGGCAGAAAAACCGCATTCTGATCCTGACAAAGGCGGATCTGGCGGATGAGAAAGCGACGGCGGCATGGACCGAATATTTCCGGGAGAAGGGCATCATTGCAGCCGCGATGGATACCCGCAGATCCGGCGGCATGAAACAGATCCGGCAGAAGATCCAGCTTGCGTGCGCGGATAAAATCCGGCGTGACCGGGAGAGAGGGATCAAAAACCGCCCGGTCCGTGCGATGGTTGTGGGGATCCCGAATGTCGGAAAGTCGACGTTTATCAATTCCCTTGCCGGGAAGGCCAGCATGAAAACCGGAAACCGTCCCGGCGTCACGAGAGGAGAACAGTGGATCCGGCCGGACCGCACGCTGGAACTGCTGGATACGCCGGGGATTCTCTGGCCGAAATTTGAGGACCAGACCGTCGGCCTGCGGCTGTCGCTGACCGGGACCATTCGGGATGAACTGCTCAACCGGGAGGAGATGGCACAGGACCTGATCCATTTTCTGCAGAAGCAGTATCCGGATGCGCTGGAACGCCGTTATGGAATCCGACGGGAGAAGGATGCTTCATCAGATTCGCCGGACGCATCCCGGATGCTGGCGGAGATTGCGGACATACGGGGCGTTCTCGGACCGGGCGGAACGGCGGACACTTCCCGCGCGGCAGATCTGCTGATCGACGACTTCCGCAGCGGAAAGCTGGGGAGGATTTCGTTGGAGTTCCCGCAGACGGAGACTGCGGAATAAAGTGAGGAACACATTAAAATGAGAAAACAGGAACCGGAGTTTTCGAAGAGACCGGGGAAAGGTCTGATCCATGCCGCTCTGCGCTGGCTGCTGCTGATCGGCGTGCTGATTCTGCTGATTTTTGCCGGCATGTTCCTGCTGCATCAGACCGTCCGGATGCCGGACGCATCGATGTATCCTACGATCGAGCCGGGGGAGGTTCTGCTTGCGGACGGTTTTTTTACCCGGATGTTCCGCCCCGGCCGGGGAGATCTGGTCGCTTTTCGTTCCAGATACCAGAGCGATCTGATCTATATCCGGCGGATCATCGGACTGCCGGGGGAGACGGTACAGATCGCAAACCGCCGGGTTTACATCAACGGATATGAGCTGGAGGAACCGGAAGAATACAGGGATACCGTCCAGGGAGGAACTGCCACCCGCCTGATCACACTGGGGGAGGACGAGTATTTTGTCCTGTGCGACAACCGGGAAAACCTGTCTGACAGCCGGGAGGCCTCGATCGGCGTCATCCGGAAAGAGGAACTGGAGGAGAGAGTGCTGATGCGGATCTGGCCGCTGAACCGGATCGGTCTGTTTTGACCGTTACGAAAC
>CACXHD010000079.1 GCA_902767335.1 uncultured Lachnospiraceae bacterium
AGGGGACGGTTCTCTGTCTCCGTTCGAGGAGACAGAGAACCGTCCCCTGTCTCCTCCTGTCTCCTGTCCCCTGTCTCCTCGGTCCCCTTCTCCTCCCGGACGCTTAAACGTGCCGCTGTCTGCGGACCCGGGTTACGAGTTCCGCGTTGTCTCTGGTGTGGAGGAACATATTCAGGATATTCTCGACGGCTTCGTCGCTCTTCATGCCGTTCAGGGCGCGGCGCATGATGTACATGGCCTCCTGTTCTTCCGGCGTGAGAAGCAGATCTTCGCGGCGGGTGCTGGACTTCTGGATATCGATGGCCGGGAAGATCCTCCGCTCGGAGAGTTTCCGGTCCAGAACGAGTTCCATGTTGCCGGTTCCCTTGAATTCCTCGTAGACAACATCGTCCATCTTGCTGCCGGTATCCACCAGTGCTGTCGCAAGGATGGTCAGGCTTCCGCCTTCCCGCATGTTTCTGGCCGCACCGAAGAATCGTTTCGGCATGTGGAGAGCGGCCGGGTCGAGTCCGCCGGAAAGGGTACGCCCGCTGGGCGGAACCGTCAGGTTGTATGCCCGGGCAAGGCGGGTAATGGAGTCAAGCAGGATGGTGACATCCTCTCCGTGCTCCACCAGTCTCTTTGCGCGTTCAATTCCCATCTCGGAAACCCGCTTATGGTGTTCCGGAAGTTCATCGAAGGTGGAATAGATGACCTCCACCTGGTCGCCGACGATGGCCTCGCGGATATCGGTGACTTCTTCGGGGCGTTCGTCGATCAGGAGGATCAGCAGATGCATGTCCGGTTCATTGCGCAGAATCGACCGGGCGATGTCCTTGAGCAGAGTGGTTTTTCCTGCCTTCGGCGGTGAAACGATCATGCCGCGCTGCCCTTTGCCGATGGGCGAAAACAGATCCACAATCCGGGACGCCACTTCCCGGGAACTGCGCTCCATGCGCATCCGCTGATTCGGGAAGATGGGCGTCATATCTTCAAAGTTGTAACGTCTGGCGGCCTCCGAAGGAGAGAGTCCATTGATGGACTTCAGATACAGGAGGGCGCTGAATTTTTCCTGCTGCGCCCGGATCCGCGTGTTGCCGCAGATGATATCACCGGTCTTCAGACCGAACCTGCGGATCTGCGACGGGGCGACATAGACATCGTTTTCACCGGGCAGATAATTGTCACTCCGGATAAATCCGTACCCTTCGGCAAGCACCTCAAGAATTCCGGACACCTCAACGCCGCTGTCGAGGGAAGCCAGATCCATCGGGGGACGGTCCGAACGGTCTGCTTTTTCAGCGCGTTCCGCTCTCTCGTTTCGCTCGGTTCTCTCGAGCCGTTCCGGTCTCTCGTTCCGCTCAGTTCTTTCGACCCGTTCCGCTCTTTCGTTCCGATCGGTTCTTTCGAGCCGTTCCGTTCTCTCGTTCCGATCGGTTCTTTCGACCCGTTCCGTACGGTCGGCTTTGTCTGTGCGATCGGCCCGTTCCGTTCTCTCGTTCCGATCGGTTCTTTCGACCCGCTCCGTACGGTCGGTTCTGTCTGCACGATCGGCGCGATCCGTCCGTTCCGTACGGGCGGGACGCGCGTTCCGGTCAGAGCGGAGGGAACGATCGCTCCGCTCCGCTGTGCGAGCCGTGCGCTCCTGAGTATCGGCTGTGCGGGCCGTGCGTTCCAGGGAATCCAATATGCGGGCCGGACGTTCCTGGGAATCCGCTGTGCGGGCCTGACGATCCGGGGATTCCGACCGATCGGCGGGAAGGCCTGCCCGTTCCTGAGTCTGAGTGTATTCTGTTGATTCCGGCCGGGGATTTCGAGCCGTCCGCGGAGCAGGCCGGGACCGGACAACCGTCTGGGCTGCACTTTCGGCCGGTTCCTGAGCGCCTGTCAAAGAGGACGGATCCGGCAGCGGTTTCCCGGAAGAAGCATCTGGTTCTTCCGATTTAAAAGACGGATCCGCGGAGGAAACCGCAGAAGAAGGAGACGCTTCCGCCTGCGCAGCAAGTGCGGCATCGATTTCATCCTGCCGGAGCAAGGCGTCGATCACTTCGCTTTTCTTCAGGCCGGACAGATGACGGATTCCCCGGGACTTGGCGATGTCCTTCAAAACTACAAGTGACAAAGTCTCATACTTTTCTCTCATGAAACACAATCCTTTGCTGTATATAGATTTTTTTTGGATTTTCTGATGGATTCTCTAATGGATTCTCTCAGTGAGTGACAGGATCGGACGAAGAAAGGGCAAGATGCCGCAGATCCCTACAGACATAAGAAAACAGAAGATCAGTACCATCACGATATCATTCCTGCCGCATTTTTGCAAGCAGTTTTGAGAAAATTCTTGCATTGACGCAGGTGTCATGCTATAATCACAACGCTGTCATGTCATCTATGCACCAGACAGCCAACTGCAGGGACTTGCAGGGGTAGTCCGGGAAAGCTTCCAGCCGTGCTTGACGGAAATGTCATGCCTGCTGAAGATCAGCAGAGGCACAGCCGGATCGACCGGGAACCGGCGGCGGAGACAGTCTTTGCCGCAAGCAGTTCACAACATTCTATCAGAGAGGTGAAACAGATGAAGGAAGGAATCCATCCCACTTATTATCAGGCAACCGTAACCTGCAACTGCGGCAATACCTTTGTAACCGGATCCACAAAGAAAGAGATCCACGTCGAAGTATGCTCCAGATGCCATTCGTTCTACACCGGCCAGCAGAAAGCGACACAGGCTCGCGGACGTATTGATAAGTTCAACAGGAAATACGGTATCACAAAATAATAAGTATTTAAGATGGGTTGAGGCTGGTTGGTCTCAGCCTGTTCTTTTTCACGGAAGGTGGCCTATGAAATATTCAAATATCGGCGGACAGGCCGTGATGGAAGGCGTCATGATGCGCAACGGCGGCAAATACGCGGTGGCGGTGCGCACAGTGGACGGAAAGATTGCGGTCAAGACGGACGAATACCGAAGTATCGCCAGAAATGATAAAATCCAGAAAATCCCGATCATCCGGGGCATGTTCAACTTCGTGGATTCCCTGGTACTGGGCATGACTTCCCTGATGTATTCGGCGGAATTTTTTGCCGAAGAGACGCCGGCTGAGCTGGAAGAGCGCCATAAGGGCGAAAAAAAGAAAGCACAGAAGAAAGCGGCGAAGATGCGCGCTTCCGGGAAGGATTCCGACGCAGAGATGTTCCTGGCGAAGGAAGAGGAACGTATGGCGAAGGAACGGGAGGAAGTCCTGTCCCGTGCTGCATCGGAAGCTGGAAAAAAAGAGGAAAACAAGGAGAACCGTCTCCTGCTGGGGGCGACGGTGGCTTTCTCCATCTGTCTCTCCGTTGCCCTGTTTATGATGCTTCCGTATTTCCTCTCCAGGGGGCTGCGGATGCTGACATCCTCCGAAACGCTGATTTCGATCGCGGAGGCGTGCCTGCGCATGGCGATTTTCCTTGGATATATGCTGCTGATTTCCCGTATGAAGGATATTCAGAGGACCTTCATGTATCACGGGGCGGAGCATAAATGCATCAACTGCATTGAACACGGCCTGGAACTGAATGTGGAAAATGTCCGCAAAAGCTCCCGCCAGCACAAACGCTGCGGGACATCGTTCCTGCTGATTGTCATGGTGGTCAGCGTGATCTTCTTCCTGTTTATCCGGGTATCGTCTCCGGTGCTGCGGATTGTCATCCGCCTGCTTCTGATCCCGGTGATTGCCGGCGTTTCCTTTGAATTTATACGGCTGGCGGGACGCTATGACAACGCGTATGTCAATCTGCTGAGCAAACCCGGGCTTGCGCTTCAGCGCCTGACGACAAAGGAACCCGACGATTCCCAGATCGAGGTGGGCATTGCCTCTGTTGAGGCCGTCTTCGACTGGAGAAAATATCTGAACGAAAACTTCGGTGCACAGTATGACCTATCGGAGTCTGCTTGAAGAAGGAACGGGACGGCTGAGGAAGGCCGGCGTGCCGGATCCGGCCGTGGATGCCTGGTATCTGATGGAAGCCTCCTTCGGGATCAACCGGACCGGATATCTGGCAGGGATGAACGAAGAGGCACCGGCTGATCTGCTGGAGCGCTGGCAGGAGATGCTGTCATTAAGAGAACGGCGGATTCCGCTTCAGCATATCCTGGGAGAGCAGGAATTTATGGGGTATTCGTTTCTGGTGAATGATCAGGTACTGATCCCGCGGCCGGAGACGGAACTGCTGGCGGAAAAAACCATCGAAACCGCAAAACAACTGATGCGCGGCAGGGCCTCCGGACCGGATCGGCGCAATGCCGAAGGCCGCATGGAAGAGTCCCGGCCGGGAACGCTTCTGCGGATACTGGACCTGTGCACCGGTTCCGGCTGCATTGCCATATCGGTGGATCTGGCGCTTTCGGAAGAATTCCGCAGCAGAGGAAGGGTTGAGATCACGGGATCGGACCTCTTTGAGGGAGCCCTCAAAACCGCCCGGGAGAATGCCCGGCGGCTCGGATCGGAAGTCATATTCATGAAAAGCGATCTGTTTGAGGCTATAGAAGGAACCTTTGATATCATTGTCTCCAACCCGCCTTATATACCGACTTCCGTAATCGAAACCCTGCAGGAGGAGGTCCGCCGGTATGATCCGGGAACAGCCCTCGACGGAGGAGAAGACGGGCTGGACTTTTACCGGAGGATCGCATGTGACGCGCCGGCGCATCTGGCACCGGACGGAGTGCTCCTGATGGAGATCGGGGCCGGACAGGCCCGGGCCGTATGCGCGCTGCTGAAGGAACAGAACTTTGTCGGAATCTGTACAGAACAGGATCTGAACAGGCTTGACCGTATCGTTTCCGGAAAGAGATATAATTATGAAAATATTTGACAAACTGGAACATATGCTGATCCGCCAGGAGGAGCTTCTGACGCTGCTTGCCAGCCCGGAGGTGACGCAGGACCCGGCAAGATTCCAGAAAATGATGAAAGAACAGAATGAGATCGCTCCGGTCGCGGAAACGTACCGCGCCTGGAAGCGCTGTGCCTCTACGATCGAAGACAGTCAGTCCATGCTGGAGGAGGAGAAGGATCCCGAGATGCGTGAAATGCTCCGGGAGGAACTTCAGACCGCAAAAGAGGAGAGCGCGAAGCTGGAGAAGGAACTGCAGCTGCAGCTGCTCCCCAGGGATCCGGATGACGATAAGAACGTGATTGTCGAGATCCGGGCCGGGGCAGGCGGAGACGAGGCTGCGCTGTTCGCCGCAGAGATTTACCGTATGTATGTCCATTATGCGGAGAGCCAGCACTGGAAGGTGGAGACGATGGACGCCGAGGAAATCGGGATCGGCGGGCTGAAATTTGTCAGCTTCATGATTACCGGAAAGGGCGTGTACTCCAGACTGAAATATGAGTCCGGCGTGCATCGGGTGCAGAGAGTTCCGGAGACCGAGTCCGGAGGCCGGATCCACACTTCGACCATTACCGTCGCGATCATGCCGGAGGCGGAGGAAGTGGATGTCAAGCTGGACCTGAATGACTGCCGGTTTGATGTGTTCCGGGCATCCGGAAACGGCGGACAGTGTGTCAACACGACGGACTCTGCCGTGCGGCTGACCCATATCCCTACAGGAATTGTCATTTCCTGTCAGGATGAGAAATCCCAGCTGAAAAACAAAGATAAGGCGCTGAAGGTGCTGCGGGCAAAACTGTACGATCTGGAACTGCAGAAGGCCCACGATGAGCAGGCCCGGCAGCGGCGCTCGCAGGTCGGTACCGGCGACCGGTCCGAGAAAATCCGGACGTACAATTTCCCCCAGGGACGGGTGACCGATCACCGGATCAATCTGACGCTGTATCGTCTGGACAAAATTCTGGACGGAGACCTGAATGAAATTATCGACAGCTGTATCGCGGCGGACCAGGCGGCAAAACTGGCAGCGGCGGGAGAATGAGAAGAAATAAAGGATCTGATTTATGAGTAAGAAATGGCTGGAAAACATCCGCAGGGTGACTCCGTATACACCGGGGGAACAACCGAAAGAAGCCGGTGTGATCAAACTGAATACGAACGAGAATCCCTATCCCCCGGCACCGGGAGTACTGCGGGCGGTCCGGAATGTGACGGAAGATTCCTATCGGAAATATCCGGATCCGGTCTGCCGCGAACTGATCGATGCGATCGCAAAAGAATATGGGCTGGATCCTGCACAGGTTTTTGTCGGCGTCGGATCCGATGACGTCCTGGCCATGTCCTTTATGACGTTTTTTAACAGTGACCGCCCCATCCTGTTCCCGGATATCACATATTCTTTCTATGATGTGTGGGCGGAGCTTCTGAAAATCCCCTATGAACAAATTCCTCTGGACGATGAACTGAAAATCCGGCCGGAGGATTATACCCGGCCGAACGGAGGCGTTATTTTTCCAAATCCGAATGCGCCGACCGGCGCCCTGCTGGATATAGAGTCGGTAGAGCGCATTCTTGCGGCCAACACAGACAGCATTGTCATTGTGGATGAGGCCTACATTGACTTTGGCGGTGTAAGCGCACTGCCTCTGCTGGATAAATACCCCCAGCTGCTGGTGGTGCAGACGTTTTCAAAGTCCCGTTCCCTGGCAGGGATGCGCATCGGTGCGGCGTTTGGCAGCAGAGAACTGATCCATTATCTGAATCAGGTAAAGTTTTCCTTTAACTCTTATACGATGGATGCGGTTTCCCTCGCAGCGGGAAAAGCAGCGGTCGAGGATGTCGAATGGTTTGAACGGACCCGGAGAATGATTATGTCTACCCGGGAACGCACGGCGGCGAAGCTTCGGAAACTGGGCTTCCGGTTTTCGGATTCCGCGGCGAATTTCCTCTTTGTGACGCACCCGGAGGTCCCGGCGGAAGAGCTCTTCACCGTCCTGCGGGAGAATCGGATTTATGTACGTTATTTCCGCCAGAAGAGGATTGACAATTATCTTCGGATAACAATCGGTACGGACGAGGAGATGGATACCCTGACGGAGTTCCTCGGAACGTACCTGGAAAACCGTTCCGCCGGAAGATAAACCGCAGAACGGAACGGACGCGGCGTGTGAGCGCACGGAACGGACAGCGGCGGGCGATAAAAAAGGAGTAACGATTTCATATGACAAATACATTGGCACAGTGGTTTGTACAGACATTCGGCGGGAAAATCAGCCCGGAGCTGATCATATTCATTGTATCCATGATCCCGATTCTGGAACTGCGCGGAGGACTCCTTGTCGCTTCCCTGCTTCATGTACGGATGTGGACAGCGATTCCGATCTGCATTATCGGCAATATCATACCGGTTCCCTTTATCCTGCTGCTGGTTACAAAGATCTTTTCTGCACTGAAGAAAACGAAGACCTTCCGCAGACCGGTAGAATGGCTGGAGAGACGCGCCATGGGGAAGAGCGAGAACATCCGGAAGGGAGAGTTCATCGGACTGATGCTGTTTGTCGGAATACCGCTCCCCGGAACCGGCGCATGGACCGGATCCCTCATAGCGGCGCTTCTGCGAATTGAAAATAAAAAAGCGGTACCGGCGATCCTTCTCGGAATTCTTCTGGCCACCGTGATCATGTGTGTGGTTTCCTATGGAATTCTCGGACAGGTATGGTAGACAATGAGTATGTATGAAAGCTTTGCACAGGTATACGATACCTTCATGGACGAAGTGCCCTACGAGACCTGGTGCGGACGTCTGAAGACGCTGCTGTCGGAGAATGGAATCGACAGCGGGCTGGTGCTGGACCTCGGATGCGGCACAGGATCCATGACGCGGCTGCTGGCCGGAGCCGGATATGATATGATCGGTGCGGACAGTTCACCGGAGATGCTGGAAATTGCCAGGGCGAAGACGCCGGAGGATGAAGCTGCCCGGATTCTCTATCTGATGCAGGACATGCGTTCGTTTGAACTGTACGGTACGGTGCGTGCTGTGGTCAGTGTCTGCGACAGTCTGAACTATGTCACAGAGGAGGAGGATCTGCTGCAGGTTTTCCGACTGGTGAACAATTATCTGGATCCCGGCGGGGTTTTTTTGTTTGACGTCAACACACTGTACAAATATGAGACACTGATCGGGGACCGTACCATTGCGGAAGCCAGAGAGGACTGCAGCTTTATCTGGGAAAACAGCTGGTATCCTGCGGAGCGGATCAATGAATACGATCTGACGCTTTTTGTCCGGGAGGAGCAGGACCGCTTCCGCAGATATACCGAGACACATTTTCAGAAAGCCTGGACAGCGGAACAGATCCGGAAGCTGCTGAAAACGGCCGGCTTCGGTACGATACAGGTTTTTGACGGATATTCTGCCGCACCGGCAGGAGAAGAAAGCGAACGAATGCTGTTCTGCGCGAAAGAATGTATGAAAAACGGGAATGCGCATCCCGGATCAGGGAAAGATCCGATACCGGACGGGGAGGAACGGGAATGAAGTTTACAAAGATGCATGGACTGGGAAATGATTATATCTATGTGAATTGCTTTGAAGAGACGGTGGAGGACCCCTCGGCGCTGTCCATACGTCTCAGCAACCGTCATTTCGGGGTCGGATCGGACGGACTGATTCTGATCAGTCCCGATGAGAACGCGGACTGCCGGATGACCCTGTACAATGCGGACGGATCCCGCGCAAAAATGTGCGGAAACGGGATCCGCTGTGTCGGCAAATATGTGTATGACCATGGGATCGTCGGGCGGAAGGAACTGAAGGTGCAGACGGACAGCGGAATTAAGACGCTGTATCTGACGACGGAAAACGGGAAAGTGAAATCTGTCCGGGTGGACATGGGCAGTCCGGACTTTACGGCGGAGCATATTCCGGTCATTGCGGATACGCCGGAGGTGATCAGCGCGGACTGGGAGGTCGCCTGGCAGCACTGGAATGTGACCTGTGTGAGTACCGGCAATCCGCATTGCGTCGTGCGGGTTTCGGATGTGGATGACCTGAACCTCGAAAAGATCGGCCCCCTGTTTGAGCGGGATCCCCGCTTCCCGGACCGGGTAAACACGGAGTTTGTACAGATCTGCGCGCCGGACCGGCTGCGCATGCGCGTCTGGGAGCGGGGCTCCGGGGAGACCATGGCCTGCGGGACCGGCTCCTGTGCGTCCGCTGCCGCAATGATCCGATGCGGCCTGATGCAGGACCGGGTAACGGTGCAGCTGCGGGGCGGTGATCTGGACATATACTGGGACCGTGAGAAGGACATTCTCTGGATGGAAGGCCCCGCAGAGACAGTATTTGAAGGCGAAATACTGGACGGAATCTGATTCGTGTGATAAAAAAGATATGATGACACCAGGGGATAACACCAGGGCCGGAAGCCCTGTTCCACGTCAAGTTTTATGGAGGAGTTTCGAAATGTTCCAGTTAAACGAAAACTACCTGAAGCTTCCCGGAAGCTACCTGTTTTCTACGATAGCGAAAAAAGCGGCGGCCTACCGGGCAGAATATCCTGACCGGCCGCTGATCAGCCTCGGGATCGGAGATGTAACCCAGCCTCTTGCGCTGGTCATTATTGAGGCGCTGCATGAGGCAGTGGACGAGATGGCAAAGGCAGAGACATTCCACGGATATGCGCCGGACCTGGGCTATGAGTTTCTGCGCAGGGCGATTGCGGAGAACGACTATGCCGCACGGGGCTGCAGCATTGCTGCGGACGAGATTTTCGTCTCCGACGGGGCAAAGGGAGATTCCGCGAATATTCAGGAGATTTTCAGCAGCGATTCCCGGATTGCTGTCTGCGACCCTGTCTACCCGGTTTATGTTGATTCCAACGTGATGGCAGGCAGAACCGGCGAATACGATGCGGCGACCGGGACCTGGAGCAAGGTCATCTATATGCCCTGTACCGCTGAGAACGGGTTTGCGCCGGCGCTGCCGGATGTAACGCCGGATCTGATTTATCTGTGCTTCCCGAACAATCCGACCGGAAGCGCAATCACAAAAGACCAGCTGCAGGAATGGGTCCGGTATGCATCCTCCGTCGGAGCGGTGATCATCTATGACGCAGCCTATGAGGCTTATATCAGTGAAGAGAATGTGCCCCACTCCATTTATGAGTGCGAAGGTGCGAGAGAATGTGCAATTGAGCTTCGCTCGTTTTCCAAAAATGCCGGCTTTACCGGCACCCGGCTTGGATTTACGGTCGTTCCGAAGGACCTGAAATGCAATGGCGTGATGCTGCATTCCCTCTGGGCAAGACGGCACGGGACGAAATACAACGGCGCTCCGTACATCATCCAGAAAGCCGGCTGCGCTGTATACACTCCGGAGGGGAAAGCCCAGATTGCGGAGCAGGTTGCGCGGTATATGGAGAACGCAAAGATGATCCGCGAAGCGCTGAAGGAGTCGGGGTATACCGTTTACGGCGGCGTCAATGCGCCGTATATCTGGATGAAGACGCCGGATGGACTGACTTCCTGGGAGTTTTTCGACCGCCTGCTGAATGAAGCGAATGTCATCGGGACGCCCGGCAGCGGCTTCGGCCCGAGCGGGGAGGGATACTTCCGGCTTACCGCGTTCGGAAACAGGGAGAATACAAAAGAAGCTCTGGAGAGAATCCGCAGGATGTAGGGATTTTTCAGAGCATTCGACAGGAAGATCCGCAAAAGATACGTCCGGCCGGAGGGCCCCGGGTTCTGCGGCCGGACGGGCTGCCATACGGAGGGCTTATGGATTACAGCGTTTATCAACGACGCCGAAAAAGATGGTTTACCGTACTTCTGCTTCTGGCTCTGTGCCTGGCCGGAGGGACGGTTTTCGCTGCGCGGAACAAAAAGAACGAAGTTTCCGCTTATCGTTATATGATCAACGACATGAAGCTGAACCCCGCAGCGGCCAGCGGAATCATGGCGAATATTTACGGAGAGTCGAATTTCGATCCGGATATCTGGGACAGGACCGGCGTATCATACGGGATCTG
This sequence comes from uncultured Lachnospiraceae bacterium, assembly GCA_902767335.1. Taxonomy (GTDB): domain Bacteria; phylum Bacillota; class Clostridia; order Lachnospirales; family Lachnospiraceae; genus Merdiplasma. Next base: position 10,890 of record CACXHD010000079.1, read on the forward strand.
CCAGTGGCTCGGATCGAGGAAAAACGCTCTGTATACCTTCTGCACCGAAAACGATCTGGACAGGTCTACGCTCATTGCACAGCTGAAATTTATGGAATATGAGCTGGAAAATGTCTATCCCACAACGTACCAGAAGATACGGAATGTGGAGGTCAGCGAAGAAGGGGCCTATTCGGCTGCGTATACGTTCTGCTATGAGTTTGAGCGTCCCGCGAATAAAGCATACCGTTCAGAACAGCGGGGCGGCTATGCAAAGGACATTTACTGGCCGGAATACGGCGCGGTTTCGGCGAACCTGACCGCTGCGGAGGAGAACAAAGGGATCCGGCTCTCCTGGGAGAGCTTTGCGCCCCGCGCTTATCTGATCTACCGGTCGGACGCAGCGGACGGGACATATCAGAAGATTGGGGAGACTGCTGCGGGAGAAAGCGGCAGCTATCTGGACAAGACCGCAAAGAAGGGAACTTCCTGGTATTATCAGCTTCGGGCGAAGAGTGCGCCGAAGAATCAGATCTACTGGTCCAATGTCGCTTCCTGTACAATGGCGGCAAAGCTGGACGATGCGGCCTGCAAGATCACATTGTCCAAGACCGTTTTCCGGTACACAGGGAAAGCGAAGACGCCGAAGGTGACTGTGACCTACGGATCGGCGACCCTGGTCAAAAATGTTGATTTTACGGTAACGTATTCCAAAAATGTAAACGCGAGCAAAAAAGGGACCGTGACGGTTACCGGAATCGGAAAATACAGCGGCAGCCAGACCATACCGATCTGGATCCGCAAGGCACCGCAGAAGCTGAGCACAGATACGCTTTACGTTCCTTATGACAAAAAGGCGGTAAAGATCGACATCGGGCAGGAAGGCAAGCTGACGATGACCTCCGCAGACAAAAAGACGGTATCGGTACATAACCAGAAACTGCGGGGAAGAAAGTACGGGGAGACAACCGTCACCATCAAAGCAGCCGCAACGAAAAACTATCGTTCGAAGACCGTGACCGTAAAAGTCGTCGTGGTACCTCCGGCACCGGTCATCAAGAGTGTATCCGCTGCGGGCAGATCCGGTGAGCTGGTGAATGTGCGGGTCAAATGGAAAGCCAGAAAAAAACCGGAAGGATTTGAACTGCAGTATGGAAACGGCAGTTCCTTCTCCCAGGGAGCGGAGAAAATCAAAATTTCAAAGAAATCTCTGCGTTCGTACAAGATCCGGGAACTGGACCAGGACCGGAGATGGATATTCCGTATTCGCAGTTACCGGAAAATTCATGGGAAGAAATACTACAGCGCGTGGAGTGAGATCGTCGCTTACGGAAGCGATCTGGATGAAGGGGAGACGTTATGAAACGCAGGGGTTCTTTTTCGGGAGATCGAAAGCGCGGTAATGCAGGAGGCAGGCCGGCAGGGGGCTGCCTTCTGCTTCTTGTTATTCTGGTTTTCACAGCCGGATGCAGCAGATCCACTCTCAATTATCAGATTGCGGAGAGCATCGGAACCGTGGGGGTCTACGAGGGCGGTGAGCCGGTGGAATCCCCGCAGATGAAATCCGAGCGCGAACAGCGGGAGATCGCTGAGTCGGAGGAAAATGTATTCCAGGGCCAGCTGAATGAAGCCGCTGCTTACGCCGCTTCGTATTTTTATGAAGACGCCATAGAAGCGCTGGAGGCCATTGACAGAACGGAGAACAACAGTGACCGCATCGACAAAGCGATTCAGGAATATACCGCTGCGATGAATTCCCTGACGGAATATACCGGTGAGATTGCCCATCTGTGTTTCCCGACACTGATCGAAGACACATCGCGCGCGTTTGACGGAGATGAGCGCTCGTCACTGTACGACAGCCAGATGGTGACAACGAAGGAATTCAAAGCCATTCTCGATGAACTGTACAACAACGGGTATGTGCTGATCCGGCTTTCCGACATTGCTTCGATCTATACGGATGAGAGAGGCATCTCCATCATGGAGCCAAACAGCCTGATGCTTCCTCCGGACCGGAAACCGGTCATTATTTCCCAGGACAACCTCAATTATGCGGATGTGACGAACGGAGACGGAATCGCGACAAAACTTGTACTGGATGATAACGGGGCCGTGAAAGCACTGTATACGGACAGTGAGGGGCATGATCTCAAGGGCGACTATGACCTGATCCCGATTCTGGATTCGTTCATTGCAGAACACCCGGATTTCTCATACCGGGGAGCCAGGGGCGTTGTCTCCGTGTCAGGGGAGGACGGCGTTTTCGGCTATGCGGTCGCCAGGGGAGCTTTGATGACGGAAAATCAAAACCTCGAGACCGTAAAACAGATTGCGGATGCGCTTCGCGCAGACGGGTGGGAGATCGCCTGCGCAGGCTTTGCGCACTCTTATATGAATGATATGACGCTGGATCAGCTGCGGAATGATATCAGTCAGTGGCAGGAGCAGGTCGGATCTCTGGTGGGAGATACATCGATCCTCTTCTATCCCTATGGAGGAGAAGTGGAATATCCGGGCGACAAGCTGGATTATCTGCTGGAGAACGGACTGATTTATCTGTGCGGCCTGTGGGCGGACCAGAATTTCCTGGAACTGGGGGAGAACTACATGAGACAGACCAGGAGATTTGTCGACGGCTATACGCTGGAGAATGCGCCGGATTATTTTCTGGCCTACTTCAATACGTCCTCCGTCATTGATCCGGACCGGTAAAGGGAATAAAGATAAGGGGTATTAAAATTGAAAGAATGGTTTTCAGATAATCTCAGATATTTTCTTTTGATTCTCGGCCTCCTGGCAGGGATCGGCGCGATCCTCTTCGGGATGAATCTCTACAGACAGTACAGCAGCAATACCGCTGCCTCCGGAGGAAAAACCGCTGAAGATGCGGTCGTGATTATCACGGAGCAGGAGCAGACAAAGCCCGGGGAATCGGAAGCAGCGCCGGAAAGCCCGGCCGCAGCTTTGAACGGACAGGAAAGCCGGGCAGAGACGGATGCGGAAGCTGAGACAGACGGCGAGCCTGTCTTTGGGGAAGCGACAGTAACTGTGACAGAGGCCGCTGCCCCCGCGACGGGTCAGAAAGAAGAGAAAGAGACAGCGGCAGAAGCGAAGAAGAAAGCAGCGGAAAAAACAGAGACGGAAACAAAGACGGAAACGGAGACAGAAACAGAGACAGAAACAGACAGCGAGGCTGTTTTCGGAGAAGAGACAGAATCTGTGACGGAAGCCCTTGCCCCGGCTGCGAGTCAGAAAGAAGAGGAAGAGACAGCGGCAGAGGCGAAGACGGAAGCAGCGACGGAAACGGAGACAGAAACCGACAGCGAGGCGCTTTTCGGAGAAGAGACAGAAACTGTGACGGAAGCCCCTGCCCAGGCTGCGGGTCAGAACGAAAAGGACGAGACAGCGGCAGAAGCGGAAAAGGAGACAGAGACCGACAGCGAGGCTGTTTTCGGAGCAGAGACAGAAACGGAAACGGAGACAGAAAGCGAGGCACTTTTCGGAGAAGAAACAGAAACGGAGACGGAAACACCTGCCCCGGTGACGGACCAGAAAGAAGAAAAAGAGACAGCTTCAGAAGCTGAGACGGAAACAGAAGTCGAAACGGAAACAGAAACAGAGACGGAAACGGAAACAGAGACGGAAACAGAAACAGAGACGGAAACGGAAACAGAGCCGGAGACGAAAAGAGCAGATACGACGGAAGAAAAGCCGGAGACCACAACGTCTGAGAGCGGCATCCTGGCGGAGGCGGAAGCTTCCACGGTTCTTGCAGGGCTCGGCAATCCGGACACGCCCGCAGACGACGGAACCAGCTCGGAGACAGAGACAAAAACAACAGAAAACGGCGTCACCGGCAGGACGGAATATGAGAATCCGGTTACCCGGTACGCTTCCTCCGCCGTCAATGTGCGTCAGGGTCCGGGTACACAGTACCGGGTCATCGGAGAACTGGACGCAGGCGAAACACTGGAGGTAACCGGAGAGGACGGCAGCTGGTACAAGGCCGAATATGACGGCAAAACCGCATATGTGGCAAAAGCCTACCTTTCGGAAGAATACCATGCCGTATACGGCTATATCAACAGCCAGTGCAACTGCAGAAGCAGCGCGGGCTATGACGGACAGGTTCTTGGAGAATTCTATGCCGGAGAACGGGTGGAAGTGCTCGGCGGCGAAGGATGGACCCATGTCCGGTCTGCGGAACAGGGCGGGCTCGAAGGATATGTCGGATCGAAATTTGTGACACTCGAATAAAGCAAACGAAATGAAACATTAAGAGCCGGGTGAGTCAGGGGACGTATCTCCTGACTCACCCGGCTCGTCCTGACGAATCCCGGATCCCGGGAACGCGGCACCTTACCCTATTTCAGAAGAGAAATCGACGTCAGCGGCCAGTACCGTACATATGCCTTCCCGAGAATCTGTTTCTTCTTTACAAAGGAAAGGCTCAGGGCCTCTTCGACCGTAATCTCCTTGCCGGCTTCTTCATAGTCGTACAGGGCCCGTTGTGCCCAGTACCTGGAATCCGAGGAATTGTTTCGGTTGTCGCCCAGCATGACATAGCTGTCTTCCGGAATGATAAAGGTGATCCCGTCATTCATATCCACCCATTCCTCTTTCAGATAGGGCTCATCCAGCGGTTCCTCCGAGCCGTCGATGTAGATTTTGGCGTCCCGGATCTCCACCGTTTCTCCCGGAAGTCCGATGATCCGTTTGATATAATTGGTCTTTTTGCCGAGAGAGGCATCGACCGGATATCGAAAGACAACGATATCACCGCGTTTCGGCTCCGTGAACAGGTAGGTCAGCCGCAGGCCGAACAGCCGGTCGCCGGGCTGGATCGTATTTTCCATGGAGCCGGACGGAACCGTCGCATTGACAAGGATGAAATTGTTCAGAAACAGCGCGATGATGACTGCAGCTGCAATGACCTCGATCCATCCGATGATTTCCTGCGCCAGAGTTGTCGGTTTTTCATTCTCCGGTTTTGCCGGATTTGACTGTTTTTTTTGTTCTTTCATAATGATCATTTCTCCTTCGGAACATTGGCAACATTATAGCACAGCAGTATAAAGAAAGCCATTGAAATTTAAACTCTTGTTTTTCACGGATGCCCATGTTATTATTAGCTTTGCGGAATTGTTTAATTCATGGCGGTGACGGACGGACACGCTTCTTCGTCATTGCCGGATGCGGAGGGTGATGTATGAAGATAATGAGGAATAAGATATTGCCGATGCTGCTTGTGACTGCGGCTGCATTCTGGATGACCGGATGCGGACAGAGAGAAGGGGAGCAGCAGAAGGAGACGCAGGTCCAGCCGCCGATCCAGATCGAGACGGAGACACCGACCGAAGCGATTGTGATTGCCGAGGTTATGACGGAGGCTCCGACGGAAGCGGTTACCGAGGTTATGACAGAAGCGCCGACGGAAGCTCCGACAGAGCCGGCCAGAGTATTCCCTGAGAATCTTACTTCCGATGAAGAACAGGAATATGAAACGGAACTGCCCGGCAGCGTTACGTATTATGCGAATGATGACATCAATATCCGTCTGACGCCGGATACCGAAAACAGCGACAATATTGTCAGCAGCTACGATCAGGGCGAGGAAGTTGTCGTTATCGGCGAAACGCCGCACTGGTACAAGGTCAGTAAAGAAGACTGGACCGGTTATGTTTATAAGAACAATCTCTCCGAGACAGCGGTCGATCCGAAGACTCCGGAAGAGCGGAGTGAAGCGGCGGAAAATGCACCGGCGGTGACCGTACCGGCGGCCGGAGCAGAGACGGCGAATGATTATGCGGAAAGCTTTACGATCCAGATGGCGAGCGATGCCAATATCCGCGCGGAGGCTTCCGATCAGGGCAATATCATCGGAACCGTTGCCGAGGGTTCAGTGATCACGGCAGTCGGCGAGTCTGACAACTGGTATCGGGTAGACGTCGACGGAACGGTGGGCTATGTGAGCAAAAATCTTGTGCTGCAGTAAGCTATAAATCAAAAAGAGAATGAAACTGCGGACCGCCGGGGGGATGCCCCTGCGGTCCGCAGTTTTTTACGGGTTACTCATTTGTTACAAAGGTTATACAAATAGATTAAATCCGTTCTGTCAACTTGCGCAGAGCCTTTCATAGTGATAAGATTATTGATAATCGCTGAAAACAGCGGGTTTCTGCGCTTCAGACGGGCAATAACGGCCATCGGCGCAGCTGCTTCCGGCACAAGGGGAGCCGTGCGGGGAGCATAGGAAGAGAACGGGTGGGGACGCCCGCTTTCTCTGGAGAATTGAGTGGGAGGATAGAATTATGAGGAGACGAGCAGGACGAATGGCACTTTTGCTGGCGGCTGGCACTGCGATTGCTGCAAGTGTGTCCGGCTGCGGGCAGCGGGAGGGAACGCAGACTGCCATACCGGCTCCGGGACCGGAGCAGCCCCAGATGGTCCAGACGGAGATGCTGGTCGAGACAGAACCGGCGACGGAGAAGATCACCGTACGTGAGACGGAAGCGCCGAAGCTGGTGACGTCGGTGGATTATACGTCGAAGGACGGAACGATAAAAATTACGCTTCCCGACAATACCTGGAAGATCGGGCAGGATGCGGATGAAATGCGTGTTTTCCAGTCCGGGAAAGACGCAATGATCAATATCGTTCATGCCAATACCGAGACGGCGATGAGCAGCCTGAATGTGATGAAAACCCAGCAGGAACTGGAAGATTCTCTGACAACCCAGTATTCGGATCCGAACGCGTTCCAGGTCGTCAGCTTTGTGGACGCGCCGGTGAACGATGTGCATGTTTACCGGTATGTGGTGAAATATAATGCGGCTGCCAGGATGTGGGCCTATTCCGTAACGAATGCAATTGTCGCTGCAGACCAGGCTTACGTTGTGGTCGGGTCGATCACAGAGGACAATGAAAAGCTTCTGGAGGCGGTTCAGAAATCCGTGGAGAGCTTCCGCGTACTGAAGGACGAGAAGCTCCGCGCAGTGACCGGCGAAGTGATTACCGGGAAGATCCAGAAGACCAGTGAGACCGTCCGGACGGATACGGACAGCAGTGCGGAACTGAAATCGCTGACTGTATACGGAGCCAGTACGACCCTGGTATCGGTGGATGATGTAAATGTAAGACTTTCCCCCGGTACCGACGCCGGGATCCTCACGATGACATCCAAAAATGATACCGTCACCGTAACCGGTGAGACGGCGAACTGGTTCCAGGTCAATATCGGCGGAAACACAGGATATATCCGTAAGGATTTTCTTGTGTACGGCAATGCACAGCAGACGGAGAAACAGACCGAAAAGACTTCCGAGTCCAACGCGTCGACGGATCCCTACACGAGCACGTCGGATGCGGAGATGGGCAATGCGATCAATTACGGCACAACGTCGACGCTTTATGCGACGTCCGATGTCAACGTCCGGTCAAAACCGGGCACGGACAGCGATGTAACAGGCTCTCTCGGGACAGGCAGTTCGGTAACCGTGGTCGGCGAGACGGACAACTGGTTCATCGTATCCGTGAATGGTACGACGGGATATGTTTCAAAGGCATATCTGTCTGCCGACAGTTCTGCGGCTGCGAACGCGGAGACAACCGCTCAGCAGGATACCGGGACGACATCGGAAACGACGGCCGCAGCGGAGGACACCGGAACCCAGACGTCGGAGACGACGGCGGATACGAGCGGCACTTCCTCCGGCATGACCTCCGTCAGCGGGGTGATCGTCGGTACGACGCCGGACAGCCTGACCATTCAGGGGGATGACGGCAACACGTATTCGGTCTATTACGGAGACGCGAATATCAACTCTACCGACGGTATTTATGACGGAGTTTATGTCAATGTCGGACTGGACAGCACACAGGCTGCTTCCGACGGAACCCTGTATGCCACGGATGTACAGGGATCCTGAAGACCAGAGAAACAGGAGGCGCTTTGGAATACAGACTGGATTCTCATACGCACACGATCGCCAGCGGACATGCGTACAATACAATCACGGAAATGGCGGCGGCAGCTGCTGCCAAAGGACTTGAACTGCTTGCGATCACAGAGCACTCCATGATGATGCCCGGGACATGCGGGGAGTTTTATTTCCATAATCTCAAGGTTGTTCCCAGGAGGCTTTCCGAAATTGAGGTGTTTTTCGGAGCGGAGCTCAACATCATCGATTTTGAAGGCCATGTCGATATGAACGACCGGCTGACGGAGAAAATGGATGTATGCATCGCCAGCATGCATCTGCCCTGTCTGACGCCCGGTACAAAGAAGAAAAATACACAGGGATACCTGAAGATTATGGATCACCCGCGGGTAAGCATCATCGGGCATCCGGACGATGGGAGATACCCGGTGGATTATGAAACGCTGGCGGCGGCCGCTGCCGAAAAGCATGTTCTGCTGGAGGTGAACAATCATTCTCTCTCTCCGGGCAGCTCCAGACTGAATGCCAGAGAGAACCTTCTTGTCATGCTGGACTGGTGCAGAAAATACAGAACCCATATTATTCTGAACAGTGACGCTCACTGGTGCGGAGATATCGGCAGCACGGATCTTTCAGCTCCGTTGATTCGGGAGGCCGGTTTCCCGGAGGAGCTGATTGTCAACCGAAGCGTCGAAGAATATAAGGCATGGCTGAAGAAGGAGCACAGATGAGCAGAGATATCAGAAGCAAAGCGGTTGACAGATTTTTCGATGCAGTACTGACGCTGCAGAACAGGGAAGAATGCTATCGTTTTTTTGAGGATGTCTGTACGGCGAATGAATTGATCTCCATTTCCCAGCGCCTGGAGGTTGCCGGAATGCTCCGGGAGAGGAAAACCTATCTGGAGATCGCTGATACGACCGGCGCGTCGACCGCAACGATCAGCAGAGTGAACCGGGCTCTGAACTACGGAGAAGACGGATACCGGATGGTGTTTGAACGCATGAAAGACAGCTGAAGAACACCGCAGGGATCCTGGAATTTAAAGATCTGCGAATTTACAATATCCCCTGTATTTCTGCACCGCTGCACATGGTGTCATACTGTGGACGGACAGAGAATACAGGGGATCTGTTATCTGAAGGATCGTTCGGCCCGGACGCGGTATTCAGTGCTTCTCCTGGGGTTCCGGAGAGGGACAGTCGTCAATCAGCTGTTCGATGACATATTTTTTCATATAGACATCGAGGGCCAGATAACAGATGAGCGTAAAATATCGAAGAAAGTCCCGGTCATTTTCGTCGGCATCCGAGAAGGTTGTGCCGGCTTTTTCAATGAAAGCGGAAATATCATCCAGGATCCGGTCTGTCTCGCTGCTGCACTCCTCCATAATCTCACCGTAGATCCGGGAGATATCGATGGAATTTCCGGTATGAAAAAAGCGGCCTGCCAGCGGCCCGAGGAGAGAATGTATATCCTGCAGAGACAGGATGCCTTTAAAATAATAGATGAAGACAAGGATCAGCATATGCTCACTGGAGTACTTCTTCTTCACCGGCGGAGGAAGGAGCTTGTTTTTGGCATAATTGTTGATCATGGTTTTGGTGATCACCCGGCTGTCGCCGTCATGGCTGTCCGGACTCAGATGCGCATCCATAAAGGAGGTAACCTGATCCATATACAGATCGATGTTCGGTATTTCTTCAGGACGGACATAGGGCAGACTGCGCAGACTGTCCTGCAGCTGGCGGATCAGTTCTTCGGGATTATAGCTTTCAAGGGACATACAGGTGTCCTTTCTTCTGGAAACGTAAAAACAGTATTTACAGTGAACGTCATTTGTTCCCATCATAAAATGATCAAAGTGGAACGTCAAGGATGAAAAACGATGAGAAGTATGGAGTTTAAAATGGAACGGGAGGGTCTGGTATCTCCCGGAGATACGGTCAGGGTATCGGAGGGAGTCCTTCCGGGAAGCTGGTATTATACCATTGAACCGGCGATTGCCATGTCGGCAAATTTCAGCAACCGGGAACGACTGAAAAACTTTACCGGGACCGTTACACAGGTCCGGAAAGACCCCAGCGGGTTTACGGTGACGGCGGAATTTGAAGAATAGGGAAGCGCCGGTTAAATCCGTGTTTCCATAGTTTTTCTGATGAGGGAAGAATCACATGAATGAACTACAGCAACTGAATCCACAACAGCTGGAAGCTGCCACCTATGGGGATGGGCCTCTGCTGATTCTGGCGGGGGCGGGGTCCGGGAAAACCCGGGTGCTGACAAACCGCATCGCCTGGCTGATCGGCGAAAAACAGGTGAAGCCCTGGAATATTCTGGCCATTACCTTCACCAACAAGGCGGCAGGGGAGATGCGGGAACGTGTTGACGCGCAGGTGGGGTTCGGCGCCGACAGTGTATGGGTGGCAACATTTCACAGTACCTGCGGCAGAATTCTCCGGCGCTTTGCGGACCGGATCGGATATCAGCTGAATTTCACCATCTATGACGGAGACGATCAGAAACAGCTGATGAGAGATGTCTGTAAGTCGATGAATATCAATACCGGAGTATATAAGGAAAAGATGTTTCTCTCCGTGATTTCCTCGGCGAAGGACGAACTGCTCGATCCGGTGACATTTGCCGCATCTGCGGCAGGTGATCCGGACATGGTGCGGATCGGCGAAGTGTATAAGGAATATCAGAGACAGCTGAGAAACAATAATGCCATGGATTTCGACGACATGATCATGCAGACGGTTCGTCTGTTTCAGCAGTGTCCGGATGTTCTTTCCTATTATCAGGACCGGTTCCGTTATATCATGGTGGATGAATACCAGGATACCAACACAGCACAGTTTCACCTGGTTTCGCTCCTGGCCGGTGCCCATGGGAATCTTTGCGTTGTGGGGGATGATGACCAGTCAATCTACAGTTTCCGGGGGGCAAACATACAGAATATTCTGAGCTTTGAACAGGTCTACCCGTCGGCAAAGGTTGTCCGTCTGGAACAGAACTATCGTTCCACTCCGGATATCCTTGAAGCGGCCAATTCAGTCATTGCGCATAACCGCGGACGGAAGCAGAAAAGACTGTGGACGGAAAATCCGGCCGGGCCGAGGATCTCCCATGTGACGGTTTACAGCGCGTATGACGAGGCGGATTTTGTGGCACGGGATATCGCGAAGGAAGTCTCCATGGGAACCTGCCGGAACGCGGATATCGCCATTTTGTACCGGACGAATGCCCAGTCCCGGATATTGGAGGAAAAACTGCTGATGTCAGGCATCCCATACCAGATCATCGGCGGCGTGAATTTCTATGCCAGAAAGGAAATCAAAGACCTGCTCTCTTATCTGAGGGCGATCGATAATCCCCGGGATGATGTCGCAGTGCACCGGATCATTAATGTCCCGAAACGGGGGATCGGAGCTGCAACCATTGCAAAACTGGATGCGTATGCCGCGGTGAATGACATCAGCTTTTCCGAGGCACTGGATCGCAGCCGCGACATTCCCGGGATTGGAAAAAGTGCTATAAAAACGGGGAAATTTGCGGCTCTGATGAACAAACTGCGGAAGGAAGCAGGGACTGTGACCGTGCGGGAGCTGCTGGACACGATCATTGAAGAGACCGAATATGTGGAAGAACTCAGACGCGAGGGGACAGAGGAAGCGAAGGACCGTATTCAGAACATCGATGAACTGATTAACAAAATCGTGACCTATGAAGAGAATACACCCGAAGCAACGCTCGCCAGCTTCCTGCAGGAGGTTTCCCTTGTAGCCGATATCGATTCCCTGGACGGGCAGGCAGGAAAAGTTCTCCTGATGACACTGCACAGCGCTAAGGGGCTGGAATTCCCCGTCGTCTATATGACGGGAATGGAGGAGGGCCTGTTTCCGTCCTCCATGGCTCTTTTCGGGGAGCGTCCCGATGAAGGGATTGAGGAGGAGCGGCGGCTGTGCTATGTCGGAATCACGCGGGCCAGACGAAAACTGACACTGACCAGTGCCAGAATGCGTATGAACCGCGGCGAACGGGACATCCATAAGGTTTCCCGGTTTATTGATGAGATACCGAAGGAACTGCTCGATGAGAGGGAGCTGGAACCGGATTCGTACGGAAGCGCGTTCGGAAGCCGCCAGGGATATGCTGCAGGCCGCGGAGGGGGTTTTGCCGGCAGAAATTACGGAAGAAGCGCCGGAGACGGGGAGTACGGAAGCGGAAGCTACAGAGGCGGAAACTACGGAGGCGGATCTTACGGAAGCGGAAACTTCGGAAGCGGGAATTATGGGGCCGGAAGCAGTGAAAGCGGCGCAGGAAGGAGCTTTGGCGCAGGCGGGTCCGGGAACCGCGGCGGGAAGCCGAAGGGCAACGGCCTGTTCGGGAAACCGCTGCAGCTGTCGAAGGGTGCACCTCAAAAAGCAGATCACCTGGATTATGAAGTAGGAGACCGGGTGACACATGTGAAGTTCGGAGAGGGGACGGTCAAAGAACTTGTGGACGTCGGCCGGGATTACCAGGTTTCCGTCGAATTTGACAAGGCCGGCCTCAGAAAAATGATGGCCGCATTTGCAAAGCTTGAGAAAAAGAAGTAGATTATTCATTTCGACTGTGATATACTTTTCTACAGCTATGATACTGGCCTGTTTCCCCGTTTGGAACGGCTCTTGTCGGATCAGCTTTTAAAATTCTTTTGGAAAGGACGTATATTATGATCAAATTGGAAGATCTGCTTGATGCAGTCAAGGCAAAAGAAAACGAGAAGAACAAAAACAGGCTGCTGTGGGTTCTTGCGGTGATCGGGGCAATTACAGCTGTCGCAGCGATCGCTTATGCAATCTACCGCTATATGACACCGGATTATCTCGAAGATTTCGATGATGATTTTGACGATGATTTCGACGATTTCTTCGAGGACGACGATGAGGAAGATGACGCTGATGAAGCGGAGACATCTGACGAAGCGGTCGAAGAAAAGGCGGAAGAGGCACCCGCAAAAGAAGACAGCGAGGAAGAATGAAACAATCCGTGAGACTGTTTGAATTCTGAAAATGATCAGGTCATCCGGCAATGCGCAGGCATTCGGATGACCTTCTTTGTTCTTTGCGCAGGAAAAGGAAAGGAAACGGATATGAAAAAGGGCCAGATCGGAGAAGGGACTGTGCTCCGGACAGAATTCGGCGGAAAGGGGCTTGTGGTCTCTTCGGACGGTGAAGTAGAAGTAAAAGGAACTCTGGAGGGACAGAAGATTCGTTTCTGTGTGACGAAAAAACGGGGCGGAAAATGCGAAGGGAGACTGCTTGAGGTTTTGGAGAGGTCTCCGGACGAGATCGAAAGCGACTGCCCGCATTTTGGATCGTGCGGCGGCTGCAGCCTGCGGACCCTGCCATATGAGAAACAGCTGGAGCTCAAAGAACGGCAGGTCCGGTCAATTCTCGAAAAAACCGGAATGGATCCCCATTTTGAAGGGATCATCGCAAGCCCGGTTGTGGACGGCTATCGGAATAAAATGGAGTTTTCCTTCGGCGACGAATACAAAGACGGGCCGATGACCCTCGGCCTGCACCGAAAGGGAAGTTATCATGATATCCTGACGGTGCCTTCCTGCAGAATTATCGATGACGATTTCCGTATGATTCTGAGCGCAGCTCTGGACACCGCCAGCCGAAGCGGCCTCCCCTATTATCACCGCATGAGACACGTGGGGTATTTCCGGCATCTGGTGCTGCGAAAGGGCTTTTATACCGGGGAACTGCTGATCCATCTGATTACTTCCTCGCAGGCAGATCCGGAAACGGAGAATAGATACCTGGAGGAATTCGTGGGTGTCATGACCGCACTTCCGCTGAAAGGGAAGATCGCCGGGATTCTGCATACGGTAAATGACCGGTGTGCTGACATCGTGGCGAGCGACCGTACGGATCTCCTTTTCGGAAGGGACTATTATATGGAGCAGCTGCTTCATTTGACATTCCGGATTTCTCCGTTTTCCTTTTTCCAGAATAATTCACCGGGGGCGCAGCTCCTTTATCAGAAAGCCAGAGAATATATCGGCAGCACAAAGGACAAGACGGTATTTGATCTCTACAGCGGGACGGGAACGATTGCACAGCTGATGGCTCCGGTGGCGAAAAACGTCGTTGGCGTGGAGATTGTCGAAGAGGCCGTCCGGGCGGCGAGAGAAAATGCCGCCCAAAATGATCTGGACAACTGCTCTTTCATTGCCGGAGATGTATTGAAGGTTCTGGATGAACTGTCGGAAACACCGGATCTGATCATTCTGGATCCGCCAAGAGAAGGCGTACATCCGAAAGCACTCTCCAAAATAGCGGCTTACGGGGCGGACAGAATCGTATATATTTCCTGCAAACCAACCAGTCTGCCGGAAGATATGGCCATACTGTCGCAGGCCGGCTACCGGATTGCGCGCAGCTGTGCGGTCGATATGTTTTGCGGTACGGCACACGTCGAGACCGTCTGTCTACTAACACATTCTTGAAGAAAGAGACCGCGAAAAGCCTGGTTTACTGGGGTTTCCGTCACCGGGAGCAGATCGTGCTTCGCGTGATGGAAACCCTCTTTTTATATCCGTGGGAACCTGTCCATGGAGAGGGTCGAGACTACGAGTTTACTATTTCAGAAAACGAG
>CACXHD010000080.1 GCA_902767335.1 uncultured Lachnospiraceae bacterium
GATTGACAAGGATAAGGAATATGCGGTTGCGGAAGAGTACCGCGGAAAGCTGAAGATCAAGACGCCGTCGGTGGAACAGCTGGTCGGCAACCTTTCCGGCGGCAATCAGCAGAAGGTTCTGCTCGCCAAGTGGATGTTCGCCGAGCCGGATGTATTGATCCTCGACGAGCCGACCCGTGGTATCGACGTCGGCGCGAAATACGAGATTTACTGTATTATCAATGATCTGGCGGCGGCCGGAAAATCGGTCATCATGATTTCCTCCGAGCTTCCGGAGGTACTCGCCATGAGTGACCGGATCTATATCATGAATGCCGCGAAGATTGTCGGTGAGATGCGTGCTTCCGAGGCGACACAGGAGAGCATTATGGCCGAGATTCTGAAATCAGGAAGGGGGGATTGACCATGAAAACAAATGATCTTTCCACGTTTGTGAAGAAGAATATGATGGTCATTGCGCTGGTTGTCGTGGTCATCTTCTTCTCCATCAGCACAGGCGGCAAAATTCTTTTTGCCCAGAATATCAACAACCTGATCTCACAGAACGGTTACGTATTCGTTCTGGCCACCGGTATGCTTCTGTGCATCCTTACGGGCGGCAACATCGACCTGGCGGTCGGCTCCGTCGTCTGCTTCACCGGCGCGGTCGGCGGCGTGATGATGTCCCACAAGATCTCCTGGATTCTTGCAGTGATTGTCATGCTGGCGGTCGGGCTTCTGATCGGTATGTTCCAGGGCTTCTGGATCGCGTGGGTTTCGGTGCCTCCGTTTATCGCAACGCTGGCAGGCATGTATGCGTTCCGCGGCCTTTCCAACGTTGTTCTACAGGGCTATACGGTCGGTATCAACAATGAGGCATTTCTCCGTGTGTTCGGCGGCGGGGCGGACTGTTATGTTCCGGACTTCTTCCATGGAAGCGGACTGAACATTACCTGCATGCTGGTCGGAGTGATCGGCGTAGCGTTCTATGTGCTGCTGACGGTGCGGAATATGATGATCCGGAAACAGAGAGGGATCGGCGGCGACAGCGCTGCCAAAGAACTGGCCAGGATGGCGGTGATCAGCGTGCTGCTGCTCTGGGTCTTCTATAAGCTCTCTCAGTATCAGGGAATTCCGACCGTACTGATCTGGATCGGGCTGGTCCTGCTGATCTATGGCTATGTGACGGAAAACACCGCGATTGGCCGTTACTTCTACGCAGTCGGCGGCAACGAGAAGGCCACCAGGCTTTCCGGTGTCAATACCAAGCTGGTATACTTCGTTGCCTACGCGAACATGGGCTTCCTGGCAGGACTTGCCGGTATCCTGACTGTCGCGAGAGCGACCAATACGCAGCCTACCTTTGGTCAGGGCTATGAAATGGATGCCATTGCAGCCTGCTTTATCGGCGGCGCTTCCGCTTACGGCGGGATCGGTAAAATCACCAGCGTCATCATCGGCGCCACACTGATGGGCGTCATCAACCAGGGCATGAGTATCATGGGTATCTCTGCAAACTACCAGAGAGCCGTCAAAGGTGTCGTGCTTCTTGTTGCAGTGCTGGTCGACGTTCTGTCCAAGAAAGAAAAGGCCTGAGAGAGGAGGGTGACAATGAAAAAGAATTTTTCTGCAGTATTAAAAGATAATACAATGATCATCGTCCTGGTCCTGGTCTACCTTTTCTTTACCTGGAGAACAGGCGGAGCCATGTTCATGCCGATGAACTTCAACGCACTGGTCACACAGAATGCATATGTCTTTATCCTGGCCAGCGGCATGCTGATGTGCATGCTGACCGGCGGTAACATCGATCTTTCCTGCGGCTCGGTTGTCTGCCTGCTTGGAGCGATCGGCGGATACTTTATGGTGACCTGCGGCCTGAATACCGGGCTGTCCATCATTCTGATGCTTCTGGTGGGCATCGCCTATGGCGTAGTTCTGGGATATCTGGTTGCATACCTGAATATTCCTCCGTGGATTGCGACCCTGGCCGGATATCTGGCCTTCCGCGGACTGGGAACCGCAATTTTGAGCGGCAACAGTTCCACCGGTTCCATCAGTGTTGCCAGCAAGACGGGATTCATGACCGTTTTCTCCGGTAAACTGTTTGCGACAAAACTGAATGTATTGAACATTCCCTGTATCGTCGTCGGCGTCGCTGCGGCCATACTCGTCGTGATCTTGAACATTACGAACCGGGCAAACCGCCTGAAAAAGGGGTATGAAGCAGATTCCGCGACGAAGGTGCTGGTAACTTCGGTTCTCGAAGCCGCTGTGATCCTGTTGGTTGCCTATAAGCTGGCATTGGCTGGCGGCATTCCCACCGTTCTGGTCTGGGTTGTCGTGGTCGTTCTAATCTACAGCTTTATAACGGAAAAAACCACCATCGGCCGTCATTTTTACGTCGTCGGCGGCAACCGGGAGGCAGCCCGCCTGTCCGGCGTCAATACAAAGCGGATTATGTTCCTGGCGTATCTGAACATGGCCGTTCTCTCCGTCGTGACGACCTGGGTTGTGCTTGCCCGTTTCCAGGCGGCGAACTCTACGGCCGGTACGAACTACGAGATGGATGCCATCTCCGCATGCGTTGTCGGCGGCGTATCCGCTTACGGCGGTGCCGGCAGAATCTTCGGCATGGTGGTCGGAGCTACCCTGATCGGTGTCATCAACCTGGGCATGAGCCTGATGAACATCGATGCAAACTTCCAGAAGGTTGTCAAAGGACTGGTTCTTCTGGGTGCGGTTGCATTTGATATCCTTTCAAAGCGCAACAGCAAATGATTCAATGCAGTTACACAGCGGCAGAGTCGTTGTCTCAGGCGGGAGGTTCTCCCGCCTGTTGCGGCAGGAGGGAAAACTGCAGCACAACGGAACAGTACCGGCAGCGCGGCAGAAGGAGAATCTGCAGCATGGCAGAGGGAAAACCTGCAGCGGCCGCCGCAAGTTTATGGGATGAAATGGAGAAAAACTATGGCAGTAACAGTAAAAGAATTCGGAAAAGCGATGAACCAGGAACCGCTGCATCTCTATGAGATCAGCAATCAGAACGGAATGACCGTCGGCCTGACGGAGCTGGGTGCGACCATCGTATCGGTAAAAATGCAGACTAAGAATGAGAATGTCATCGACGTGGTCCTGGGATATGACACGCCGGATGATTATTATGCGAATTCCTGCTTTTTCGGCGCAGTGATCGGAAGAAGCGGAAACCGGATCGACAAGGGATGCTTTGAACTGAATGGCAAAACCTACCAGCTGGACATCAATGACAATGACAACAATCTGCACAGCGGTCTGAACGGATTCGACAAGAGAATCTGGAAGGTGGAGCGCATCGGAGACAACAGCGTGACCTTCTCTCTGAAGGATGCGGATATGGAGCAGGGATACCCCGGAAACTTTTCCGTGTGCATTACTTATACGCTGACGGATGAAGGAAGCCTGATTCTTCACTACGAGGGAGAATGCGACCAGGATACCGTGGCAAATATGACGAACCATGTCTACTTCAACCTGGGCGGGCATGACAGCGGAACGATTCTGGACCATGAGATGACCATGCGTGCGTCGAAGTGGACCCCGATCCGCGATTATCAGGCGATCCCGACCGGAGAAATCGCTCCCGTGGAGGGAACACCGATGGATTTCACCACGACCCATACGATCGGAGAACGGATTGACGCGGACTACGACCAGCTGAAGTTTGTCGGCGGATATGATCACAATTACGTCATGAAACAGGACAAGGGCACCGTGGAAAAATTCGCCGAAGTCTATTGCCCGAAGACCGGGATCTGCCTGGAAGCCTTCACGGATCTTCCAGCATTCCAGTTCTATGCCGGCAATTTTATCGGGCCGCATAAAGGAAAAGGCGGAGCAGCCTACGACAAGAGAGACGGGTTCTGCCTGGAAAGCCAGTTCATTCCCAACTCCATCAATCAGGAAGGCTTCGCAAAACCGGTGCTGAAGGCAGGGGAGAAGTACGATACAACGACAACCTATCGCTTCTCCGTAAAATGATTTGGAAAATTTGTTAAAAAAATCCATTTTTCCTATTGAAATATGGACATATTGCTGTTATATTAAAAGTGAATCGTGAGGACGGGCCGTTAGATTCGTTCCATGTGTTCGAAAGCAAAGAATATTCCGGAGATACGGAGAATATTTCCGGGATGCCTTGCAATAAAGGGAGCAGCTGCTTTGACTGACCGAAAAGGCCGGGGGCAGCTGCTTTCGTGTTTTCTGCTACTTTGCGGGATGGAGCGAAAACCCTTTGACAGCAGGGAGGGAAAGCGGTATTCTCTTTTAAGGTTCGTTTCAACTGATCGGTATGATGCCAGGAATTCCGCAAATTCGGAACGCGGGTTTCGCGGCATCCGTTTTTTACCTTTGCGGCATTTGTATCTGCCGCTTGCAGGATCGGCTTTGATTTACGCCGGGAATTAGAATGGAAGAGAGGTATCGTATGACTTTGCCGGGAAAACAGGAACTGCGCAGATTCTGGATGCGTTTCATGATAACGCTTCTGCTTGTATTCGGGGTGTTTTCTGCCATGCCGCGGGTGACGCAGGCTGCAAAAACGACGTATACTCCCATTGTCCGCAATGAAACCGTGACAATTAAGGGACTGAAAAAGACGCAGAAGATTCTGTTTGTCACAGACATGCATATCGTGGCAAAAACCGATTCATCGATCACGAGAAGCACAAAATCCAAGCATAAATCCCGGATCAAAGAGTATACCTTTAACTACGGGACGACCAGCCAGGCCTGGCTGAAGCTTGCGGCAAAACTGGATTCTTACAAAGCAAATCTGATCGTATTCGGCGGGGACATGATCGATTACTATTCCGAGGCCAATATCGAGATTCTGAAAAAGGGACTGGCAAAAGTACATACGCCGTATATCCTGCTGTGCGGGAACCATGAGGGAAATGACTGGGCGCTGACCGGCTGGCAGACGGTTCCCCAGATTCTTGCCAGCTCCGGGGTGTATTCTACGGATACGGTACTGACCCGCACAATGAAGGGCTTCCGCGTGCTCTGCATCA
>CACXHD010000081.1 GCA_902767335.1 uncultured Lachnospiraceae bacterium
CTGGTTCTGAGCGAAGCTGATGGACTCAACGTTCGGAAGATCAACGGTGGTGTCGATTACAGCAAACTTTGTATCCGGATAGCTGGGGCCATACTCGGTAATGTAGTCGGCGATGTTGGAGGAAGCGCCGATGATCAGATCGTAGCCTTCTTCGCATGCCTGAAGCAGGTTGGCTCTCCACTCATCCGCCGTGCCGCCTTCAAGGCTCTTCAGCTCGATACCGAAATCCTCAACCGCTTTCTGTGCACCCATGTTGCAGGAATCATTGTAGCTCTTGTCACCCAGGTTGCCCGTGTAAACGATGCAGACCTTCAGCGGCTCAGCATCCTCTGCCATGGCCATTGTGGCAGGAATTACGCAAAGTCCGGCTACCAGAGCAGCTGCCAACAGTTTTTTCATAATTTTGTCCTCCTTTATCCGTGCGCAACCTTGCGGCGCAGCAATCGCAAACGATTTTTGTGGAATTCGTTCACGATATTTACGGGAGAGATGATATCCTCCCAAACAATACCACAAGAAAATAATACTTTTTTCGGGCTGTTTTGTCAATTATAACTCATCATTTGCGGGCATTTTTCGATACCGGACGACAGCCGTGAGTCAGGGGACGTATCTCGCGGCTCATCCCGCCCCCTCCCTCGCAGCGCGGCCTCTTCCGACGCGGACGGCGGCCGGCGCGGGCCCTGTCATCTGAAAATCACTCAAAAGCCGCCGCAGATCTAGGGCGTCCGGGCCCTCGTGGGGCGGGCACCGCTTTATTCGACCGGAAATCCTGATGATTTCCGGTCTCAGCATCGCTCTGCGTGCGGCTTTTGAGAAGCCGCTCTCGGCCCGTCCCACGAGGGCCCGGACGCCCAAGATCTGGGTGCGGCTTTCTCGAATGCATTTTCAGATGACAGGGCCCGCGCCGGCTGCCGTCCGCGTCGGAAGAGGCCGCGCTGCGAGGGAGGGGGCGGGATGAGCCGCGAGATACGTCCCCTGTCACACCCTGTCTCACTCGGCCGGCTGCATGATTCTGCCGGCGAGTTCTTCCGGCGGGGTCTGCCCGTCGAAAACGGTGACATAGCCCTGCAGAGATTCCGCCTTCGTCTTCAGCCCCTTGCTCCGCCGGTTCACAAAGATACTGCACGGGTACTTGCTGTTTCTGGCCTCCTGGATCATATTGGCGCCGGCGCTGTTTCCGTCAAACGCCGCCAGCGTGGAAATCCGCTGTTTGAAGATCTCGTAGGCTAGGCTCTTGTAGATCCCCATCGGCGCGGTCTCAATGGAGATCCGGATCCCGATGCCGCTGCTTTTCAGCCGCCTGCACTCTGTGCCGGTCAGCATGGCCGGAACCATGGCCATGACCCGGTAGCGTCCCTGATTTTTCCTCAGCAGATAACCTTCCACTCCCTGCAGCGTATGTCCGATGACGAAATAAATCCGTCCGGGGTCCCCTTGCTCCAGCATACAGTCAATCAGCTGCTTTTCATATTCGGCTACCCGGGTCTGCCGGCGGTCATTGTTGAAGCTGCCTCCCACAATCACAACCGGCTGCGCTTCTTTCGGGAGCTCCCGGATCTGATCCGCCAGCGCTTCCGCTGCGGGTATATTTCTGGATCCGGTCAAAGAAATCGTATGATCCAGCGGGTGTTCTACCGCAGGGATCCCCTTTTCCCAGGCATCTTTTTTCTTCTCAAAGGACTGGAGACTCTCCTCCAGCACCTGGTCCTCGCTCCAGCGCATCTGCAGCATCTCGGCATCGGTCATTCCCAGCATCCGCTCCAGGGAAAGCTGTTCGTCAAAGGTATCTGTGCCGTAGAAGGCGCCCCCGTCCGTCCCCTGTACGCAGGGAATCCCGGCGGCAAGATACTGCCGCAGCGGATGATTTTTCATCCCGGTCAGATTGTTGAGCCGCACGTTGGAAGTGATCTGAAATTCCAGTACCGCCCCACTGTCCCTCAATTCCTGCAGCATGGCCTTTCCCTTTCGGCTGTTCAGATTCGCCGTATACAGGCCGTGTCCGATCCGGATCTTCGGCATGGACTGCCCCGGGAGCAGCGACTCCTTCACGCAGCGGATGCTGTTCGCGACGTTATCCCGGAGGCTGTCGTTCTCCCCTGCATGAATCCGTACCACAAAGGACGGATCCTCCGCCGCGATCCGGAGAATCTCCTGCAGCACCGGGCGCAGGTCCCGGATGTCATTCAACTCCTCCCCGATAATGTCGCTGCCGGCGACATAGGGATCCTTCGCAACCTTCTGGAGAGTTTCCAGGTTCTCCCGGAAATAATCCCCCGTCACAACCCGGTCCTTGATAATCGTCAGCGGAATCCGCCGGACCGCGGCCAGAAACCGCAGCAGCACGCCGGTTTCCTGGGTAATGGCCGGCATCACGGCATGTACCTCGGCAAGCATTCTCTGCGCCTGATTGGGCTTGACCAGCGTTGTATCGGAAATCTCCGCATAGCAGACGCTCTGCCTCGCATAGCTGCGGGCAATCCACAAAAGCAGATCCTGAAACAAAGTATTGTTCGCATACTCCGTGCTCTGACGGTCCAGCAGGATCTGTTCCGCCGCGTCCCGTATATCCTGATCCGGAATCCGCAGGATTTTTTCCAGCGTCAGCCGGATCGGGCTTTCGTCCGGCACCCCCTTGGTAAAGACATAGCGGTACAGATAGACCTTTTCCAGATTGGTAAACACCGCCTGCCCGTCCTTCAGAATCGACAGGGAGCTGCGGATTCTCGGAATATTGTAGTCCGCATTTTCCAGATTGTTCAAAATCAGGTCTGCGAAATTGACAAACGTATTGTCGTCGATCCTTCTTGTCAGATATTTCCCCGAAAGCGCGCTGTCTGCAAACTGCCGCTCGACCGCCGGCCGTTCCAGCGCAATGCGGCGCAGCTGCTCCTCGCTGCAGCGCAGCTTCAGTTTCCGGATATAGTACAGGGGATAACGGATCTGATGACAGATGCCCAGCGCAATCAGCAGATCCGGTGACAGATTGGCATTCATATGCGTATGCAGGTCCGTCCGGAATTTCTGCCCGCTTGGAATGTAGGTTTTGATCACAGTCCTGCGCAGGTCGAGACGGTAATCCTTCGTCTGGCTCATGAGCGTCTTGGAAATGGCCGGGATATGGGCTTTCATTTCAATCTGTCCGTCCGGGTAAATATTCGCCACCTTCGTATCTCCCAGGCGGAAAATGTAAACCTGCCGGTTATATCCGTCGATATAGCTCGGCACCAGCTCCCGGATCACCAGCAGCCCGTTCTCATCCTTCGACAGCGGGAGATGACACAGCTTCGCCAGATTGCGGATCAGATTGCCGGTGCCGTGATTCGGCGTCGACAAAACGGACAGGAGCGTCTCCCCCTCCTGATACAGATCCACAATAATGTCTTTCTCTTTATCCAGGTAAAACCGCTGAAACCATTTCATACCGTTCTCCTCATCTGTTTCCTTTTTCTGCACTCTTTTCGGCAATCCTGTGTTTCTCTTTTGCAAATCCGGCATTCACATGCCGCTTCGTTCCCTGCCTTGCAAATCCCGCATTCGCTGGCTGCTTCGTTCCCCGCCTTGCAAATCAGGCATTCACATGCCGCTCCGTTCCCGACCCGCGAGCCGCAGCCGAAAAAATCTGCTTCCTTACAGACCAGGCGGACTTAGGAACTGCCGCGAAATAACTTGCACATCCTGCTGGTCTTTTCGCCCGATGACAGCGTCTAAAAATCGTTTACATGGCCCTTAATATAAGCTGTCGGACAGGATCGTTTCCAGATACTCCCGGTACCGCTCCCGGATTTCCTTCGGCCCGGCAATCTTCAGATCCGGTCCGATCGCCGTCACCCAGCCGAAGAACTGCGGGCTGACCGTGACGGTCACCTGGGCCGTAAAGCTGTCTTCATCCTTCGGTATCATAAAAATATCACTGCCGAACCGGTCGATCACGACGCCCGCCAGAGAGTTTTTACAATGAAGCCGGACATCGACATCCTCTCCCCCGAACATGCCGAAGGTCTTTTTCGCGAAAACCGCCATGTCCGTTTGGTCCTCCATCGCTTCCGGGCTCTGTTTCGTCTCCAGAATCCGCAGATTCCGAATTTTGTCCACGCGGTAATGCTTGATCTTCCCGGCTTTTTCATCGAAGGCGATCAGATAATAATTCTCATCATCCCAGATCAGATGGCGGGGGCTGGCCTCGTAAAACTCCCCGTCATGGCGCAGGCGCAGGGTCTTTTTCGGCGTCCAGTCCACATATTGGAACGCAATCCGCAGGCTGCGGTAAATCGCCAGATGAAGCATGTCGACATTATAATAAATCGTCTCGTTCATCGTCTTCGGCCGATTATAGATCACCACCTGTCCGGCCAGCTGCTTCGCCTCCTCCCGGCTGCAAAGGCTCTCCAGCTTCCCGATCAGCTCCCTCGTCTTTTTCTCCGTGATGAACCGGGACGACTGTACCGCATCGACCATCAGCTTCAGCTCCGGCAGTTCAAACGCGCGGGACGCAATATAATATCCGCCCAGCTTTCCGTCCAGCTTTTCCACATCAATATCCGCCCGCTCCAGCTTTTCGATCTCACTGTAAATTGTCTGCCGGTTCAGCCGGATCCCATACTCCCGCTCCAGAATCTCTCCGAGAGCGGCTGCGTTCAGGGCATGCTCCTCATCCGTCCGTTCCATCAGAATCTGCAGAATATAAAATGTTTTCAGATCCGGTCTGCCGATTTCCATTCCCATGCGTCTCTCTTTCCCATGCTATTGCTGGTGTTGTTGATGTCGCTGATATTACTGATATCACTGACATTGCAGCGCCGGAAGCATCCTTCCCGAAGCCGTCCCTGTCCGGGCACAGGAAACTGCGATGCGCCAGGCAGCCCGGACGTTCTCATTATAACACATCCTCTCCGCGGCGTCCGATGCTTCTTCGCGGCTGCATCGGCAAGCCGGCTGCTATGTAAGCGATTTTTGGACGCTGTCCTCGGTCGGAAAGGTCAGCAGGATGCGCAAGTCATTTCGCTGCCGTTCCTTAATGGCAAATAAGATCGGCACAGTCAGAAAGCAGTTTCTTCTGCTGTTCGACTGTGCCGAAAAACCCGCATAGATCTGCGGAAATACGCTGTCCTCTATTTCACTCACCGAAATACAGCCTGTACCAGATCAGGAATGTATAGATACACCAGATCTGTCTCCAGTTCCGGTCAATGTTCTCCTGGTCCTCCAGAAGCTCCAGCAGACATTCCGTCCGGAAGAGCTCCTGCGCTTCGCTGCTTTCAAATACCTCGCGGATCCGGCCGCGGAAGGACTCCTCCTTCATCCAGATCCGCACCGGCACCGGGAATCCCCGTTTCTTCCGGAACGCCTTTTCCGTCCCGAGGATCGGTTCCACGGCTTTTCGGAAGATGTATTTTGTCTGGTCGTCCTTCAGCTTCAGCTGGTACGGAATCTTCAGTGCCGTCTCAAAGAGCCGGTTGTCCGCGTAGGGAAGCCGGATTTCGACGCCCGCGTCTCCCCCTTCTTTTTCAATCGATGGCATAATGGAGCCGTCAAGGTAGGAAACGATATCGCACATGGCTGCCTGATCCACGGCGGAGGCATCGACCGTCAGATGATAGGCATATTCCATCCGGCTCACATCCGATTTCTCACCGTAGAACCTGCGAAGCAGCTTTCGCTTCTGTTCATCCCGCATGATATGTGTGCATCCGGTGTATCCGTCTTTTTCCGGCTGGCCGGGAGCCGCATCCATATATCTCCGGGGAGCGAAGTAGCCGTAGAACAGCTCGTCAATGCACTCACCGGAATAAATCACATCCGTATCCTGCCCGCTGTAAATGGTGAGCAGATATAATGCAATCATGGAGGCGTCTCCGGAAGGATGCTCCAGCAGCCGGATCGCTTTTGGCACCGCGTCCAGGAACTCATCCGGCTGGATGTAGCAGAGTTTATTATTGTAGTGCACATCGGAGGCGGAATCTTCTACGCTCTCATCGAACTCCGGCACACAGAATCTGGCGGTGTAGGTCATCTCCGGTTTCAGCATCGCCGCCAGAGAGTTGGAGTCAATTCCGGATGAAAGGAAGAGGGGCCTGCCCGGTTCAAAGGACGCGAAGGATGCTCTCAGGCACTCCCGGATCCGCTCGGCCCACGCCTCCTCCGAAACCGTCAGATCCGGTTCGATGCGGGGCTGCCAGTACGGTTCGGTCCGAAGTTCTCCGCCCCTGCAGACAAGCATATGCGCGGCCGGCAGTCTGTAAATGCCTTTAAAAAAGGTTTCCGATCCCGGGATATAGGAGAAGCCGAGAAACGTCTCCAGCAGCCGGTCATTGAATTCCTTACGGATGCTTCCCGAAGCAAAGATCTCCGCGATGGTTCTGCCCGTGATCAGCTTTCCGGTTTCATCCTGCGCATAATAAAGCGATCTGGCGCCAAACCGGTCACGCGCCCCAAAGGTGGTATCCGTCTCCGGATCATACATGGAAAAGGCAAAATACCCGTTCATCTTCGGGACAAATGAATATCCCTCCTTCGCAGCCAGTTGTTCGAGTATTTCCCCGTCTGTCTGTTCCGTCACAGAATCCGGTATTCCGGCGGCAGATGCAAGTTCCTCTCTGTTTTTCCAAAAGCCGCTCGTCCAGATACATTTCAGCATAACCCAACTCCCTTTTTGTCTTTTCCCTTTTTCTTTTTCCCTTTTCGCACTTTCTCTTTCCGCTTCCCATACCGCCGGAAGGCGAATGCCTCTTAGCGCAGCGCTGGGCACAATAGCGCACTCAATCATTCTATAGGCGAGTATATCAGAAAAAACATTAGAATACAATTAAACTGAAAATCAATTTGTCCATGTTTCCCTCTCTCTGCCCGGGAATCCTCCGGTTGAAAAAGCGGCGTATTTCAGTTAGGATAAATACAGAACAAACCGGATCAAGTCTTTTCCGGAATCATATCTTCAGGAGGAGCAAAATGAACCTTTCAGCAAAGCAGAAAGCCGCGTTCGGAATCGGCGCGGTCGGAAAGGACATGGTTTATGCCCTGTCCTCTTCTTTTGTCATGTACTACTATCAGGATATTATCGGACTTTCCGCGTCGTTCGTCGGCCTGATCCTGATGATCGCGCGGGTCTTTGACGCCGTCAACGATCCGTTTATGGGAATTCTGGTCGCCAAAACCAAATCAAGGTGGGGGCGTTTTCGTCCCTGGCTGGTGTCCGGAACCGTTCTGAATGCGCTGGTCCTGTACGCACTGTTCTCCGCTCCGGATCTGAAAGGCGCCGGACTGATGACCTTCTTCGCCGTGGTCTACATTCTCTGGGGCGTGACCTATACGATGATGGATATCCCGTTCTGGTCCATGATCCCGGCGGTCACCAGCACACCGGCAGATACGGAAAATCTCTCCGTGATCGGCAGAACCTGCGCCGGCGTCGGTTTTTCCCTGATCTCCATGGGAACCGTAATGGCCGTCAGCCTGCTGGGCGGCGGAAACGAACGGGCCGGTTTCAGCCGGGTGGCTTTGTTTGTCGCTGTGATTTTTGTCATCGCTGAAGTCATCTGCGCGGTTTCCATGCGGGAACGCGAAACGGGTGAGATGAAAACGGCAACCGTCAAAGAGATGTTCAAGGCTTTGTTTGACAACGACCAGGCGCTGGTCGTGGTTCTTGCCATTGTCCTGATCAACAGTGCCCTGTATATCACCTCCAACCTGGTGATTTATTTCTTCAAATATGACATGGGCGGTGAAAACTGGAGCCTGAACTATACCATGTTCACAACGGTCGGCGGCGTCTGCCAGATTCTGGGCATGATGGTGCTCTATCCGTTACTTCGCAAAAAGCTTACCAATACGGCTATTTTCAAGGCAGCCATCGGCGCGGCCGGGGCCGGCTACGCGATTCTTCTGGCAATCTGCGCGGCAGGCGCCGCCGGTATTCTTCCGCTGCTGTTCATCCCCGGCGCTCTGATTTTCGGCGCCAACGGAATGCTGTCCGTTCTGACGACAGTATTTCTCTCCAACTCCGTGGATTACGGCGAGATCAAGTCCGGCCACCGGGAAGAGAGTGTCATCTTCTCCATGCAGACCTTTGTCGTCAAGCTGGC
>CACXHD010000082.1 GCA_902767335.1 uncultured Lachnospiraceae bacterium
AAGGCGGGCAGTTTCACCGCGTCGACATAATTTTTAAAACCGATAAATCCGCCGACCACACCCGCTTTCGAAATCTCGCTGAAGGACAGCTTGAAAACGATTGCGATCGGAAACACGACAAACAGCACGATCAGGATAATGCTTGGCAAAAGCCATGCATAAGGTTCCCATTTGTGTCTCGTGCGGATGCCGTTCATGTCTGCCTTACTGCGTTAACTGTTCCTGTAACGCATCCAGTTCCGCCTGGATATCGGCACCGGTCAGCGCCGCCTGTTCCGCGGCAATGACACCCTGCTTCACCTGGTCCCATTCCGCCATGGCGGTCGGATAGAACTGGCAGCCGCCCAGCACGTCAAGCCATGCTTCAAAGGACGGATCGGCCGCAACAAGCGCTTCCACTGCGGAGTTCACTGCCGGCAGGAAGCCTTCCATGCTGACCCAGCCGACATAGTTTTCCGGATCATAGAAGAATTTCAGGAATTTGCCGATCGCTTCATTACGGGCATCCTGATCTTCCGCGGTATCGTCCTTGAAGGCCATAACACGGTCCATAACGCCTACGGAAGAGGACTCTTTGCCGTCGGCCGCCGGAATGTTCACCGTCACCATGTTGATCTCGCCTTCTTTGTCAGCGACATAGGTCGGCAGCTGGTTCGGAGCGATGACCATCGCCAGCTTGCCCGCCGCGAACATATCCTGCAGGTCATAGCGGGTCTGGGTTGCCGGATTCGGATTGGTATAGCCGTTCTCAACCAGGCTCAGCGCGAAGTTGATCGCTTCCGCGTTCGCCGGCTGGTTCACGGCCCAGTTTCCGTCCGCATCGACAAAGCCGCCGCCGTTGCCCCAGGTATAATATGCAAACGCTGCCTGGCCTTCGTCTGTGGTCATATCAATGCCCCATGGATATACTTCCCCGTCATAATAATCGATGATCGCCTGGCAGGCATCTTCCAGTTCCGACCAGGTTGTGGGATAGTCGATCCCGACTTCCTCAAAGATATCCGCATTGCAGAACAGTGCGCGGGCGGAGGCCAGATCTGGCACCGCCCAGACCGTGTCGTCGATGACGGACTGGTCAATAAAGGACGGGAAGAAATCTTCATACAGGTCTTCCGGGCAGTAATCCGACACCGGAAGCAGAAGTCCTTCATTTGCATAGTTTGCAAATACATCGATGTTCAGAATATCCGGCGCATTGTTGTTCGCAATCCGGGTATCCACCTCCGTGTAGACATCATTCCAGGAGACCACATCCAGGTTCAGCTTGATCCCGGGGTTCTCTTCTTCAAATTTCGCCACGAAATTCGTGCCGTCCATGCCGGAACCCAGGAACCACTCATTCGTGTTGGGGCCGTACTGGCAGATAATTACATCCAGGGTGATATCCCCTTCCGAAGCTGCCGCCGGAGCCGCAAATCCCATCGCCATAACACCGGTCATGGCCAAAACAAGCGCTGTCCTTCTCTTCATAATTTCCTCTCCTTTCCTCATCAGCTGGTGGTTTGTTTTGTAAAATATCAACAAAATTATTATAGAAAACCGGCGCTCATTTGTCAACGAGTCAAAAAGCCGCTGATGCTGGCACATTTTCCATTGAGGGGCAATGGGGGCCGGACGGCAGACCGCTTTCTCGATGATTTTCAGTAGGAACAGGTCCCGCGCCGACTGCCTGTGTGTCGAAGTAAAGCAGTCTCCCTTTGATAAATCCCTCTGACTTTGCAAGGAAATCAGAAGGAGCCGTCGCATTAAGAATGTTCAGACTGCTTCTTAATGCAACGGCTCCGCCGTTTCATTTTTTTATTTCATGATGTCAGAAAAAGACCCGTTTTTCCTGGTATCCTCAATATAGATTGCCGCTCTTGATCCAGCCGCTTCCGCCGTTGTAGGTTACGTAATCCCAGCCGTTGCTGCTGTACTGATACTGTACAGAGGAACCGACGGGAATGATGCCCAGAACGGATCCGGTCAGTCCCGGTGCGGCACGGAAGTTCATTGCGGCACCCACTCTGCTTCCGCCGGTGGATGCGGTATACGTATTCGTCCCGGTATAGGTCTGGCTGGCTGCGGTTGTCGAGGTCTGCGCAGAGGCAGTCGTCCCGATGGACAGACGTCCGCCGGCGATCCAGCCGTATGTTCCGTTGTAGTTGATATAATCCCAGCCGTTCTCACTGGCAAGCCTGGTTACCACGGAACCTGCCGGCACCGTGGTCATGATCGTCCCGCTCATGTTCGGCGCCATCCGGAAATTCATAGAATAAAGAACCGTCGCGGTCTCTGATCCGGTTATGGCTGAAGGCGTGGAGACACCGTACTGGGATACGGCTCCGGCGGACGTATTCGTGTACGTCTGTGTCTGCGTACCTGTCGCAGCGTACTGGGAACCGGCGGTTCCGTATGCAGCACCTGTCGAAGTAACACCAACCGGTGCGGCTGTCAGATTGCCGCTGTGGATCCAGCCTGTCACACCATTGTAGCTGATATAATCCCACTCACCGTCCGATGTGATTTTGGTAACGCTTGCCCCCTGGGGGACCGATCCGATGGACTGGCCAAGGATGGAGGGGTTCGCCCGGAAGTTCATAGAGGTACCGACAATATCTGCCTGTGCAGAAAGACCTAAAAAAGCAGCGCAGAAAAATGCCGCCAAAAAGGCCGCTCTCTTTTTCATATGCAATTTCCTCCCTTAATAATTATCTATACGAGGTATATTATAACAGAAGAATCCGCAAATGGATGTTTCGCTTGCATTACAGTTTCGTTAAGAAGAACGTGTGTTTGTGACGATTTTCTAACATTTTTGAGGAATCAAAAAACCGTCTGCACAGTTTCCTGTACAGACGGGGAATGTCGGAAAGATCAGTCCTGAACGTAGGGCATCAGTGCAAGATGGCGGGCTCTCTTGATCGCAACCGTCAGTGCTCTCTGGTGCTTTGCGCAGTTTCCGGTGATTCTTCTCGGAAGGATCTTGCCGCGCTCGGAGATATATCTCTTCAGTTTGGCGGTATCCTTGTAATCGATCTCATTGTTTTCTTTTCCGCAAAATACGCAAACTTTTTTTCTTCTGCGTCCGCCCCTTCTCTTCATGGGGGAGTCGCTTCTATCTTTGCTGAATGCCATTATCATATCCTCCTAATTAATTAAACGGAAGTTCTTCGTCAATCCCGTCCGGGATGTTCATGAAGCCGTCAGCCGGAGCTTCGGGGGCCGGCGTGGGAGCTGTCGGTGCCGGAGCCGCCGCGGCGGTCGTATAACCGCGTTCTGCAGCTGCTGCTTTGCTTTCCGCAAACTCCTGCTCTTCAATCACTACATCGGTCGTATATACTCTCTGTCCGTCTCTGTTGGTATAACTACCCGTCTGAATTCTGCCGGTCACCGCAATCTTTGTGCCCTGATGCAGATAGCGCTCTGCGAACTCGGCCTGTCTGCCGAACGCCACGCAGCCGATGAAATCCGCTGTCGCATCTCCGTCACGTTTGAACCTGCGGTCCACAGCCAGCGTATATCTGGCAACCGCCTGGGCGTTCTCGCCGGCGGAATGACGGATATCCGGATCTCTCGTCAGACGTCCCATCAAGATGACTTTATTCATAACATGTCTCCTTTATCTATGCATCCTGTCTAACGCATAAATATCTGATCACGTTCTCCATGATCCGCAGCTGCTTTTCAAGCTCGCCCGGGCATGCAGGATCAGCCTCGAAGTGGATGAAGAAGTAGTGGCCTTCATGCATCTTCTGGATTTCATAAGCAAGTCTTCTCTTGCCCCAGTCATCCACGTCGATGATGTTGCCGCCAAAACGAGTGACGTAATCCTTTACCTTTTCGATTACGGCAGCTCTTTCCT
>CACXHD010000083.1 GCA_902767335.1 uncultured Lachnospiraceae bacterium
CATAGATATATACGCAGGTTCCGGAAATCGTCCACTCAGAAAAACAAAAAATTTCTGAAGATGGAAAGAAAGGAAAGCCGTCTGCACTATTTCCATTTAAATTTAAGGAAACTGTAATCGCTGAAATATTGAAACCATAGCCCATATGGGCTATTATTTTTATGTATGTATCAGAGACTCTCGGGGTTCACCTTGATTGAATACCTGCAAGGGAACTCACCGGATCAGACAACATTGGGGGAATCGTTCTTAAGATTTTTGATGCATGATTTATGGGAGGTTATGAATATGATCAAGATTTACGGAATGCCGACATGTCCTTATTGTGACTACGTTCATGAGCAGGTTATCGGACGGGAAGATGAGTTTGAATACATTAATATCGGCGAGAATATCCGGAACATGAGTGCTTTTATGCGGCTTCGCGACCAGAGCCCCGTCTTTGACCACAGCAAAGAAATCGGGGATGTCGGAATCCCGGCGTTTGTGTTTGAGGACGGCCGTATATCCATCGATCCGGCCGATGCAGGATTGATTGAGTATGGCACGCCGGGCGCCTGCTCCATTTCTGACCACAGGGCAGGAAGAAAAGGATGTTGATGAGACAGGAGGCAAAGAACTGACTCACCTGGCAGAAAAACAGAGCTGGTTTTTGACTGTTTCAATTGACTCTTGATTTTTTACAAATAATATGATATCATCTACACCGAACTTCTAAATACACATTTTAATGCACTGGCCGGTTTACAGCAGTGCATTGTCTGTTCAGACAGTTCATTCTCAACTCTTTATTCTTTAAACTATCTCATTTGTACAACTCAAAGAACCGCTTGGTTATCGGCAGATCTGTCGCAGCGGGGACTTTGCGTCTTCCGTCAGAGCTGCCTTTGTGGTTTTTTTGGGGGATCGGATCCGGCTTTGCGCAGGCGCCGGCAGGGCCTTCTCCGAGGAAAGTCTGCTCTGCAGACAGGCAGCTTAATAACAGGAGTTTCATCCCGCAAAGGTCAGCAGCGGGGAAAGGAGTGTAGAAAATGAAGGGGAAATCTCTGTCAAAACGCATGGTTTCCATTCTGCTTGCATCGGCCTTAATGGCAAATCAGCTTCCGGCTTACATCAGTCCCGGCAGGATTACAGCTTTTGGAGAGGAAGCGGTTTCTTCCGAATTGTCAACCGAAGAGTGGGTGATGGACATGGATACTTCGCAGGAAAGTCCCGGTACGGGATCTGCAGATTCTGTCGAACCGGCAGGAACGGGGGGAAAAGCAGCTTCCGCAGAAGAGGAAAGTGCCGGAGAGAATCCGGATCCGGATATTCCACAGATGACAGGAGAACCGGCGGATTCTTCCCAGATGGCAGGAGGGCAGACAGACGGAACACCGGCAACTGTTTCTGAAGAGGAGGCTCCGCAGGGATCCTCTGCGGAAGAAAACACTTATGAAACATCCGGGACGGCAGAACCGGAAAAACCGGCGGGCCCGGAAGAACAGGCAGACCCGGAATACGCCGAAACTCCGGAATATTCGGAAACTCCGGAATTGGGTGAAAAAAGTGGAGAAAATTCTACCAGCTCCGGGACAGGTTCGAATGAAATGGACAATTCCGCTCAGGAGGCCATGCTGCCGGAGGCGAAGATTTCCTCGAATCCCGAAATCGTTCAGCCGATGGAGGAATCTGCGGCAGGGGCAGACAGCGGGTCAGGAAATGATTCAGGAAATGCTTCAGGAAGCGGGCCGATCAGCGGTTCGGACAGCGAAGAGGAAATGGCTGAAAATAACAGCCGGGAGGATGAAATTTCCGGATTGGAAGAAACCGAAACGGAGGAAATCCCTGACATTCTGGCGCAGCAATCCGATGCCGGAAGCGGGAGGACGGAAGACGGACTGTGGTTTCGGACGGTCATGCCCGGGGAGGAAACCGATCGGCTCATTCTCGAAGAGGAAGGTTTTTTCTGCAGCGTTACGCGTAAGGACGGCGGATTATTTTCAGAAGGCGACCTCCTGACGGTTTGGAAAGGAAATGAAGAAGAACGAACGGCCCTCCGGGAAACATGGCTGAACGCTCTTTCCGGGGAGGAATATGCTCCGTTTTATCGCCTGGTCCGGCAATGGGAAGATGTATATGCATACCGAATCCGTGTGACAGACCGCGAAGGACTGGCACTGCAGGAGGATTATGAGATTCTATTCCGGATTTCGGACGGAAACCTGGCGGAGGAGATCCGGGGCGGAAATGCGTTTCTGGCGGGTCACCATGATGCACAGGGGACGATCATCGAAAATATAACGGATCGAATGGCCTTTGACGGAGAGTCCCTCAATTTTCCGCCGATCATCCCGGGCGACTGGTATTTTGTGACATCCGGTCCGGTACATTCTGAGGAGGAGACAGAAAGTCTGACAGAGAAGCCGGTTGAAGATACAGAAGAGCTGGCTGTATCTGCTTCGGGCATTGAAGCGACAGAGACTCCGGACGCAAAAGCAACGGAGGTTCTGGATACAGAGGAGACAGAAACGCCGGACGAAAAAGAGACAGAAGCTTTGGATGTAGAGGAGACAGAAGCTTTGGATGCAGAGGAGACAGAAACTCTGGACGCAGAAGAAACGGAAGCTCTGGACACAGAGGAGACCGAAAATCTGACGGAGGAGAAAACGGAAGCTGTCTTCCATCAGGTGAGTGCAGAGAGCAGCAGCTTTCGTCTTGTCTTCGAAGAGGGCAGAGATCTGTATGCCGAAGGAGAACTGGTCCGTGCAACGGTTGTTCCTGCGGAAGGATATACGTTAGGGGATGTCCGTGCGCGGGAAGCCGTCTCCGGAAAAGAAGTGGAACTTCTGTCGTCGGAGGACAGCCAGGCGCAGGAGAGCAGGGCGGCTTCCGATGCGGTTTCGGCCGGAGAAGAAGATCCGATGCTTCAGCATGCCCGGGAGGATTCCGATTCACTACCGGCCGGAGCGGAAGGGCTTATACTGGAGGAGGTGCAGGATTCTCAGGAGACATCGAATGCGCTGTCGGCCGGAGCGGATGAGGAGATTCTGCAGGAGGTGCAGGATTCCCAGGAGACATCGAATGCGCTGTCGGCTGGAGCGGATGAGGAGATTCTGCAGGAGATGCAGGAGACCGGGGAGAACTCCGATGCGGTTTCGGCCGGAGAAGAAGAGCCCGGGCCGCAGGAACTGCAGGAGACGCAGGAGGCCCGGGAGGATTCCTACGCGCTTCCGGCCGGAGAGGAAGAGCTGATGCTTCAGGAGACCCAGCCTGCGTATGTCATGGAGGCGGCGTCCGACGGAAAGCCGGTGGTTTATCTGGAGGACGGACTGAAAACGGATCCGGAGGTTGCATTTATCATGCCGGAGGAGGACACCGTCATCAGTGCGGATGTTCTGCTGGCGGCCGATGCGGATGTAAAAACCGTATCCCTGAAAAACTGGGGCATGGATTATCTGAAGGAGATTCCGCAGTCGATTCTGGAGGTCGATAAAGAGATTCATCAGCATTATTATCTCTCAACCAAAATTGTACTGGACGACGGGACTGTACTCGGGAGTGATTCGGATATCGATAATACTGTGATTGCCTACTGTGTTCAGGACTGCCTGGAAGATCCCGACGGGAATAATTACAAGGAAGGCGAAGGCGCACTTTCCTTTGCTGTGCTGAAAGACAATGCAAATATCGCAAAGGGACTGTTCTATCTTTACGGCGGACCGGCCTGGGGAAAGGATGTCGAAGGTACCGACGGAAAAACTTATAACATCAAGACGATGATGAGTACGCTGTGTAAGAATGCAGACCATTATTACACAATGTCGCACTACATTATGTGTTATCTCTATGACAGCCGGGAAATTAACTGGAACTGTCATTATGACTATACGGGCGGAACCGGGCGTCATGTCGGCCGGTTTACAGAGGAAGGAAAAGAGTTTATCCGGAACATCGGAGATACGATCAAGCTGCTGCCTTCTGCGGTGGTCAAACTGTCCAAAAGCAAAGTGACTTCCGTTTATGATGCGGCTACCGGAAATTCCGTTTCCAGAAGCGTGGAATATATCTCCTACGAGGGAAATACAGCCAAGGTTTCTCTGCCTTCCGGTGTAACCCTGGTCAATGAGACCACCGGAAAATCACAGACCGGATCCGCAAAGCTCTCCGACGGCGATGTATTTCATCTGGAAAGGAAAGTTTCCTCGGATGAGACGCAGACCTTTACCTTCAAGCCGCTGAAAGGAACGGATTTTATCGCGGTCCGGCTGGATTCCGGCGGGGCGTACCAGAATGTTGCCGCATCGTATTTTGATACCGGGGTTCTCACGCTGACCGTTGTCTGGGAAAACCGCAGTGAAGGATATGCGTTTCTTCGAAAGACCTCCGCAGATGCATCGGCTACGGACGCAAACAGCAGTTATTCTCTGAAGGGCGCGAAATTTACACTGACGGGAATATCCGGCAATGCCGAGGGAGAAACCTATACGCTGACCACCGATGAGAACGGAATCACAAAAACCATACAGCTGGAAACCGGAACGTATACCGTTACGGAGACGAAGGCACCCAAAGGCTTCCAGATCAATTCGAAGATTGCGAATGTAACGGTGACAGAAAAGCATACAAAAGCTTCGCCGGCAGAGATTTCGGTGAAGGATACGCCGGTCACCTCCAGTGTATTTGTACGCAAGGAATCTGCCGAATCCGGAATCACGGATCAGAACAGCCTGTATTCTCTTCAGGGAGCGGTCTTCGAACTGACCAGTACGGACGGCGGAAGGAAATACACCCTGACAACCGACGCAAAAGGTGTTACCGGAACGATCTCAGTTCCGATGGGAACGTATCATGTGAAAGAAATCAGTGCGCCGAAGGGATATCTGATCAACTCGAACATACCGGATATTACCCTGACGGCAAGTCATACAGCGGAAAAACCATTGGAGATCACGGTCCGGGACGTACCCATGACCGGCGTGTTTGACCTGGAGATGATCAAGGCAGCGGAAAATGCCGGAACCCGTTCCACAGCCGGTGCGGTTTTTGAAATCCGCTATTATGCTTCCGGGTCCGCCGCCGGCAGTCCGGCCAGGACCTTTACCTATACGACAAAGGTACGAAACGGAGTTAATGACGGAAGCAGCCGGATTGATACCGGCAGCGCCCCGGATTCGGGAACGCTGTATAAAATGGGAGGAAAGAACGTGTTTCCCCTCGGCACCTATGTCCTGAAGGAGACAAAAGCGCCGGCGGGATATCATCTGAATGAAAAGACGTATACCGTTTCCATCCGGCAGAACGGAAATCAGGCGGAGACGGTCTACAGCGGTTTTGATGCGAATTCGCATACCGTGGCAGGAAAGTCCGTGACGATCATCAACCTGCCTAATTATGGGAAAATCCGGATCCGAAAGACAGACTCTTCCACCGGATTTTCCGCACAGGGCGATGCCGTCTGGCAGGGAGCTATGTTTGAAGTCGTCAGTCAGAACGCTTACCTCGTGACGACCAGGTCTGCGCCGGGGAAAGCCTTTGGAAACGGAGAGGTCATTACAACGATTACGATCGGAGCAGACGGAACCGGAACAACGGCCGATGAGATCCAGAGCGGCACGTATCTTGTCCGGGAAAAGACACCGCCGGCAGGATATCGGGCAGTGTCACAGACATTTACGGTTACGATCCCGGAACAGAATGGGGTGATCTGTGATCTGACGGGAGAAAAAGACGCAGACCGGCATGTCAAAGAAACTGTGATCCGCGGAGGCTTCCATCTGGAGAAGCAGAGCCTGGAAGTTCTGTTCGGACGCTGTCTGGACGGCGGAAACGGACAGTATCCGGCAGACCATGTTTACGGGGACAATGGAGTATCGGGAGACGCAGTGCTTTCCGGGGCCGCTTTTGAACTCTACAACCGTTCTGCACTGCCGGTGATGGTAGACGGGCAGAAGTATGCGGCGGGGACGAAGATTGCATCGTTTACCACAAATGAGGATGGTGTGATTGAAACGGCGAAGGATTACCTGCCGTACGGAAGTTATGAAGTCGTGGAAAAGACACCGCCGGAAGGCTTTACAGACAGAGGCGTAAACCTGCGGATTCCGTTCCAGATCCGAAAGGAAGGGGAGATTGTCGATCTGAAGAAGGAAACCACGGTGCAGGGCGTTACGAAGGCTGCCTATGCGGCGAACGAGGAGATCCGGTTCGACGTGGAGCTGATGAAAGTCACGACGCCGCCAAGTGAAGAGTATCAGGAGAGCGGCGACCTTTCGGATGCGGTCCGGGGCGTGGCCGGAGTCACGTTTGAATTCTGGCTGCTGAGTCTGGAAAGTGATACGCCGTATCTTTCGATCACAACGGACGAAAACGGATATGCTTCGACTGCGGATCCGGCGTATCCGCACGGGAGACTGCCCTACGGCATCTATCGCGTACATGAGGCGGAAGACAGTCTGCCCGAAGGCCTGGCACCTGTGAAAGACTTCCTTGTGGACGGTACCGGGAGCGGTAATGTCTACGACGGGAAAGTATATAAGGGGATTTTCAAAAACGATGCGCCCCTGGAGGAATTCCTGCGGATTGTAAAAACCGATGAGGAAACCGGAAAGGCGATACCGGCAGCCGGTGCTGTTTTTGAAATCTATAAAAACCATCCGAAGAAAGACGGAGGGAAACTGGTCGAGTTGAATGATACGTCGGTGCATCGGAAGGTCAGCCGCTTTATAAC
The DNA here is from genome assembly GCA_902767335.1 of uncultured Lachnospiraceae bacterium. GTDB lineage: Bacteria > Bacillota > Clostridia > Lachnospirales > Lachnospiraceae > Merdiplasma. The sequence continues at coordinate 6,710 of CACXHD010000083.1, forward strand.
TGATGAAGAAGGAGGCGTCTATCTTCCGCAGCGACTGAGCTATGGAACGTATTATATTCATGAGGTGAAAGCACCGGAGGGCTATTTCTGGCATGAAGATCTGGAACTGAAGGTGACCGAACGCAATTCCTGGGAGCAGGTGATTGAATATCATTTTGCAGATGAACCCGCCAGAGGCGTCATCGAGATTCAAAAGACGGACCGTACGAACGGGGAGCCGGTCGACGGAGCAGTGTTCGGAATCTATGCGGCGGAGGATATTGTGACGGGTGACGGAACCGTGCGCCTGGCAAAAGACGAGAAAGCCGGTGAACTTGTGACCGGTTCTGCGGGCAGCGGAACGGGACAATCGGAACCACTGTATCTGGGGAAATATTACACGCTGGAGCTTTCTGCTCCGGACGGCTATGCCTGCAATCCTGAGGAACGCCTGGAATTTGAACTGATCTATGATCCTGCGGTCGGATCCGAGGAGATGGAGGAAGCAGAGGAGGACGCAGACTGGGAAACCCTGATTCGCGACGGCGGATACCTGGTATCGGATTCCGGGGAAATGACCAATGCGCCGACCCGTCTGATTCTGCAGAAACGGGCACAGTCGGAGAGCGCTGAAGCGGTAGAGGCGGATCTGTCTGAGAAGCCGATGGATGAGACGACCGGGCAGGAAACAGCCGATATGGAAGCGTCTGATCCGAAAACGCCCGGTGCGGAAGCGAACGACGCTGAAACGACCGACGCGGAAGGGAACGACGTTGAAACGCCCGGTGCGGAAGCGAACGACGCTGAAACGACCGACGCGGAAAGAAACGACGTTGAAACAGCCGGCGAGGAAGCGAACGGCGCGGAAACGGCCGATTTGGAAGGAAGCGGCGTGGAAACGACGGCCAGGGGAACCACAGAGACGATCGAGGGTAAGGTACTGGCGGGGATTCACTTCCGGGTTGAGCGGATCAAAGAGGCGGAAGAAGTCCGTCCCGTGACTGGGGAAGTCTGCACCGGCGGCGACTATGTGACGGATGAAAACGGAATGATTTCGCTTTCGTACATCGGATCCGGTGTATATCGGATCACGGAAACCGAAACCCTTCCCGGATTCGTGCCGGACCCGGAACCGAGGTATTTCCTGGTGGATGCGCTCGGGCAGATCTGCCTGTCGGATGAGGAAGGCAATCCGTCCGGGGAGGAACGAAGCGACACTCTGACGCTGGATTGGACGAATGAATATACCCGCTGGGATTTCTCCAAGGCGGACATGAACGGGAGCGAGATTGACGGGGCTTCCATGCAGATTTTCGATGATCAGGGGAATGTGACTGCTTCCTGGATCAGCGGAGGAGAGCCGCACAGAATCAACGCGCTGCCGGAGGGAGATTATGTCCTTCATGAGGAGGCGCCCTGCAAAGGGTATGTCGCGGCAACGGATATTCCGTTTACTGTGACGGCAACCGGCGTTCTCTGCCATGTCACCATGACGGACAAGATCCTGCGGGTCCGCAAGACGGATGTGACCGGCAGTGAGATACCGGGCGCTCTGCTGGCGGTCTATGAGCTGCACAGTCACGAAGGAGAAACATATATTTCTCAGGAACCGGTGGATGAATGGATCAGCACCCGTACGCCCCATGATGTGAGTGGGCTGAGGGCAGGAGCGTCTTACCGGCTGGTGGAAAAGATCGCGGCGAGAGGCTATGTCATGGCCCAGTCCTGTGACTTTACCGTGACGGATGACGGCATCGACCAGACGGTGGTCCTCGTGGATAAACAGCAGCTTGTCCTGAAAACGGATACCGGAATCCGGGCACTGGCGGGCGCAGAGTTTGAGGTCCGGCAGGTCGATGACGAGCGGCTGATCGACAAATGGATTTCCGATGGGACGGCGCATGCGGTCAGCGGTCTGGAAATCGGCAGAAGCTATGTGCTGTATGAGACGAAGGCCCCGGCCGGTTATGTGAAGGCAAAACCGGTGGAATTTACGGTGGGAAGCGATAACAGCCGGAATGATGATCCGATCTCGATCGCAGACAAACGGGTGCTGGTTTACAAGAAGGACGCTGCCGGCGGCGGGGAAATCCCCGGAGCCAGACTCACTGTTACCGATGCGCAGACGAAGGAGCAGACCGATGAATGGATCTCCGGGACGGAGCCCCATCCGGTCAGCGGCCTGGTTGTCGGGAGAAGCTATATTCTCACGGAAGTCCTGGCCCCGGAAGGGTATGCAACCGCCGAGAGCATCCAATTCACCGTGACAGATGACGGGATGGACCAGACGGTGATCATGAAGGATGCTCCGATCCGGATACGGATTTCCAAGAGCGATATCACAAACGGAAAACCGGTTTCCGGAGCCGTGCTTGAGATCCGCGACAGCAGTGGACGGATTGTGGAAAAGTGGACGACCAACCGTAAGCCCCATGAGATCGACCGCCTCGCTCCCGGGGAATACACGCTGACCGAGATCACGGCGCCGAAAGGATATCAGGTCGCGGAGACTGTGCACTTCACGGTGAAGGATGACAGCGAAATCCAGATGGTGGAGATGAAAGACGCTCCGGAAGAACGAAAAACAAAGGAAACGGAGGAGAAACCGGACCGGGCGGAGACAAAGCCGAAGGAAACGGAAAAAGAGAAGGAGGAAAGCGGAAAGAAGACACAAAAAGAGACGGAGAAAAAACAGACGGAAAAGAGTACGCCGCAGAAGGAGACCGAACCGGCCAGAGAAAAAACAACCGTGGTTTCCGGAGGAAACGGCGGCGGCAGCGGCAGCGGGACAAACGCCTCCGGGATTACCGGCGGAAACAGGACTGCGGCATCCCCGGGCACCGGAGATCCGGCACCGCTGGCTGCGCTTCTACTGCTGATGCTGCTGGCGCTGACCGCGGGTACCTGGAGCGGACTGCGTATTCTGAGACAAAAAAGGAAATGCCATTGAGCGAGGATGTGATGGGAAATGCCATTAAGCGAAGTTGTGATTTGACAATGATATTTCAAAGAATTATACTGAAACAAGCCTGCTGAAAAGAAAAAAGCCGGCCGCGGCAGAAATACTGCCGGGCGGCCCGGCTGTTTCAGGAAAGGATTGTCATGTATTTTCTCAGAAATCTTGAACGCCGCTTCGGCAAATATGCAATCAGAGACCTTCCGGCCGTGATCATTGGACTGTATGCGGCCGGATATATCCTGAGCGTGATCGCACCCGGTGTGCTGGGACATCTGACGCTGGATCCGTACTTTATCCTCAGAGGAGAGGTCTGGCGGATCATCACCTGGATCATTGTCCCGCCGGGCAGACTGGATATTTTTACAGTGATCATGCTCTTTTTCTATTTCTCCATCGGACGGGGTCTGGAGCAGAAATGGGGTGCATTCCTGTTTAATCTGTACTTTTTCATGGGAATGCTGTTTACGGTGATCGGAGCATTTCTTGTATACGGCTGGTATCTGTTCCAGTACGGACAGGGATTTCCGATGAGCCAGATGGGCTATGCCGTTTTTTCCACATATTATATCAATATGTCGATTTTCATGGCCTTTGCCCTGAGCTATCCGGACGCGACGGTACTTCTCTATTTCATCATTCCTGTGAAAATGAAATGGATGGGCGTGCTCTACGGCGTTCTGATTGTCTACAGCTTTATTCAGAGTACTCTGCCGGGGCGGGTTCTGATCCTGACGTCCCTGCTGAACTTCCTGATTTTCTGGCTTCTGACCAGAAACGGGGGCCGGACATCGGGCGGATACAGGTATTCCCGGGGCGGCAGGGCCGGATCCGGCCAGAGAACGGGCGGTTTTGCCGGGAAAGCTCCCAAAATTCATCCGGGCAGCACCGGCTCCGGGAGAAATCCGGCGGGCGGGTCTGCCGGGGCGCCGCTGCACCGGTGTGCCGTCTGCGGGCGGACAGAGCGGGATTCCGATCAGCTGGAGTTCCGTTACTGTTCGAAATGCGCGGGCGCGTATGAATACTGTCAGGATCATTTGTTTACGCATACACATGTGAAAGGACCGGAATGAACAGAATTTGGAGCAGGAAAACAACCGGCAGGGTGCATGCAGGACTGACTGCTGCGCTGCTTGCGTTTATGTTGTTTCGCTGTGTGAACGATTCGGGGATGGAGGTCAGGTATTTCCTGATCTGTCTGGCAATGGGACTTGCGGCTGTGGTGATTTCCCTGATGCGGAGACCGCAGGGTGCGGCCGCATGGGTCATCAATATTCCCGCCGTGGCAGCCATTCCCTTTGCCGCAATGATGATGCTGCAGTTTTTTACGCTCAATCCGCTGCGGATTTATCCCCAGATGATCCTGGTAAACACCGGATTTGCGCTGCTTTTCTATCTGCTGCTGGCTTTCCTTTGCGGAAGCTTCTGGCTTGGATATTTTGCGGCAACGCTGCTGTTCTGGCTGGTGGGATGCATCAATTATTTTGTTGTTGCTTTCCGCTCCTCGCCGATCGTGCCCTGGGATTTCTATTCCGTACGGACCGCATTTTCGGTGGCAAACAACTATTCTTATGAACTTTCCTGGAATTTTGTGATTTCCGGGAGCGCGTTTCTGCTGATGCTGGCCATCGGGCGGAAAATCACCTGGAAAATCCGGCCGCTGGCCGCACGGATCGCCCCCGCTCTGCTGTGCGCTCTGCTTTTGTTCGGCGGCGGGTATCTCCTTCAGAAAGAAGAAGTACAGACGGCACTTTCCATGGATACCATTCTCTTTACGCCCTCCGTGCGGTACCGGAATAATGGATTTATTGCCGCATTTGTCGGCGACCTGCACCTGATTCGTGTGGAGGAACCGGAGAATTATTCGACCGATACCGTAGAGAAGATTGCGGCAGATACGCTGAGCGGCGGGCAGCAGGAGCAGATGCAGACCCTGCTGGAGAATGTGAAAGCAGAAGAAGACGTTTCCCCGACAAAGCCGAATATTGTGGTCATCATGAATGAAGCCTTCTCGGATCTGGCAGTGCTCGGCAGCTTTGCGGTGAGCGAAGACTACATGCCCTTTATGCGGAGCCTCATGAAGGACTATGCCGGCGGCAATCTGATGGTTTCTGTCAAGGGCGGAAATACGGCAAACACCGAATATGAATTTCTTTCGGGGGATACCGTGGCGTTCCTGCCGGAGGGCAGTGTCGCCTACCAGCAGTTCGTCCATGACAATGTGCCTGCGCTGCCGTCCTATCTTGCCGGACTCGGCTATACGACGACGGCGATTCACCCGTATTACGCGAGCGGATGGGACCGGGACAAGGTCTATGACAAGCTGGGCTTCCGTACGTTTCTTTCGAAGGATGATTTCACTTCCAGCGAAGCCGGGCGCTCTCTGCTGCGGGGCTATATCAGCGATGAGACCGCGTTTGAGAAAATCCGGGAAGTCTTTGAAACCCGCGAAGATAACCGGCCGCAGTTCGTTTTTGAGGTAACCATGCAGAATCATGGCGGTTACAGCAAAAATGTGGGTAGCTTCGGCGAAGAGATCCTGCTGGGAGGCGCCAGCCAGAGCAGCACGCAGGTACGGGCCGCCGAGATCTATCTGACGCTGTTGAAAAAGACAGATGAGGCGCTCGAAAACCTGATCCGGTATTTTGAGGAGAAAGGGGAGCCCACCATCGTTGTCATGTTCGGAGATCACCAGCCTTCGGACTATATTACCAATGTGATCGCGCGGATTACAGGATATGACCCGGACGCCTCGCTTGCGGAGGCACAGAAATCCTATCTGGTTCCGTACTTCATATGGAACAATTATGGCCTCGAGGTGAAAGACCGGAACATGGTCAGCGTCAATTACCTCGCGGCGGACATCCTGGAAGCAGCATCCCTGCCGCTGACAAGATACCAGAGTTTTCTCCTTTCCCTGCAGAAGATTCTTCCGGCGGTGTCCGGAAGGGCTTACATGGATGCGGAGGGCAGCTATTATACCTATGACCAGGATAACAGCGATTATTCCGATTTGCTGAATAAGTACGCTGTTCTGGAATATAACCATCTGATTGACACCAGAGACAGGGTCACGGAAGTCTTTACACAACCATAGGAGAGGTACAGGAAAGAATTTATGGAAAAGAAGGCATTTATCTCAAAGGAACAGGCAGAGAAGATTGCGCAGGAGTACCCCACTCCGTTTCATCTTTACGATGAAAAGGGCATCCGGGAGAATGCCAGAAGGGTGAAGGAAGCGTTCGCCTGGAACAAAGGCTTCCGGGAGTATTTTGCGGTGAAAGCAACCCCCAATCCCTTTTTGATGCAGATCCTGCATGAGTATGGCTGCGGTATGGACTGCTCCTCTTTGACGGAGCTGATGCTCTCCGAAGCGGCGGGAATCACCGGCGAGGAAGTCATGTTTTCGTCGAACGAGACGCCTGCGGGGGAATATGAGAAAGCGGCAGCCATGAACGCGATCATCAATCTGGATGACATCACCCACATTGAGTTTCTCGAAAAAACGCTGGGCCGCCTGCCGGAAAAAATGAGCTGCCGTTTCAATCCCGGCGGTACGTTTGAGATCAGCAACGGTATTATGGACAACCCCGGCGACGCCAAGTACGGGATGACAAGGGAACAGCTTTTCGAAGCGTTCCGGATCCTGAAACGAAAAGGCGTAAAGGAGTTCGGCATTCACGCATTTCTTGCGAGCAATACCGTGACCAACGATTATTACCCGGTCCTGGCGGCGGAGCTGTTCCGGCTCGCTGTGGAGCTGCGTGACAAAACCGGGGCGGATATCCGTTTTATCAATCTGTCCGGCGGTGTCGGCGTCGCATATCTACCGGAACAGACCGGAAATGACATTCATGTCATCGGAGAAGGCGTACGCCGGGTGTATGAGTCCATCCTGATTCCGGCCGGAATGGGGGATGTGGCGATTTATACGGAAATGGGCCGCTTTATGCTGGCACCCTACGGCTGCCTTGTCACCAGGGCAATCCACGAAAAGCATATTTACAAGGAATACATCGGCGTCGACGCATGTGCGGCGAATCTGATGCGGCCGGCCATGTATGGTTCTTATCACCATATTACGGTTCTCGGAAAAGAGAATGCTCCCTGTGACCATATGTACGATGTCGTGGGCTCCCTCTGCGAAAACAATGACAAATTTGCCATCGACCGGGCGCTCCCGAAAATCGAACCGGGGGATCTGCTTGTGATTCATGACACCGGCGCCCACGGCCATTCCATGGGATACAATTACAACGGCCGGCTCCGTTCCGCGGAGGTTCTTCTCCGGGAGGACGGAAGCACGCAGCTGATCCGCAGGGCGGAGACCGAGCTGGATTATTTCGCAACCCTGGACTGCTTTGATATTTACAACAAACTTGCAAAGACGGACTTAATGTGATATATTTTTCAGGTCGGGAAATGATTTTGGAAAGCACGGATGAATTTCTGCTTCCTCTGCGGTTTCCCGGCCTGGTCTTCGGATACAGATGTGACACCCGGCCGGTGTGGCGGAATGGCAGACGCAGCAGACTCAAAATCTGCCGTAGGTAACTATGTACGAGTTCGAGTCTCGTCACCGGCATTTCAACCCTTGAGCTTTCAAGGGTTTTTTTATCACATGGATCATTTTTATGAATATCCCTGTTCTTATAGGAAATATAAAGGCAAAGGTCCCGATGCAGTTTTTACCGAGGTGGATTTATGGGTAAAGTAAAGGATGTCTTAAAAAAAGCACATGTCAATGACCTCTACTGGGGGGTGATGACGACGCCGACCATGCGTGCCGTCCGGCATACGGCGCATATGGCAGCCAAGGATCATCTGTTCAACAAAGTACTGCCTGCAGCGTACAACAGCAAAGTGAATGAACCGGTGGACGAGCGCAAGGTAATTTTCGTGGAGGACCGGATCAATCGGCTGAGCAGCAGCTATCAGCTGATTTTTCATGAGCTGAAAAAGCATTACGATTTCGATATCCATGTACATTACCTCAACGAGATCGGCGGGTCCAGGAGAGACTATATCCGGCGTTGCAAAAAACTGCTCCGGGATGCGGCAACGGCAAAATACATTTTCCTGAATGATGCAAGCAATGTGATCAGTTGTATCGACAAGCGCCCCGAGACGAAGGTGATCCAGCTCTGGCATGCCTGCGGCGCGTTTAAACGATTTGGACTGAGTACGGCCGATTCCATTTTCGGCCTGAATGCCGAGGATACCCGGAGACATCCCTTCTACCGCAACCTGGACTATGTGACGGTAAGCAGCCCCGAGGTGGTCTGGGCATACGCAGAGGCGATGGATCTCAAGGGACACGAGGACATCATCCGGCCGGTGGGCGTGAGCAGAACGGATATTTTTTATTCGGAACGGTTTATCCGCCGCGCGAAGGAGCATCTGTACGAGCTGTTCCCTGCGGCGGAAGGGAAAAAGGTGATTCTTTTTGCCCCGACCTTCCGCGGAAGAGTCTCGGCGGCGGAGACGGCGACCGCGTTCGACCCGGCGGTGCTGGCGGAGACATTGAAGGAAGACTATGTGCTGCTGACAAAGCATCATCCCTATGTCAGGCAGCGTCCGGCCCTTCCGGAGGATCTGAAGGACAGCTTTGTCTTTGACGCGACCGAAGCGATGACGATTGAAGAGCTGCTCTGTGTGAGCGACATTTGTATTTCGGATTATTCTTCGCTGATTTACGAGTATTCCCTGTTCCGGCGGCCGATGCTTTTCTTCGCTTATGATCTGGAAGATTATTTCGACTGGAGAGGCTTTTATTATAACTACGATGACCTGACCCCGGGACCTGTGCTGCGCACGAACGAGGAGCTTGCGGACTGGATTGCCCATGTGGACGAGCGCTTTGATCCGCAGGTGGTGGATGAGTTCCGGGAACGGTTTATGAGTGCCTGTGACGGACATGCGACCCGGAGAATCCTGGAGATGGTCTTTGGGAAGGAAGAACTCAGACAAAGACGCAAACGGGCAGGAGACAGACAATGACAGGACTGCGGCAGCTGTTGAAGATGGTTTCTCAGAATGTTCTGCTTCCGGCCGTGTATCGGCTGTATGCACCGGGAAAGGTGAAGGACGGATCCGTCCTTTTTGCGGATGCACATCATGATGAGCGCCCGGAGAACATGGAAGCCCTGTATCAGGCGATGAAAGAAACCGGCGAGTATCAGATTACAGAGCTTTACCTCGACTACCAGCGATCCTCCTTCGGGAAGGTGCTTCGCGCCATGCTGAAGTTCATGCGTCTGTACGCAGGGACGCAGACGGTGGTTCTGTGCGACAATTTTCTGCCCGCGGCATCCTGCCGGTGCAAAAAAGAAACCCTGGTGGTGCAGCTGTGGCATGCCTGCGGCGCATTTAAAAAATTCGGCTACGATACGCCGGACGATATTCCGCCTTCCTATCACGGCCATGTGTTCCGCAATACGAGGATGGTGACCGTATCTTCCCCGGCCTGCGTGCAGCCCTTTGCCAGCGCGATGCGCCTGCCGCAAAAGGCCGTCGTGAGCACAGGGATCTGCCGGACGGACCGTCTGTTTGACCCGGCATGGAGAGAGGAGATGCGCGCCCGGCTGTTTTCTGTCTGTCCGCAGGCGCAGAGTAAGAAAGTGGTCCTGCTGGCACCAACGTTCCGGGGATCCGCCCGGGATCCGCTCCTGGGGGCGCCGGACCCGCGGAAACTGGCCGGGATGCTGGGAGACGATTATCAGATTTTTCTGTGCCCGCATCCCCATATGAAAAAAATATCCGGAGACGTGCAGCCGTTTCTGGCTCCGTTCGGGGCGGAAATGCTGTATCCTGCGGCAGATGTACTGGTGACGGACTATTCCTCCCTGCTGTTTGAGTATCTTCTGATGGACCGCCCGCTGATTCTGTATGTGCCGGACCTGGAGGAATACCGGAGGAAACGGGGTTTCTATCTGGATATACAGGAGATTCCCGCGCACATGGTTTACCAGGAGACGGATCTGGCGCAATGCATACGGGACGCATGCGAAGGAAACGCTGCTTTTTACGCGCCGTCGGATGCTGCCGGATATGAGAGAAAACGGAAAATCTTCCTGGAAAAATATATGAGTTCCTGCGACGGACACAGTACACAGCGTGTGCTGGAACGGATCGGACGGCACCGCGCAGGTGCGGCCCGAAAAGATGGAAAGTGAAATGGTTTTATGAATTGTCTTGAGACGCAGAGAAGAATACGGGCTTTTCTGGATCATACGCTGACAGACGGGGAATTGAAGGACTTCCTGGATCACGTGGAGCACTGCAGCGCCTGCCGGGAAGAACTGGACCTGTACTGCGGGATCGAAGCCGCGCTGGAAGAGGACGAAGAGCCCGGAAACAGAACTGCCCTGCCGGAGTACAGCGGGTTTGAGGAGATGACGGATGCCCTGATCCAGGACGGCCGCAGACATCTTGCTCTGAAACGGAGCGTGAAAGCGCTGCGGTATGTTCTGTCCGGTATTCTGGCGGCAGTCCTTCTGTATGTCGTTCTGGAAATTACCGGGGTCGTTCCCGCACCCTGGGGTTCGGATGACGAACGTCTGGTCTCCCGGATCAGCCGGATCATGACATGGAACCGGCAGGAGCTGGCTGAGACAGAGAGTGAAACTCCCCGGGAAGAGATCGATACCAACAGCAGCGATGCCGGGGACAGTTTCTAAGGAAACACTGAACAAATCCATAAGGAGAACAGGACACATGAGCGAAAAACTGCTGCTGATTGACGGCCATAGCATTTTAAACCGTGCATTTTACGGGATTCCGCCGCTGACAAACAGCGAGGGACTGCATACGAACGCCGTCTACGGTTTTCTGAATATCCTTTTTCATGTGATGGACGAGGAACAGGCCCAGTATCTGGCTGTGGCATTTGACCTGAGCGCTCCCACCTTCCGGCATAAACTATACGATGCCTACAAGGGAACCCGGAAAGGAATGCCGGAGGAGCTGAAGGAGCAGGTTCCGGTGATGAAGGAGATGCTCCGCGCCATGGGGGTCCAGCTCCTGATGATGGAGGGATATGAGGCGGATGACCTGATCGGAACGATTTCCAGGCAGGCCCAGGAAGCCGGCCTGGACGTGACGATTCTCTCCGGAGACCGGGACCTGCTTCAGCTGGCCTCGGACAAGGTCTGTGTGCGAATCCCGAAGACGAAACAGGGGAAGACGGAAGTCGAAGATTATCATACCCAGGATGTCATCGACCGGTATCAGGTGACACCGGCCCAGATCATCGACCTCAAGGCGCTGATGGGCGATGCTTCGGATAATATTCCCGGGATTCCGGGCGTCGGAGAGAAGACTGCCCAGAAAATCATCGCGCAGTTCGGCAGCATTGAAAATGCCTATGCGCATGCGGACGAGGTAACGCCGAACCGCGCCAGGACATCCCTGACGGAACACTATGATCTGGCACAGCTGTCGAAAACCCTGGCGACGATCAACCGGGAAAGCCCGATTGAGATGGACCTGGAGAGTGCACGGGTCACAGATCTGTTTACGCCGGAAGCTCTGGCGGTCTGCCGGAGGCTGGAGCTGCGCAATCTGCTGAGCCGCTTTGAGGGGAAAGAAAGCAGGGGTACTGTTCTGCGGATCCGCCTGGTCCGTACGGAGACGGAACTGGAACAGGAGAAAGAGGGAATTCTGAAATATGCCGAAAGCTGCCGGATCCTCGGGATCAGCCTTCCGCAGGAAACAGAAGGAGGACAGTTCTACGCGCTGAGCCCCTCTTCGGACGGGAAGGTGACCGATGCCTGGTGCCTGATCGAGGGAGCCGGGCTTAAAAGGGACCGGATCCGGGAGCTTGTGAAGACGGCCGTGGCGGCGGCGCCCTGTGTCAGCGCGCTCGGCTTGAAAGAACAGCTGTATTTTCTGGACGAGGACGGTTTCTTCGGAAAGCCGGAGAACTGTTTTTACGATATCTCCCTCGGCGCATATCTGCTGAATCCGCTGAAGGGTTCTTATACCTATGATGAGATTGCGCTGACTTATGCGAATCTGACCTATCCGTCGGAAGTGGAACTGGCCGGAAAGCGAAAAGGCGGAGCAGGCCTGCAGGACCCGGCTGCCTTGGAAAAGGCGGCCATGTGTGCCGGATATGAGGCGGCTTCCGCAGCCGCAAGTGTGCCGGGCATCCGCCGGAAGCTCGAAGAGACGGAGATGGACCGGCTGATGGATGAAATGGAAATGCCGCTGCTGTTCACACTCTACGGCATGCAGAAGGCCGGTATCGCCGTCCGCGGTGAGGAACTGATTTCCTACGGAGAACGTCTGACCGGAAGAATTGCCGAACTGGAAGCGTCCATCTGGGAGCAGGCGGGGGAACAGTTCAACATCAATTCTCCGAAACAGCTGGGCGTGATTTTGTTCGAAAAGATGCAGATGCCCTACGGAAAGAAGACAAAGACCGGCTATTCCACATCGGCGGACGTGCTGGACAAGCTTTCGGCGGAATATCCGATTGTGGCGGATATCCTGGAATACCGGCAGCTGACTAAGCTGAAATCCACCTATGCGGATGGGCTGTCCGCATTCATCCGGGAAGACGGAAGAATTCACGGCCGCTTTAACCAGACCATCACGGCAACCGGGCGCATCAGCAGCACCGATCCGAACCTGCAGAATATTCCCGTGCGCACACAGCTGGGAAGAGAACTGCGCAAAGTCTTTGTCCCAAAGGACGGATATGTGTTTGTGGACGCGGACTATTCACAGATCGAGCTTCGTGTGCTTGCGCACATGTCCGGAGACGAACGGCTGATCGAAGCCTATGCCCAGGCCCAGGATATCCATGCCATCACGGCGTCCCAGGTATTTCATATTCCGCTGGATCAGGTGACGGCACTGGAGCGCAGAAACGCCAAGGCCGTGAATTTCGGGATTGTATATGGCATCAGTTCCTTCGGACTGAGCCAGGACCTGAGCATATCCAGAAAAGAGGCGGAGGAATACATCCGCCAGTACTTTGTGACCTATCCGGGCATCAAGGAATTTCTGGACGGAGCGGTATCCTCCGCAAAAGAAAAGGGATACTCCGTCACGCTGTTCGGCCGGCGCAGACCGGTGCCGGAACTGCATGACGCCAATTTCATGCGCCGTTCCTTCGGGGAGCGGGTAGCAATGAATGCCCCGATCCAGGGGACGGCGGCGGATATCATCAAGATTGCGATGATCCGCGTGGACCGGCGGCTGAAAGAAGAATGCAGCAGCGCAGCCCTTTTGCTGCAGATCCATGATGAACTGCTGGTGGAAGTGAAACCGGAGGAACAGGAAAAGGCCATGCAGATTCTCCGGGAGGAAATGATGGGTGCCGCGCATCTGAAGGTGGCCCTTGAAATTGACATGCATGCGGCGGGGAGCTGGTATGATGCAAAATAACGAATTGCCTTTTGCCCGAAGGAGCGATTTTCTCCATGCCAATGGAGCTGGTATGACGCAAAATAACAGATTGCCTTTTGCCGTGATCGGGATCACGGGGGGCGTCGGAAGCGGGAAGAGCACGGTCCTTTCGTATCTGCAGGAACACTGGGGCGCCGAAATCATCGAATGCGACCGGATTGGTCGGGAGCTTCAGGAAAAAGGCGGCGCCTGTTATGAGCCGATGTGCCGCCTGCTGCAGGGCCGGGACTGTTTCGGCCCGGACGGATTTGACCGGAAAAAGCTGGCTGCTCTTCTGTTCGGGGATCCCGCGCTGCTGGAGGAGGTCAACCGGATCGTACATCCGGCGGTTTTTGCGGCGGTGGAGGAGCGTATCCGGGACGCAAAACAAAGAGATGTGGCTGCGGTGGTGGAGTCGGCCCTGCTGGTGCAGGGCGGATATGAATCCGTCTGCAATGAAATATGGTATATTTATGCGGATGAAGCGGTGCGCCGGGAACGGCTGAAGGCTTCCCGGGGCTATACGGACGAACATATCGACCGGATTCTGTCGTCGCAGGCGGCGGATTCCTTCTTCCGTGAACACTGCGACCGGGTGATTGACAACAGCAGTCCGGATCTTGAGAATACATACCGCCAGATTGAGGAGGCGCTCCGGGCTCTTTACGGTAGATACTGCCAGACAGAGGAGGCTCGCCGGGCCCTTTACGGCACGTATTGTCAGACCGAAAAGAAGCTCCGAGCCCTTTCCGACAGGGAAGAAAACATTCCTGTGCAGACGCACAGACGGCCGGAAGACGCGTCTTTATGAAACAGAACAGCAGAAAAGAGGTACTCTGACACATGGAATTTTGCAGTATTGCCAGCGGCAGCAGCGGCAATTGTACATTTACATCCACCGGACAGACAACGGTGCTGGTAGACGCCGGGATCACCGGAAAACGGATCGCGGAGGGCGTCAACGCCCAGGACCGGAAGATGGAAGAGGTGGATGCCATTCTCGTCACCCATGAACATATCGATCATATCCGAAGCCTCGGCGTACTTTCCCGGAAGTATCATATTCCGATCTATGCCACCGGCGGAACCCTTCGGGCGATCACATGCTGTTCTTCCCTGGGGAAACTGGACTTTAGCCTGTTTCACGAGGTGCGGCCGGATGAGACCTTCTGCATCAAGGATCTTTCGATCCGTCCGTTCCGGATCTGCCACGATGCCGCCGAGCCGGTGGGATACCGGATGAGCAGTCAGGGCAAAAGCTTTGCCGTCGCAACCGACATGGGCTGTTATGACGATTATATAGTACAGAACCTGACCGGACTGGACGGGATTCTGCTGGAATCCAATCATGACGTCAATATGCTGCAGGTCGGTCCCTATCCGTACCCGCTGAAGCGGAGGATTCTCGGGGAAAAAGGCCATTTGTCGAACGAAGTGGCCGGCAAGCTCCTCTGTGATATCCTTCATGACAATATGAAGACCATTCTCCTCGGACATCTGAGCAAGGAGAATAATTATGAGGCGCTGGCCTACGCGACGGTGATCAGCGAGATTGCCATGGGGGACAATCCTTACAAAGCGGATGATTTTCCGGTGCTGGTCGCTTCCAGGGATCATCCGACGCAGCGCTTTCAACTATAGGGACAGGAAGGAGAAAACCGCAGTGAAGAAGACAATTATTACCGTGCTCGGACATGATTCGGTCGGGATCATCGCAAAGATATGCACCTGCCTGGCTGACAACAATATCAATATTCTCGATATATCCCAGAC
>CACXHD010000084.1 GCA_902767335.1 uncultured Lachnospiraceae bacterium
ATAATGAAGTTAGTACCGTTGAGTGACAGAGTTGTCCTGAAGCAGCTGGAAGCTGAAGAGACCACCAAATCCGGTATTATTCTGGCAGCAAAAGCACAGGAAAAGCCGCAGGAAGCGGAAGTGATCGCAGTAGGTCCCGGCGGAGTCGTTGACGGAAAAGAAATCGTGATGCAGGTCAAGCCCGGTGACAAGGTCATTTATTCCAAATATTCAGGGAATGAAGTGAAGCTGGACGGAGAAGAATACATCATCGTCAGACAGAATGATATTCTGGCGGTTGTTGAGCAGTAATTGCAATAGGAGGATGAAAACAAGATGGCAAAAGAGATTAAATACGGTGCAGAAGCCAGAGCCGCTCTGGAGACAGGTGTAAATAAACTTGCGGATACGGTTCGCGTAACCCTTGGACCGAAAGGCAGAAACGTTGTTCTTGACAAGCAGTACGGTGCTCCGATGATCACCAATGACGGTGTGACGATCGCAAAAGAGATCGAGCTGGAAGATGCTTTTGAAAATATGGGCGCGCAGCTGATCCGCGAAGTGGCTTCCAAGACCAACGATGTCGCAGGCGACGGTACGACGACCGCTACGGTTCTTGCCCAGGCAATGATCCATGAAGGCATCAAAAACATCGCAGCCGGCGCAAATCCCATCGTGCTTCGCAAGGGCATGAAGAAGGCAACCGATGCGGCTGTTGAAGCGATCAAGTCCATGAGCTTCAAGGTCAGCAGCAAGGATCAGATTGCCAGAGTTGCAGCGGTTTCCTCCAGCGATGATCAGGTCGGTGAGATGATTGCGGATGCTATGGAAAAGGTTTCCAGAGACGGCGTCATCACCATCGAAGAATCCAAGACCATGCAGACCGAGCTGGATCTGGTCGAAGGCATGCAGTTTGACCGCGGCTATATCTCTGCTTACATGGCAACCGATATGGAAAAGATGGAAGCGGTTCTGGATGATCCGATGATCCTGATCACAGACAAGAAGATCAGCAATATCCAGGAAGTCCTTCCGCTGCTGGAACAGATTGTCCAGTCCGGACGCAAGCTGCTCATCATCGCCGAGGATATTGAAGGCGAAGCTCTGACCACGCTGATCGTCAACAAACTGCGCGGAACCTTCCAGGTTGTCGGCGTCAAGGCACAGGGCTACGGCGACAGAAGAAAAGAAATGCTGAAGGATATCGCGATCCTGACCGGCGGCCAGGTGATTTCCGAGGAAGTCGGCCTGGAACTGAAGGATGCGACGCTGGATATGCTGGGCCGTGCGAAATCCGTCAAGGTTCAGAAGGAAAACACCGTTATCGTCGACGGACTTGGCGACAAGAAAGAAATCGCTGACCGTGTTGCACAGATCAAAGCGATGATCGAAGAGACCAAGTCAGACTTTGACAGAGAAAAACTGCAGGAACGTCTTGCCAAGCTGGCAGGCGGCGTTGCCGTGATCCGCGTCGGTGCTGCGACCGAGACGGAAATGAAGGAAGCAAAGCTTCGTATGGAAGATGCTCTGAACGCTACCCGCGCTGCGGTTGAGGAAGGCATCATCGCAGGCGGCGGATCCGCTTACATCCATGCATCCAAGAGCGTTGCGAAACTGGTTGACATGCTGGAAGGCGATGAGAAGACCGGCGGCGCGATCATTCTGAAAGCACTGGAAGCTCCGCTGTTCCATATTGCAAACAATGCCGGCCTTGAAGGTGCTGTCATTGTCAACAAAGTGAAAGAATCCGAGCAGGGGATCGGTTTTGACGCATACAAGGAAGAGTATGTGGATATGGTGAAAGCCGGCATCCTTGATCCGGCGAAGGTATCCCGTTCTGCTCTGCAGAATGCCACAAGCGTTGCTTCTTCCCTGCTTACCACCGAGTCTGTGGTCGGCAACATCAAGGAAGAAACTCCGGCAATGCCCGCAGGCGGTGCCGGCGGCATGGGAATGATGTAATGCCGGCAGGATTATAAACGATATAATTCCGGCAGAATTAGGAACGATATAATTCCGAAAGGATTATGACAGAGGAACTGCTGCATTAGGGAAATCCTTAATGCGGCAGTTTTTTGTCTGGAAAACCCATACAAAAATCCTGTTCCCTTTTTTATGTCACAGCGGAATTTTTATGATATAATAAATTATTCCGCTGATGGAACTGACGCGGTGATCAAAATCGAATCTGTAAGAGTGAAGAGGGAGGGGATAACCATGAGTGATCTTTACAGGGAAATACTGGTGAAACGAAAGAAAACGCCTGTGATGAATATACTCAGGATACTGCTGATCGCGGCAACGGCTGTTCTGGCCGTCGCGGGACTGATGATTGCGTGGCCGCTGATCATCGGCGCGGCAGCTGCAGGGGTTGGTTCCTATTTTGTCTCCGGGCGTCTGGAACAGGAGTATGAGTATCTGTATGTCAATGGGGATTTCGACATTGATGTGATCTACAATATGCAGAAACGCAAACGGGCTGCCTCCTATGATGCGGACAATCTGGAGATTTTTGCCCCGTACCGGTCCCACCAGCTGGACTCCTGGAAAAATAAAAACGGCCTTACCGTTCGGGACTTTACCTCCGGTGAAGAAAACCGTTCCGTCTGGGCCGGCGTTTACAGCGCGGATAAAGGGGAAGAGATGGTCCTGCTGGAGCTGGACGATTCTTCACTGGTGAATGACCTTCGCAGAATTGCTCCGCGCAAGGTTTTCCTGGATTAGGAAAAGGCAGACTGCTTTTTTGTTTCTGCTTCCGGTACTTCCGGCTGAGCGTTTTTTTGAGGGCCTTTTTCGCCCGTCATGATATCGAATTTGAAAGGATCTGGATATGAGAGCACAGACGATGCGAAGCAGGCGGATCCTGCTGTTTGCCGCAGCCGTTCTTGGCCTGCTGTTTTCAGGAAATGCGGCGTTTGCAGAAAATGAAGCATCCACGGAAGCGAAGAAAACTACTGCAGGCAAGTCCTTTGTCACAGTATATAAAGGACAGGACTATTCCCGGGTGTATGATTACTATTATTATACGAAAAAATATCCTTCGGTGATACGCACGGTGGGAAAGAGCAAGAAAAAAGTGCTGAAGCATTTTGTGACCGTCGGAATCAAGAAGGGAAGAAGAGGCATCAAATCTTTCCAGCTGCGCTCATATGCATACGGATGCCCGGCCCTTCGGAAAAAGTTCGGAAACAATTACCGGAAATATTACCTCCATTATCAGAATACGGGATACAAATATGCGAAATACCGTGCGGCCGCGACGGGCGTCAAGACAATCAAAAGCCCTGCCGTAAAGTACGGCGGCGTCAGTTATGCGAAGGTTTATGACTACACCTGGTACCTGAAGCAGCATCCGGAGATTAAGAAAAAATACGGATACAATGATACGGCGGTCCTTGAATACTATGTAAAGAACGGTTATCCCAACCTGGAAAAGGCAAAAGAGACTGTGGCGGACAATGCCTTTGAGGTTGTTGACAAGAATGTTTTCCGCAGGCTGGTAGGGGCGACACAGACCGCCCGGAAAACGAATCAGATCATCGTTGTCGTTGATCATGAACTCACGCTGTGGCAGAAGAATTCCAAAGGATCCTGGCGCCAGAAGCTGAAAGCCTACTGCGGATATGGAAAGAGCGGCCTTTCGGAGAATCATATTGAGGGAGATATGACGACGCCGATCGGTTCTTTTCCGATTCTGCATGCGTTCGGAACCGCAGCCAATCCGGGAACGTCCATGACCTGGAAGAATATCACGGCCAATTCCTACTGGTCCGGCGAGCGGGCCACTTATAACACCTGGGTTGAGAGCACTACCGCAGTCAGCGGGGAGCATCTGATCGATTACTATCAGTATAAATATGCGATGGCGATCGGATATAATATCAATCCGACCGTGTACGGAAAAGGTTCGGCAATCTTTGTCCACTGTAAGAGTACGGATCACTGGTATACCGGAGGATGTGTCAGCCTGGAGAATGATATGATGGTTTCGCTGCTGAAAAAATGCAAAAACGGTACATATATTATCATTGTCCGGAGCCGGGATGATTTATCAAGGTATTGACAGGATTTTTCGAATTTGCTAGAGTGTATAACATTAACCCCAAAGATATGTTTCGATATCTTTTTTCAACCTTGGAGGTCTATCTATATGGGCAAAATTGTTGGCGAAGGAATCACTTTTGACGATGTGCTGCTGGTACCTGCGTATTCCCAGGTTATTCCGAACGAAGTAGACATTTCCACGAATCTCACGAAAGACATCCGTCTGAATATCCCTCTGATGAGTGCAGGCATGGATACCGTCACGGAACACCGCATGGCAATCGCGATGGCCAGACAGGGCGGGATCGGCATCATTCACAAGAATATGTCAATCGAAGAACAGGCAGATGAAGTTGACAAGGTAAAACGCTCGGAGAATGGCGTCATAACGGATCCCTTCCATCTTTCGCCGGACAATACGCTGGCAGAAGCAGATGCCCTGATGGGAAAATACCGGATCTCCGGCGTGCCGATTACAGAAGAAAACGGAAAGCTGGTAGGAATTGTCACGAACCGGGACCTTCTGTTTGAGGAAGATTATTCCAGAAAAATCAAAGAATGCATGACCACGGAGAATCTGATCACTGCGCCGGTGGGGATCACACTGGAAGAGGCGAAGAAAATTCTCGGGGCCGCCAGAAAAGAAAAGCTCCCGATTGTGGACGATTCGTTCCACCTGAAAGGGCTTGTGACGATCAAGGATATCGAGAAGCAGATCAAGTATCCGCTCTCCGCAAAGGATTCGCAGGGGAGACTTCTCTGCGGCGCGGCAATCGGCATCACGGCAAATGTGCTGGAGCGGGTGGAAGCCCTTGTCGCTGCCCATGTCGACGTCGTTGTCCTCGATTCGGCCCATGGCCATTCCGCAAACGTGCTTCGCTGCGTGAAGATGATTCGCGAAGCATACCCGGATCTTCCCATTATCGCAGGGAATGTTGCGACCGGGGAAGCGACAAAGGCCCTGATTGAGGCCGGCGCTGACACGATCAAAGTCGGCATCGGACCGGGTTCAATCTGCACGACGCGTGTCGTGGCAGGGATCGGCGTGCCGCAGATTACCGCTGTCATGGACTGCTACGCAGTCGCAAAAGAGTATGGGATTCCGATTATCGCCGACGGCGGCATCAAGTATTCCGGCGATATCACCAAGGCGATTGCCGCCGGTGCCAGCGTCTGCATGATGGGAAGCATGTTTGCGGGCTGCGAGGAGAGCCCGGGAACGTTTGAATTATTCCAGGGCCGCAAATACAAGGTTTACAGAGGCATGGGCTCCATTGCCGCGATGGAAAAAGGAAGCCGCGACCGCTATTTCCAGACGAACGCGAAGAAACTGGTTCCGGAAGGCGTAGAAGGCCGTGTCGCATTCAAGGGAAGCGTTGAGGATACGGTGTTCCAGCTGATCGGCGGACTTCGTTCCGGCATGGGATACTGCGGAACGCCCACGATCGAAGATCTGAAGGAGAACGGCAGATTCGTCAAGATTTCTGCTGCATCCCTGAAGGAATCGCATCCGCATGACATTCAGATTACGAAGGAAGCGCCGAACTACAGTACGGATGCTGACTGAACCATGCTGCTGGGGAAACACGGATTTCATCCGTGTTTCCTCATATATTTGAAAATCAGGATATGGGAAGAAAAGATCGGAAGAAAAAAAGTACACACGCTCTGATCTGGATCATTTTTCTTGAGATTCTGCTTGTAATGGCAGGTCTGGCTGTTGTCATCTTTGTGCTGGACGACGGAAAAGGAAACCCGGATCCTCTGGTGGAGGAGACGGTCCGGATCGACTATATCGAGGAAACGGAAGAGACAGAGGAAGAGACCTGCTGTGTTCCGAAGCCTGAAGTCGATGAACAGCTTCTCACGGTGAACGAATGGTCCAGACCCGGAAAGAAAATTGAAAGCCTTGACTATATTGTCATCCATTATCTCGCGAATCCGAAGACGACGGCACAGGAAAATCATGACTATTTTGAAAGTCTGAAAGATCTTCAGAATGTGTCCATGAGTGCCAATTACATCGTCGGGATTGAAGGAGAGATTATCCACTGCGTACCGGACGATGAAGTAGCTTATGCCTCGAACAGTGCCAACAGCTATTCCATCTCCATTGAAAACTGTCATCTGGACAAAACCGGACGGCTGACAGAAAAGACCTATCAGTCCCTGGTGAATCTGACGGCCTATCTGAGCGAATACTATGGTCTGGGCAGAGATCAGATCATCCGCCACTATGATGTCACCGGGAAGGACTGTCCGAAATACTTTGTCGATCATCCGGACAAATGGGAAGCGTTCCTCGACGATGTGATGCAGGTTCGGGAGGATTGCCGCCGGGAAGCGGAGGAAGAGGCCGAACGTATCAAAGAGGAAGAAAGGAAAGCCCGGGAGGAAGCCGGCGTAGATGAGCTGACCGCGTTCCTCGAGAGCAATGCGGCGGCGGAACCGTCCTCTGATTGACTTTAAGAAAACTGTTGACAGGCCGGTTTGTTTGTAGTATATTATCATTTGTCCGCTGAAGGAAATGGTGGGAAAACAAAGCGTTTCCTCCGGACGAATGATTTGCGCGAGTGGCTCAGTGGTGGAGTATCGCCTTGCCAAGGCGAGGGTCGCGGGTTCGAATCCCGTCTCGCGCTTTTTTATTGCTCATAAGGACCGTTCGTCCGCTTTCGGACCTGCCGGATGCAGATCCGAATATTCGCGGAAACGACAGAAACAGTGAAAACGAATCGGGCCCTCCCGTTTCACAGGCAGACCATTCCGAATCATACGCATCCAGGATGCGCAGAAGTTCGGGTTTGCGATGAAACGGGAGGGCCCGGAGGATTCTTTCTCGGCTCACTCATCCCAGCCGTCGGTGAGACGGTAGGTCAGACTCATGATGCGGACAAATTCTCCGGGGGCGAGAAGCAGATCGGCTGCATCGGAGACCGGTGGAAGTGTACCGTCAAATTCATTGAGTTCAATGTCGATCCACGCCAGAGCGGCGGCGTTTGCCTCCTCCAGACAGTCGTCAATGGTGTCGCCGACGGCGCTGCAGCCTTCCAGATCCGGATAGCGTGCTTCATAACGGCCGTTTTCCAGAGGGCGGATAATGGCAGGATAAATCAGTTTCATTTTTCAGCTCCTTTTTTCTTTTATGCCACGGTATCTTTGTAAATGGAGTAGATCAGCTTTTCCGTATCTTCCCATCCGAGGCAGGGGTCCGTAATGGACTGCCCGTAAACATGCGGCTCATTTCCGATTTTCTGTGCGCCTTCCACAATATAGCTCTCGATCATCAGGCCTTTGACCATCTCGCGGATCTCGGCATTGCATTTCCGGCTGTGCATGACTTCCTCACTGATCCGGATCTGCTCGCGGTGCTGTTTATTTGAGTTGGAATGGTTTGTGTCGATGATGGCAGCGGGATTTTTCAGCCCCCGTTTTCCGTACATTTCAAGCAGAAACATCAGATCCTCATAGTGATAGTTCGGGATGCAGTTTCCGTGCTTGTTGACGGCGCCGCGCAGAATCACATGGGCCAGTTCATTGCCGTCGGTGGTGACATCCCAGCCGCGATACAGAAAATTGTGCCGGCTCTGGGCTGCCTGGACGGAGTTGAACATGACCGAAAGATCTCCGCTGGTCGGATTTTTCATCCCTGCCGGGACATCCATGCCGCTGACAGTCATCCGGTGCTGCTGATCTTCCACGGAACGGGCCCCGATCGCGACGTAGGAGAGCAGGTCGTCAAGATAACGATAGTTCTCCGGATAGAGCATTTCGTCCGCCGAGGTCAGACCGGTTTCCTCAATGACCCGGATATGAAGCTGGCGGATCGCAATGATGCCATTGAGCAGGTCCGGCTTTTTTTCCGGATCTGGCTGATGCAGCATGCCTTTATATCCCTGTCCGGTCGTTCTGGGTTTGTTGGTATAGATCCGGGGGATGATCAGGAGACGGTCACCGACTTTGTCCTGAACAGCGGCGAGCCTGTGTACATAATCGAGGACAGAATCCTGATTGTCCGCGGAACAGGGTCCGATGATCAGAAGGAACCGGTTGTCTTCACCGGTAAAAACGTTTTTGATTTGTACATCCCGACGGATTTTGATGCGCTTGACATCATTGGAAACGGAGATCTGGGATTTGATCTCCTGCGGGATCGGCAGTTTTTTCTGAAAATGCATTGCCATGGTTGCTTACCACTCTGTTACGTACAGCCTTTCTAATTGCGAAATACATCCTTTCATATTGCAAATATACTATAATGTCCCGAAGGAAACTTGACAATAGATTTTGTGATTTGTTGTGAAAAACCAATACACGATACAACAAATTGTTGACCTTCTTTGTATAGAATGATAGAATATGGGATGTGAGTACTAATCGATTGAAGTCTGGCAGCGGTCTGACCGCTGTGGACCGCAAAGTAACCGGTACAGGAAAAACAGGAGGATGACTATGAAAAAACAGGTATTGGGAGCACTGGCGGCAGGCGCCGCGGCCGTGATGGCATTTGGCATGAACGCAGGCGCAGACGAAATCAAAGTCTGGGTAGCGGACAATGTGGTAAGTTTTACCGAGGATCAGATTGCCGCGTTTAAGGAAGCAAATCCGGATTTTGCCGGATATGACTATCTGGTGGAGGCCGTCGGCGAAGGAGACGCCGCCGGAAATATGATTACGGATGTGGAAGCCGGCGCAGATATCTTTGTATTTGCCCAGGATCAGATCGCGCGACTGGTCACTGCCGGCGCGCTGGAAGAGGTTGCCCCGGACAATGTCGAGGCAGTGGAGTCGGAAAATGATGCCGGTGCGGTCGGAGCGGCGACGGTCGGTGATATTCTTTATGCGTATCCGCTGACATCGGATAACGGATATTTTCTGTATTATGACAAGAGCGTTGTGACGGATCCCTCCTCTCTGGAGCAGATCCTTGCGGACTGCGAAGCGGCCGGAAAGAATTTCTACATGGAGATCAATTCGGGCTGGTATCAGACCGCTTTCTTCTTCGCTACCGGCGCCGAGCTGACGTATGAGACAGATGACAGCGGTGCGTTTACCGCATGCAATGCCAGCTATGCATCGGATCAGGGCCTTGTGGCGTTTAAGGAAATGATCGAATTAAAGAGCTCTCCGGCTTTCCAGAACGGCTCGGCCGTCGGAGAGGGAACTAATGTCGGCGCCATCGTGGACGGTACCTGGGACAGCGGCGCGGCGCAGGATCTCTTCGGAGACAATTATGCATGCGCGAAGCTTCCGGAATTCACCGGATCCGACGGTGAGACCTATCAGATGAGCGGCTTCGGCGGCTTCAAGCTTCTGGGCGTAAAGCCGCAGGAGGATGAAGAGAAGCTGGCAGCCTGCGACGCCCTTGCGGCGTATCTGTCTTCCGAAGAAGTACAGCTGGCCCGTTATGAGGCCATCGGCTGGGGTCCCTCCAATCTGAATGCTCAGCAGAGCGATGCCGTCAAGGCGGACGAGGCGCTTTCCGCACTGGCGCAGCAGCTTCCGTTCACCGTACCGCAGGGACAGTATCCCGGAGATTACTGGACGCTTGCCACGTCGCTGGGCGATGACATCATCAGCGGTACGCTCACGAC
This sequence comes from uncultured Lachnospiraceae bacterium, assembly GCA_902767335.1. GTDB lineage: Bacteria > Bacillota > Clostridia > Lachnospirales > Lachnospiraceae > Merdiplasma. Next base: position 9,615 of record CACXHD010000084.1, read on the forward strand.
GGATTCCAGTGACGACGATCTGATGGCCGCTCTTCAGAAATTCCAGGATACTTGCATTTCTTACGCAGAATAACAGAATCATTTTCTGAGGGAAAGGCGGAGGGGCTGTCACATTAAGTGAATAACAGACGCTGACCATGATCTTCAACGTCAGATTGTTTTTGACATTGAAAATCGTTCAAGTCTGAAACAGCTTAATGCGGCAGCCACGGTTTTTTTTGCCGCTTTTATTTTGACAGAGAGGGGGAGAAGACTTTGAAAAAAGCATTTTCTGCATTCGCCGCAGATATACGGGAAATCGGAACGACGTTTGCGGAAGGGGATGCCAAAACCCGGCTGTCCTATCTGATCTTCGGCCTGGGGCCGCTGCTGCGCGGACAGATCGCCAAAGGGATCGCGTTTCTGGCCTGCGAACTGGCCTTCATTGCGTATATGATCGGTTTCGGATGGAAATACCTGAGCAAATTCAACACCCTGGGAACGGTGGAAACTACGAAACAGCGAAGAGTTACCGTATATGGAGACAACAGCTTCCTGATCCTGCTGTTCGGGCTGCTGACGATCATTCTGATTGTTCTGTTGATCTTTATCTGGAGACTGAACATCCGTGAAAACCGAAAGGAAGAGCTTTTGCTGCGGGCTGGGAAACCGCTGCCCGACAACCGGAAATTCCTGCGTTCTCTGCTGGATGAGAATTTTGACAAAACGCTGCTCGCGCTTCCGGTTCTGGGGATTTTTGTATTCACCGTACTGCCGATCATCTTTATGATCTGCGTGGCATTTACCAATTACGATAAAAATCATCAGTCTCCGACCAATTTGTTCACATGGGTCGGGCTGGAGAATTTTCAGAAACTGTTTGCCTTCGGAAGCAGCGGCTTTGGCACAACCTTCCTGAGCGTGTTGCTCTGGACCCTCGTATGGGCCTTTTTTGCGACGTTCCTGGACTACTTTCTCGGAATGGGAGTCGCGATCCTGATCAACCGGAAGGGGATCCGCTTCAAGAAGCTCTGGCGGACGATCCTGGTTCTGACGATTGCCGTACCCCAGTTTGTCTCGCTGCTCTATGTATACAAGATGTTTGCGAATGACGGCCTTGTAAACGGGTATCTGCTGAAATGGGGATGGATCAAAAGTGCGATTCCCTTCTGGACGAATCCGATGCTGGCGCGAATCACCATTATCGTCGTGAATATCTGGATCGGCATCCCTTACATGATGCTGATTGCCACGGGACTTCTGATGAACATACCGGAAGAGCTGTATGAGAGCGCCCGGATTGACGGCGCATCCTCCGGGCAGATGTTCCGCAGCATCACGCTGCCGTACATGCTGTTTGTGACCGGCCCGTTCCTGCTGACGCAGTTTACGGGAAATCTGAACAACTTCAATGTAATTTACCTTCTGACAAAGGGACAGCCCCAGTCCATGAAGATGGCCGAAAATGCCGGAAAGACGGATCTGCTGGTAACCTGGCTGTATAAGATGACGGTGAATGATACGAACTATAAGATGGCTGCGGTGATCGGCATTATGGTATTTGTTGTCACGGCCATTACATCGCTGGTTGTATACAATATGCTGCCGTCCGTGAGAGATGAAGGGGGGTTCCAATAATGGAGAACAGGACTTCTTCGATAAAGCGCAGGAAACTGATCGGAAATACAGTCACCTATATCCTGTTGGTCCTGATCAGCATCATCTGGCTGTTTCCGTTCTTCGGACTGATCATGCAAAGCTTCCGGTCCTACGACCCCGCCGTGGAATACGGCGGCATGGTGGACTATATCATTCCGAAACATTTCTCGCTGGATAACTACCGGTTTCTTTTTTCCGGCGAGACCAACTATCTGCGCTGGTATTTAAACACACTGATTATCGCCGTTTTTGTATCCATTCTTCAGACGATCATCATTCTCTGCGTGAGCTATGCGCTTTCCAGAATGCGTTTCAAAGGACGTACGGCGCTGATGCGGTTCTGGCTGATCCTCGGAATGTTCCCGGGTTTCCTGACTTTGATCTGCCTCTATTTCCTGCTCAAACAGTTCGGCCTGACACAGGCCGGCGCGGTGCCCGGACTCATTCTGGTTTCCGTTGCCAGTTCCGGGATGGGCTATTATGTCTGCAAGGGATATTTCGACACGATCCCGGTTGCCCTGGATGAAGCAGCCAGAATTGACGGAGCAAGCAGGGCGAGGATCTTCCTGGAGATGACCATCCCCCTGTCCAAGCCCATCATTATCTATACCGCCCTCGTGGCTTTCATGGCTCCCTGGTGCGATTATGTCATGGCCTCATATATTGCCTTCGGGCATGATAAGAGTTACAACGTGGCGGTCGCACTGCAGAGATGGGTCTGGACAAACGACTATCAGGGATACTTCACCCGATTCTGCGCCGGCGGAATTCTGGTGGCAGTGCCGGTTACACTGCTTTTCATGTTCCTTCAGAAGTACTATGTGGAAGGCGTTACCGGAGGTGCAGTCAAAGGGTGATGGCTGCTCCGGTCGATGAAGCCGTACGCCCTCATGCCCCTTGACAGGACCTTCGAAAACTGCTACATTTTATGGAAAAGCTGAGAAGGGAACAAGTACGTCTTTTGGGGACTTCACAGAGAGCAGCCGGGCGGTGAGAGGCGCGAAGAAAAGAATGACGGAATACATCCCGGAGCTCTGCACTGAATTCCGGTCCTGGACCGGTGGGACAGTAGGCTGCAGCGGAGTGACATCCGTTATACGTGTCATGGGTATCGGACGTCTGCCGTCGAAGGTACTCACTGAGGCAGTTCTGTGTGAGCAGACTGTAAAGAAAGGTGGTAACACGTGATCGTACGATCCCGTCCTTTCGAGCATTCATGTGTCGAAGGGACGGGATGTTTGCTTTCATAGATGAATGCGGAATAAAGATACTGTTTGGTGCAGCGGCGGAGGTTTGGGATCCGCAGAATCAGGAGGAAAAGTATGACATGTTATGAAGAACTTCAGGCAAGGGGCCTGATTGCGCAGGTTACGGACGAAGACGAGATCCGGGAGATGATCGATACCGGGAAGGCCGTCTTTTACATTGGCTTCGATCCGACAGCCGACAGCCTGCATGTGGGACATTTTATGGCGCTCTGCCTGATGAAGCGCCTGCAGATGGCCGGGAATAAACCGATCGCACTGCTCGGCGGCGGCACCGGTATGATCGGAGATCCTTCCGGAAAGACCGATATGCGTCCGATGATGAGTCCGGAGACGATCAACCACAATATTGACTGTTTCCGCGCGCAGATGAGCCGTTTTATCGACTTCTCTGACGGAAAAGCCATTATGGTCAACAATGCGGACTGGCTGACAAAACTGAATTATATCGAAATGCTCCGCGAAGTAGGTCCATATTTCACCGTCAACAACATGCTCCGCGCCAGATGCTATGAGCAGAGGATGGAAAAGGGCCTGAGCTTCCTTGAGTTCAATTACATGATCATGCAGAGCTATGATTTCTATATGCTGTACCAGAAGTACGGCTGCAATATGCAGTTCGGCGGAGATGACCAGTGGAGCAATATGCTCGGCGGGACAGAACTGATCCGACGCAAGCTCGGAAAAGACGCCTATGCCATGACCATCACCCTTCTGCTCAACTCGGAAGGAAAGAAGATGGGCAAGACGGAGTCCGGCGCTGTATGGCTTGACCCGAATAAGACCTCTCCGTTTGATTTCTATCAGTACTGGCGGAATGTATCCGATGCGGATGTATTGAAATGTATCCGCCTTCTGACCTTCCTTCCGCTGGAGCAGATCAATGAGATGGAAAAATGGGAGGGCAGCCAGCTGAACCAGGCGAAGGAGATCCTTGCCTACGAACTGACCAGCCTGGTACACGGCGCCCCGGAGGCCGAAAAGGCACAGAGCGGCGCCCGTGCGCTTTTCCAGGGCGGCGCGGCCGCTGAGATTCCGACGGCAAAGGTCCTGGAGGGGGATCTTCGGGACGGAAACATTGATCTGATCAGCCTGCTGGTCAAGGCGGGACTGGCAGCCACGAGAAATGAAGCCCGCAGAGCGATCGAACAGGGCGGCGTGTCTGTCAATGATGAAGTGATCCGCGATGTGAAAGCGCTGTTTTCGGGAGAGAAGCTGAACGGCGAGGGCCTGCTGCTCCGGAAGGGAAAGAAAAACTTCAAAAAGATTCTGATGGGCTGAACGCTCATCCTTTCAGGTCATTTCTGACGGAAAGAGGAAGATGAAGAAGAAACCAACGAAGGAAGGCCATGTGATCCGGGAAGTGGCTCCCGGAAGTATTGCCGCAGAGCTGGAGATCGAGCCGGGGGACGTGCTGCTTTCCATCAACGGGGAGGCTGTGGAGGACGTTTTCGATTACCATTATCTCTCCAGCGACGAATATCTTGAGGTGCTGATCCGCAAAAGTTACGGCGAGGAATGGGAACTGGAAATCGAAAAAGAGTACGAGGATGATCTGGGGATCACCTTTGAAAATCCGCTGCTCGACGAATACCGAAGCTGCCGGAATCACTGCATTTTCTGCTTCATTGACCAGATGCCTCCCGGAATGCGGGAAACCCTGTATTTTAAAGACGATGATTCCCGGCTTTCTTTTCTGCAGGGAAACTATGTGACCCTCACAAACATGAGCGATCACGACATTGACCGGATCATCCGGTACCATCTGGAGCCGATCAATATATCGTTCCAGACCATGGATCCCCAGCTTCGGTGCAGGATGCTGCACAACCGTTTCGCCGGAGATGTGTTTGGAAAGATCCAAAGGCTCCATGAAGCCGGAATCGCCATGAACGGGCAGATTGTCCTCTGCAAGGGAATCAACGACGGGGAATCGCTCGAGTATTCCCTGGCGGCATTCGAACAGTATCTGCCGAGTCTGCAGAGTGTTTCCGTCGTTCCGGTCGGGCTTACAAAGTTCCGTGAAGGCCTGTATCCTCTGGAGCCGTTTTTGCCGGAGGATGCACGGCGCGTGCTGGATCAGATTGAACGCTGGCAGGAATACTATATGGACCGGTACGGCACCCATCTTGTGCATGCGGGAGACGAATGGTATTTCCTGGCGGACCGGGCGTTTCCGCCGGCAGAGAATTATGACGGATACCAGCAGCTGGAAAACGGCGTCGGGATGATCCGTCTGCTCCATGACGAAGTCGATGAAGCGCTGTCCGGCCTGGAGGGAGACGGCCGCCGGGATCGGTTCTCACTGGCCACCGGCCTTTTGGCCGCCCCGCATCTGCGTCAGATCGCAGACCAGATCGGAGAGAAATACCCGGGGCTTGTCTGCCGGGTTTTCCCGGTTCGAAATGATTTTTTCGGGGAACACATTACGGTGTCCGGCCTTCTGACCGGGAAGGACCTGATCGCCCAGCTGCGGGGAAAGGACCTCGGCAGCCGGCTGCTGCTCCCCTGCAATATGCTTCGAAGCGGAGAAGAAGTATTTCTGGATGATATTACGGTAACGCAGCTTCAGAAGGAACTGAACATCCCGGTCCGGATTGTGAGCGCAGACGGCGCCGGACTGGTAAAGGCATTTCTGGAGATGCCAGAGGGAAAGGATACGTAAAAGAATGAGCAGACCGATCGTTGCGATCGTCGGCAGGCCGAATGTCGGAAAATCCACATTGTTCAATGCGCTTGCCGGAGAAAATATTTCCATTATCAAAGACACACCCGGTGTGACCAGAGACCGGATTTATGCAAACGTCGAGTGGCTGGACCGCAGTTTTACGCTGATCGATACCGGCGGCATCGAGCCGGAGAGCAGCGACATCATTCTGTCGCAGATGCGGGAACAGGCGCAGATCGCAATCGATACAGCCGATGTGATCATTTTTATGACCGACCTGAAGCAGGGCCTGACGGATGCCGACGGGAAAGTGGCGGATATGCTGCGGCGCAGCCGCAAACATATCGTGCTGGCGGTCAACAAAACAGACAGCTTTACCCGGGATATGGCTTCGGTCTATGAGTTTTACAATCTCGGACTGGGGGACCCGATGCCGGTTTCCTCTGCCAACCGCACCGGAATCGGCGATCTCCTGGATGAGGTCGTCCGTCATTTTCCGGAGAAGGATGAGAATGAGGACGAGGACGAACGTCCGAAGATTGCTGTGATCGGAAAGCCGAATACGGGAAAATCCTCGCTGATCAATCTGCTGATTGGTGAAAACCGCCTGATCGTCTCCGAAATTGCCGGAACCACCAGGGATGCGGTGGACACAGTGGTCGAACACGACGGGAAAGAGTATATTTTCATCGACACCGCCGGACTGCGCAGAAAAAATAAAATCCGCGAAGAACTGGAGCGGTACAGCATTATCCGCACGGTTTCCGCGGTGGAGCGATGTGATATCGCAATCCTGATGATCGATGCCTGTGAAGGCGTGACGGAACAGGATGCCAAGATTGCAGGGATCGCCCATGAGCGGGGAAAAGGCGTCATCATTGCCGTCAACAAATGGGACGCCATCGAAAAGGATGATAAGACGATCTATCGGTTTACGGAAGACGTCCGCCGGATCCTGTCGTTCATGCCTTATGCACAGATCGTCTTTATCTCGGCAAAGACCGGCCAGCGTGTGATGAAGCTTTTCGATACGATTGACGTTGTGCTGGAAAGCTGCAGCCTGCGCGTCGCCACAGGCGTCCTCAACGAGATTCTCTCGGAAGCCGTGGCCATGCAGCAGCCGCCTTCCGACAAAGGGAAACGGCTGAAACTGTACTATATCACCCAGGTTGCCGTGAAACCGCCGACATTCGTGATTTTCGTCAATGACAAGGAACTGATGCATTTTTCATATACCCGGTATATCGAGAATCAGATCCGGGAAACCTTCGGATTCACCGGAACCGCACTGAAATTCTTTGTCCGGGAGAGAAAGGAGAAGCAGTCATGATACGCATTGTCTGTCTGGCGATCGGATATCTGTTCGGGCTTTTTCAGACGGCCTATTTTCTCGGGAGGCATTACGGGTTTGACATCCGGGACTGCGGGAGCGGCAATTCCGGCACAACCAACATGATGCGCGTAAAGGGCACCAAAGCAGGTCTGATCACCTTTGCGGGAGACTGCCTGAAATGCATGATTGCCATCCTTCTGGTGCGGCTGCTGTTCGGAAACCGGTATGCATCCATGCTGCCGCTGCTGGTGATTTATACGGCGGCTGGTGTCATTCTCGGACACAATTTTCCGTTTTATCTGCATTTTCGCGGCGGAAAGGGAATCGCGGCCACGGCCGGTTTTGTTCTGAGCTTTGATCCGATCATGTCCGTTCTGGGCATTATCACCTTTTTCAGCATCTTTTTCCTGACCCACTATGTCTCCCTCGGCTCGCTGCTGGTTTATGTGGGGATCATGATTGAAATTGTGGTTCTGGGGCAGAGCGGACATTTTCATATGAGTCAGGCACATTTGACAGAAATGTATCTGGTCGCACTGTTTCTCGCGGTTCTTGCATTCTGGAAACACCGGGCGAACATCAAACGGCTCCTTTCCGGGACGGAAAGCAAAACCTATCTGAAGAAACACTGATTCAGAAGAAACACTGATCAGAAGAAACACGGAATCAGCGCTTCCCGATAACACAAATGAAACGAAAAACACGGATTGCGAGGATGGAACATGGATAAAAAACATTATGGATTTGCGGCCATGTCCTGTGCTGATTTTATCGGCGCGCTTGGGTCTTCGGCGCCGG
>CACXHD010000085.1 GCA_902767335.1 uncultured Lachnospiraceae bacterium
AAAAGGAGACACAGAACCGTCCCCTGTCCCCTCCAGAACCGTCCCCTGTCCCCTCCTCGCCTCCTTTGAACCGTCGGCTGTGAACAGCCGCAGAAGAAGCCGAAACAGACAGTTGCATCGGACTCCGATTTGGATTATACTACTCTAAGTTAATTCATCCGGGGACTGGATGAAAATACGGACACAACGCTGAGAGAGGTAGTAAAGGATGATAGAAGCAACCAGCTGCGGCGGTGTGGTGATATTTCGGGGCAAGATTCTGCTGCTCTTCAAGAGCTACCGGAACAAGTACGAAGGATGGGTTCTGCCCAAGGGAACGGTAGAAGAAGGCGAAGAGTATGAGGATACGGCCATACGGGAGGTTCGTGAAGAGACCGGAGTAAGTGCGAGGATCATACAATACATCGGAAAAAGCAGGTATACGTTCAATGTACCTGAGGACACGGTCGAAAAGGATGTACATTGGTTCCTGATGACATCGGACAGCTACTACAGCCGTCCGCAGAGAGAGGAGTACTTCGTAGATTCGGGTTATTATAAGTATCATGAAGCATATCACCTGCTGAAATTCTCCAACGAGAAGATGATCCTGGAGAAAGCATATCATGAGTATCAGACGCTGAAACGAAATCATCAGTGGCTGAATGCGGTCAGAGGATCGGGAAATGATATGGTATAAAAATCTGTATGTGGACAGCCATTTGTCTGACAGGGCATCACAGATCCGGACACAGATTGACCGTGGAGATTATCCGGACGGCGTCTGGCTGATTACCAGCCCGGCAAACGGACGGGATCTTCTGGATATCCGGCCGGCCAGAGGTTTTGGGAATGCCCTGGCGTATCTGCCGGACGCGGACCGGATGACGATCTATGGGATCGCGAAGAACCGGAAGGAAGCGGTGCTGCTTGTATCGCAGATTGCGCAGGACGCAGCGGCGGCATCCGGGACAGACAGCCCGGATCTTCGCTCTTTTCTGATGTCCTGAGGAATCGTAATCGCTGCGTATCCCGGGGAGATGGACAATGCTGCATATTTTATTGACAATACTGGGCATCATTGCCAGGGGGATCGGGATCCTTCTCCTGATTCTGCTGATTCTTCTTCTGGTGCTCCTGTTCGTTCCTTTCCGGTACAGGGCGGGTGTGAAAAAGGAAGAAGGAGAAAAGCTTACAGATGCCAGGGGCAGCTTCGGCGTATCCTGGCTGCTGCGTCTGCTGGATATTTCCGGGCGGTACGCAGACGGCGCTCTGGACGTAGAGGTGCGGGTCGGGCCGGTGAATCTCCGCCGGCTGTCGAAGCATATTGAAATACTGAAAAAGAAGGAGCCGGACGGAGATTCTTCGGACGGAGCCGGCGCGGACGATGCGTTCGGACGTTCGGAGGAAGCGGAGCGCGAAACGCTGGATGCGCTGCTGGAAGAGGACCGGCAGCTGCAGCCGCCGCCCAAACCGGGACTGCCGGAACGGCTGCGCAGCCTGGGACACCGGCACCGCAGACCCCGGCGCGAAAGCACGGACGGGAGCGGGCAGGAGGAAATGTCCGGGAGCTTCGGGGAAGACGCGCAGATCGGACCGGAGAACCGACAGACAAGGCAGGAACGGCGTCAGAAGCTGTATGATGCGGCGGTTCTTTTGATCAGCTCCCTTCCGGAACGGCTGAGCAGCCTGATCGTCGCCTTTTTTGACGTCATCACCGTGAGTTTTGGCGGAAGCGGCGGCCTCGGGGAAAAGATCGATTCGGTAAAAAAGAAATACCGGAAACTGGACACGGAAAACAACCGGCAGGCTCTCTGCCTGATCCTGCGCGTACTGATGCGGATGCTCCGGCATTTCCGGATCCGCCGGATCCGGGGATACCTTCATTTCGGGACCGGGGCGCCGGACCTGACCGGATATGCGGTGGGACTGTTGGACTCCCTTCTGCCCGCCAGTGCGGACCGGTTCGAGCTGCAGCCGGATTTTCTGGAGGCCTGCTTTGACACCGAGATGGACCTGAAGGGACATGTCCGGCTTCACCATGTGACTGCCGCGGTGCTCCGTCTGGCGGTGAGCCCGAAGATCTGGAAGCTGGTGCGCAGCCTGCTGAGACTGCGCAGCAAGAAGAAATAAATAATGGAAGAAAGCGCGGATGAATCCTGTTCCTGCGTAAACTATGTAAGCGATTTTGGACGCTTTCCCCGGGCAAAAAGACCAGGTGGATGTGCAAGTTATCTCGCTGCAGTTCCTAAGCTCAGGCGGATCCGTACGCGCCGCATACGGTTTTGCGAGCGCAGTGCGCTCGGAGATGAAGGGACATGAAAAACAATTGGGTCTGAAGAACAGGAAGGAAGGAGACAAGATGGCGGAAAGCTTCGAGAACAATATCAATTCCCTGTTTCGTGGTATGGAGCAGTTTGTGACGACCAAGACCGTCGTAGGAGATGCGATTCGTGTGGGAGATGCGACGCTGCTTCCGCTGGTGGACGTTTCCTTCGGAATGATGGCCTCCTCCAAGGCGGAGCCCCAGAGACATAACGGCGGAGGCGGCATGGGCGGCAAGATGAGCCCGAACAGCGTCCTGGTGATCCAGAACGGTACGACTCGGATCCTCAACATCAAAAATCAGGACGGCGTGAGCAAGGTCATCGACATGATGCCGGATATCGTAAACCGCTTCATGCCCGGGAAGCAGATCGACCCGGAAGTAAAAGCGGCCGCGGATGATATGGCGGACAAAGAAGAGAAGTTCTGAGAAAGTAAAAATAATGCTTGCATTCGCGGATACATTCTGTTAAAATTTGGGATGTTGCAAGTCTGTCAGTGCATAGACGGACTTAGATTCTGTTAAGGAGGTGCTGGCATGGCTAGATGTGCGATTTGTGATAAGGCTGCTCATTTTGGAAACAACGTAAGCCATTCACATAGAAGAAGCAACAGGATGTGGAAAGCAAACATCAAGCATGTATCCGTTAAAGTCAACGGAGCTGCTCAGAAAATGTATGTTTGCACTTCTTGCCTGAGATCAGGCAAAGTGGAGCGTGCTTAAGTCTGAAACGGACGGCGGCGCTTCCTGCGGCAAAACCGCAGACGATATGATCAAACAGAAACAGTGCCGGGGGGATTCTTCTCTCCGGTATTTTTTTCTTCGCCGCAATGGCGCAGCACGCCGGCGTCTTCCATACAGATTGCAGAAAATCGTACAGAACAGATTGCAGATAATCGTATGGATTGTCGTCAGCAATAATTTTATCGCGTGCGGAGGCCCTGAAAACATATTTGCATTTCAGGGAATATCTGTTACAATACAAAAAACCTGACGATATAATCTTTTTCTTTTCGGGAGGAGATAGAATGAGTATAAGAATGGACAACTCGTTTGGCGCGATTACGATCGATACGAATGTGATCGCCACCTACGCGGGCAGCGTAGCGGTGGAATGCTTCGGCATCGTCGGCATGGCCAGCGTCAATGTCAAAGACGGACTTGTCAGTCTGCTCCGCAGGGACAACCTGGAGAAGGGTATCAGCGTAAAAATAGAAGATAACCATATCAGCCTGGAATTTCATGTGATTGTGTCCTACGGCGTGAGCATCTCTGCAGTGTGTGAAAATCTTGTCGAGAATGTCCGCTACAAACTGGAAGCCTTTACAGGGATGAAGGTCGACCGGATCAATATATTTGTTGAAGGCGTTCGTGTCATCGATTAAGGAGGAAATACAGTTGAGCGAGAATACCATAGATGCAAAGTTGTGTTCCAGGATGTTTCTTGCGGGAGCAAGAGCCCTGGACCAGTCCAAGGAATGGATCAATGAACTGAATGTGTTTCCGGTCCCGGACGGGGATACCGGCACGAACATGACGATGACGATCCAGTCTGCGGCGAACGAAGTAAAGACAATCGACGATCTGAATATGACAAAGCTGTGCAAGGCAATGTCGTCCGGTTCCCTGCGGGGGGCAAGGGGAAATTCCGGCGTCATCCTTTCCCAGCTGCTGCGAGGCTTCTGCAAGGTTACAAGGGATCAGGACGTACTGACGGTGGAGATCCTGGCCAATGCATTTGAGCG
>CACXHD010000086.1 GCA_902767335.1 uncultured Lachnospiraceae bacterium
CGGGCACAGCGCAATTCACCCGGAAATCCTGATGATTTCCGGGCTCAGTGCGCACTGCGAGCGGCTTTTGAGAAGCCGCTCTCGACCCGTTTCATGAGGGTCTGACCTCCTAAGCTCTGCAGGCAGCTTTTTCGATGAATTTCCGGGAACCAGGTCCCGTACCGGCTGCCTGTTGGTTGAAAAGACGCGAGATGACCAAGCTATAGAAGTATGGTCTTCAAAATGTGCATGATGTTTTGAATAATGTTTCACGTGAAACAATTTAAAGCGTTTTGAAGAAAAATTAGTCATCTACGAGATCAGCCGGCAGGCCTTCGATGAAAAAGCAGAGAAGGTGTGATGTTCTAAGCTGCTTTGAAATGCAGAGAGCCTGTCGGCGTGCGTTCTGCGAAGTAAACCCAAAGAGGCTGACGAACGTGTTTTGATTGCGCCAGTATGTGCGTACAAATTGACGATTTTCTGTGTTTCACGTGAAACATTTTCTATGGGATTTTTGTCATGGACAGGTAGAATGACTCCCGGATTTGTGGTATGATGGATGATGCCTGACGAAAAGGATGAGGTCAATTCTTTTCATAGGAATCTAAGTATGTCTTCGGATGTCGGCCTGTATGCGTATGGAATGAGGCGCAGCTGGACGAGACTGTGAATGCAGTACAGGTACAGGATTACAGGATGGCTGACGAAGGTTTCAATGGAGGGGAAGTGAAAGCACTTTGGGAAGAACGATCGTGATAGCAAACCAGAAGGGCGGGGTCGGTAAGACGACTACGGCCGTCAATCTGGCAGCGTCGCTGGCGACTCTTGGAAAACGGATTCTGTTGATTGATATGGATCCGCAGGGAAATGCAACGAGCGGACTGGGAATTGATAAGAATGATATTGAGAACAGTGTGTATGAGCTGCTGCTTGGTGAGGTGACAGTGGATGACTGTATCATCCGGAATGTATATCAGACACTCTCGGTTCTTCCGTCAAATATCAATCTCGCAGCAGCAGAGATCGAGCTGATTGACCAGGACCGGAAGGAATATCTGTTGAGAAATTGTCTTGCGGATATTAAGAAACGGTATGATCTGATTATTATCGACTGTCCGCCTTCGCTCAATGTTCTGACGATCAATTCCATGTGTGCTGCCGACTCTGTGCTGATTCCGATTCAGTGTGAGTATTATGCTCTGGAAGGGCTGTCGCAGCTGCTTCATACGATTGACCTGGTCAGCGAACGTCTGAATGCGGAGCTGACGATTGAGGGCGTGCTGTTCACGATGTTTGACGGAAGAACTAACCTTTCTTCGCAGGTGGTTGACAACGTCAAGGATAATCTCAAATTGAGAATTTATAAAAGCATGATACCAAGAAATGTGCGTCTGGCGGAGGCTCCCAGTTATGGGATGCCGATCTGTCAGTATGACCCGAGATCGGCCGGTGCGGTTGCTTACGCGAAGCTGGCTTCGGAGGTTATGAAGACGCCGCGGCCAAAGAAAAAGAAGAATTCTTAAGGGGGGAGGAAATTGGCACCCAGAAAAGGACTGGGAAGAGGACTGGACAGTATTATTCCCAAATATGGCAATACAGGAGCTGCGAAGAATGAAGATCCCGGAAAGAGTGTATCTTCCTCTTCATCCGACAGAAAATCTGTGTCCCGTAAAAAATCGGGAAACCGTCTGGAGAATGACGGGAGTGCGGAGGAACGTATGGAAAATACGGAAGTTCGTCCGGACGAACGGGCCGATGGGGTCAGAATGCTGAAGATTTCTGAGGTGGAACCAAACCGGGACCAGCCGCGAAAGGATTTCAACGAAGATGCGCTTCAGGAACTGGCGGATTCCATACGTCAGTACGGAGTGATCCAGCCGATTATTGTTCAGAAACGGGATCAATATTATGAAATTATTGCCGGTGAGCGAAGATGGCGCGCGGCGCGTCTGGCCGGGCTGAAAGAAATCCCTGTACTCATACGGGAGATGACGGACAAGGAAATTCTGGAGGTTTCTTTGATCGAGAACATTCAGAGAGAGGATCTGAATGCCGTAGAAGAAGCGCAGGCGTATCAGCGGCTGCTGGAAGAGTTTTCGCTGACACAGGATGAGCTGGCGGAACGTGTCTCGAAAAGCCGGAGTACGATCACCAACGCGATCCGGCTCCTGAAACTGGACAAAGAGGTTCTGCGCATGCTTGCCGAAGAAAAGATCAGTGCAGGACATGCACGGGCACTGCTTGCCATTGAGGATCCGGAACTGCAGAGACAGACAGCCACCCGGGTTTTCGATGAAAACCTCAGTGTCCGGGATACGGAACGCCTGGTGAAAACGCTTACCGGAGGAAAGTCTTCGAGAAAAGAAAAACAGGAATTGTCCGAAGCTATGAAACTGGTGTATCATGACATGGAGGAACGGCTGAAATCCGTTCTGGGGACCAAGGTTGTGGTTCACCATACAGGGAAAGATAAGGGGAAGCTGGAAATCGATTATTATTCGAACGAAGAGCTGGAGCGGATCTTTCATCTGCTTCGCTCCTGCAGGGAGTAGGGAAGCGCTGAACCCGGGACGAGAGGGAGAACGGATGAAAGCGACATTTCCTTAGAATGATACAGACAAACTGGCCGTCATCAGGGGAGTAAACAATATGGAAAGCAATATACTGAATTCCTTCGGGATCGACCCGGGGATCATTATGATCTTATTAATGATCCTTATGGTTTTTGTACTTTTGTATCTGATCCGCGTATCCATGAAACTGTCCAGGTTTCTGAAAAGATATCGGATCTTTATGCGCGGCAAGGACGCGGTTTCGCTGGAGAAAGCCTTCGCTCAGAAATTCCTTGAGGTAGATAAGCTCGTGGAACTTTCAAAGAATCAGGCGCTTGAGATTTCCCGGATGAAAGAAGCCCTTGCAAAGACAGCCAACAAGATCGGCATTGTCAAATATGACGCATTTCCGGATGTCGGAGGCAAGCTCAGCTTTGCACTTGCGATGCTGGACGAAAGCAATTCCGGTTTTGTACTCAATGCGATCCACAGCAGAGAAGGCTGTTATACCTATGTAAAAGAAATTGTAAAAGGTGAATCCTATATCGTGCTTGGGCAGGAAGAGAAAGATGCCCTGCGGCAGGCCGTCAATTATATTGCAAAATAACAACAGAAATGGAGAATAACGATGCTGGATATCAGATTTGTCAGAGAGAATGCGGATGCGGTCAGAGAGAATATTCGGAAGAAATTCCAGGAGGAAAAACTGCCTCTGGTAGATGAAGTTCTTGATCTGGATAAAAAGAACAGGGAGATCAAACAGGAGCTGCAGTCCCTTCAGTCGAAGAGAAATAAGATTTCAAAAGAGTTCGGCAAACTGAAAGGCCAGGGAAAACTGGAAGAGGCGGAAGCAGCCAGAGAGAAAGTCAACAGCTTTGCCGACAGAATGGAAGAGCTTGCGGCAATGGAAAAGGATGTGGAAGCGGAGCTGCGCAGGCGTATGCTGATTATCCCGAATATGATTGACCCGTCTGTACCGATCGGTAAAGACGACAGCGAGAACGTCGAAGTGGAGCGTTTCGGAGAGCCGGTTGTACCGGATTTCGAGATCCCGTATCACACAGAGATCATGAAGAGCTTTTCCGGTATTGACCAAGAGGCTTCCAGAAAGGTCGCCGGTACGGCATTCTATTATCTGATGGGTGATATCGCACGCCTGCATTCCGCGGTTCTTGCATACGCCAGGGATTTCATGATCGGCAGAGGCTTCACATACTGTGTTCCGCCGTTTATGATCCGCAGCGCTGTTGTCGACGGTGTGATGAGCTTCGCCGAGATGGACGCGATGATGTATAAAATCGAGGGCGAGGATCTGTATCTGATCGGCACCTCCGAACATTCGATGATCGGGAAATTTAAAGACACCATGAATGACGAGGCGGATCTTCCGTACACACTGACGAGCTATTCTCCCTGCTTCCGGAAGGAAAAAGGTTCTCATGGTCTGGAAGAGCGCGGCGTTTACCGTGTCCATCAGTTCGAGAAACAGGAGATGATCGTCATCTGCAAACCGGAAGAGAGCCCCATGTGGTATGACCGCCTCTGGCAGAATACGGTGGACTTCTTCCGCTCTCTGGATATTCCGGTCCGCACCCTGGAGTGCTGTTCCGGTGACCTGGCGGATCTGAAGGTGAAATCCGTCGACGTAGAGGCATGGTCGCCGCGTCAGAAGACTTATTTTGAAGTAGGAAGCTGCTCGAACCTTGGAGATGCACAGGCCAGAAGACTGGGCATCCGCGTAAAGGGAGAAGACGGCAAAAAGTATCTTGCGCATACGCTGAATAACACGGTGGTCGCTACTCCGAGAATGCTGATCGCATTCCTTGAGAACAACCTGAATGCGGACGGAAGCGTCAACATTCCCACAGTGCTGCAGCCGTATATGGGCGGCCAGACAAAGATCGAGAAGAGGTGATCTGCCATTCATACCTTCCTGCGTGCGATCGGATTTTCGCAGATGATGCATTCCGAATACCAGATCAATGTACTGCTGGACAATATGCTCCATACCCACGACCTGAAAAAAGTTGTCCGGTTTGATGGGGAGGAGCGGGCGTTCTTTGAAATATCCCGATCTTTCGGGCCGAATATCGGACTGCGCGTATGCGGGGAGATGGATGGACACGGGTTTCACCGCCAGTATTATTTTCCATACCTGCACGGAACCAGTGTGACGACGGATCAGGAGATTCTGATCGAACCAAAGGCAGACGGAAACGGATTTTTCGGTGAGGCGGAGGACGGCCGCGTGGATTTTGCATTGATCTTCTCGCTGCAGAATCCTTCGCAGTATCTGAATGTTCTGAAGAAGAACCGGTCTCTGAAGCATGATGTCGTTACGACCCTGACCGGTCTGGCCAGCAGCGGGACCATTCTGCTGCCGGCCAAGAATAACGGACAGAAACTGGCCCGGGAGAAACAGAGGGAATTCTATCTTCGGCATGAACAGATGGTCAGTGCCGCAAAGAGCGGCAGCCAGGAGGCCATCGAGAATCTGACGATGGAAGACATGGATACCTATGCCATGATCTCCCGCCGGATTCAGAAGGAAGACATCCTTTCGATCATCGATACGTACTTCATGCCCTATGGGATGGAGAGTGACCGCTACCAGGTTCTCGGATCCATCCTGTTTTACACAAAGGTCCGCAACCTGTATACCGATGAGACGCTGTATCAGATGACGGTCGACTGCAACGGCATGCAGATTGACATCTGTATCAACAGCCAGGATCTGTACGGTGAACCGGAGGCGGGAAGACGGTTTAAGGGGAATATCTGGCTGCAGGGTGAACTGCGGACACGCAGCATATCCCGGGAAACAAAAACGGCTTCGCAGACGGCGGGCCAGGAACTGTGAACATTACCCTTAACGAAAAAGTAACGAATTTAGAAGGCAGGATAAAAGCGTGCCGGCTGCGCGCGGATATCCTGCCTTTTGAAAATTTGCGGCTTCTTGACGCTCCCCGGGAGATATAGTAGAATCGAAGTGCAAAGTCTTACTGGGGAGGAGGGAAGGCATGCAAAAAGAATTTCAGCAGGGCCGTTCCGTATTCCGGAGCATGGAACGGAGCCTGTTTTTTTTGATTCTGCTGATGCTTTGTCTGGTGGCGTCCGGCTGCAGACGAAAGAGCGGGGAGACGCCCCCGGCTGCCCAGACCGCAGCCGGCCAGGATTCGGGAGGTCTTGTAATCGGATTTTCCCAGCTCGGAAGCGAGAGTGCCTGGCGCCTCGGCAATACGGCGAGTATGGAGCAGGCGGCAAAAGATCATGGGTTCCGGCTGATCGTGGATAACGGCATGCAGAAGCAGGAGAACCAGATCGCTGCAATCCGATCGTTTATTGCGTACCGAGTGGACGTGATTGTATTTGCGCCGATTGTGGAGGACGGATGGGCAAATGTCCTGCAGGAGGCCCGGGAGGCAGGGATTCCGGTGATCATGATGGACCGTCTGATCAATGTGAAGGACTCCGATCTCTATACAGCCTATATCGGACCGGACCATTATCAGGAAGGCGTAAATGCCGCGAAATATCTGCTCAAAAAAGCGGAGGAGCTGCAAAAAGACAGAACGGACAATGGAACGGACAGCGAAACGGACAACGAAACAGACAGCGAAACGGTCAGCGAAACGGACAGCGAAACAGACAGCGGAACGGACAGCGAAACGGTCAGCGGAAGTGACAGCGGAACGGACAAGATCCGGATCGCGGAGCTTTCGGGAACCGAAGGATCCAGTCCGATGATCAGCCGGTACCAGGGCTTCCATGATCTGATCGACAAGGATGAACGATTCGAGGTACTGGAGACGGTGTCCGGTGACTTTCTGCGGTCGAAGGGCAGAGAATGCATGCAGAAGCTGCTGAAGAAGTATCCGGGCGAGATTGATGTGCTCTATTCCCATAACGACGCAATGACACTGGGAGCGATCGAGGTGATGGAGGAAGAGGGCATAAAGCCCGGCGAGGATATTGTTATCATTTCCGTGGACGGGGAACAGGCTGCGGTCGACCTTCTGAAGGAGGGGCGGATCAACTGCGTGGTGGAATGTTCGCCGATGCTGGGAGACGCCGTGATGGATCTGGCGCAGGCGATTGTCAGCGGCGAAGACTATCCGCGGATCTCACGCCCGGAGGAAGGCTGTTTTACGGAATATGACGATCTGAGCAGCCTGGGACCAAGAGGCTATTGAGGAAGAACGGATGAAAAAACAGGGAAAGAGCCTTTCCGGCCAGCTGTGGTTCTTCACAAGACTGATCATGATCATTCTGCTGATACCGGCGGTGACGAGTCTTCTGGTAATGGCGCTTTACGCCGTTTCCTTCCAGCGCTCCGTATCTATGATGGGCAGCGTTGCGGCGCTGCGCCCGGTCGTGGAGGAGGATATCCCGGAGAAGCTCTGGTCGGTGGTTGCCGGCAGGAGCAGCTACGCCGACAGCGGTGTAGAGGAAACGATCCGGGAGGTAAATGATGCGCTGGACCGCTTTCTTAAGCAGATCCCGGAGGATGTCGGCACCAGAATTACCGTTGCGCGCAGGACGATGGATACGCTCGCATCCTACGCAGACCAGATTGAACGGGAGATGAGCAACGAGGAGATTCCGGTGACAACCAGTGAAGAGACACTGGAGGAGGTGCGCTCGGTCGCAAGCCTGGTCGGAAATATGCTGGAGGCACTGATCGAGGAAGAGGCGCTGGAGGCAAACCGGAAAAACCAGTCCTTTCAGAAGACCGTCCGCTATGTGGTCGGGGTGAGCATTCTGCTGATTCTGGGCTCGCTGCTGGTCACCGGCTGGGCCGGCCGCCGGCAGACGCAGTCCGTCCGCAGCGCCATCGGCCATCTGGAGCAGCTGACAAAAGAGCTGGCCGGAGGAAATCTGCAGGCCCGCGTCGAGACCATCCCGGTGGAGGAACTCTCCGGACTTACGCGGGATGTAAACATAATGGCGGAACAGCTGGAAGACCTGATGGAGCAGAACCGCCGGGAGCAGGAGAACCTCAAAAAAGCGGAGCTGCGCACGCTGCAGGCGCAGATCAACCCGCATTTTCTTTACAATACGCTGGATACCATTGTCTGGCAGGCGCAGTCCGGCAAGAACGAGGAAGTGGTCGCACTGACGAAATCCCTCAGCGATTTCTTCCGAAGCTCCCTCTCTTCCGGTGAAGACTGGGTGACCGTGGAGCAGGAGCTTAAGCATCTGAACGGTTATCTGTCGATCCAGAAGACCCGGTATCGAGACATTCTCAATTATGACGTGACGGCGGATCCGGCCATGAACGGGTACCGGATTCTGAAGCTTCTGCTGCAGCCGCTGGTGGAAAATGCACTGTATCACGGGATCAAATACCGCCGGGGCGGCGGCACGATTTATGTAAGAGGATCTCTGAAGAATGACATGCTCTGCTTTGAGGTACAGGATACCGGCGGCGGTATGACAAGTGAGAAACTCGAGGAGGTGCGGGAGGCCATGCGTCAGGGCCGGCAGATGCGCCGGGATCCGAATGAACCGGAGCCGGGCGGCGGGTTCGGCCTGTACAATGTGGACCAGAGGATCCGGCTGTACTATAATCAGGAGCAGGGGCTGCAGATTGAGAGCAGTCCGCAGGGGACGACCGTTTCGTTTACCGTTCCCGCGATGACGCCGGATAAAGTACAGACAGAACTTTTACAGAGCTGACAGAGCAGGCAGATTGAAGGGGACGGATGAACTATGCTGCTTAAGGTATTTCTGGTGGATGATGAGATCGCGACGCGGGAAGGCATACGCTCTTCCTTTCCCTGGGATGAGGAAAACTTTACGCTGGTGGGCGAGGCGCCGGACGGGGAGATTGCACTGCCGATGATTGCCGATGAAAAGCCGGACGTCGTCGTGACGGATATCCGGATGCCGTTCATGGATGGCCTGGCGCTGAGCCGGGCGATCCGCAGGAGCATGCCCTGGATCCATATCGTGATCCTGTCCGGCTACAGCGATTTTGGCTACGCGAGACAGGCGATCTCCCTGGGCGTGGAAGAGTATCTGCTCAAACCCGTCACCGTGGAGGAGCTCCGGGAAGTACTCGAGCGGATCCGGACGAAGTCGATGGAGGAGCGGCAGCGGAAGGCGGCCGAGCAGATGATGTCCTCGGGGATCAGCTTTGTACAGGAAAAGCTGCTCAGTTCCCTGCTCATGACGCCGATGGATTCGCAGGAAGCCGCACAGATGCGGGCCCAGATGGAGAATCTGGGGATTCATGTGACCTCCCCGGTCTACAATGTACTCGATATCCGGTTTGACTATGGAGACGGAGAGGACCGCAGGCGCGGCATTCATCTGCTTCAGAATCTGGCCGACCAGAGCGGCGGGGACATGCTGCTGACCAGTTCCCCGCACGGAGCGCTTGCGCTCGTGATGGCACAGGGACGCGAGGAGATGGAGGAGCGCTGCTATACCTATGCCTCTTCCGCGGTCTATTCTCTGGAACAGGACGACGCCCGGGATGTACTGATCTGCATCGGCGAGGCCTGTTTCCGTCTGGAAGACGTTTACGATTCCATGCGGTCCGCACGGCATGTGCGCCATATTGTCGATACGGAAAAAGAGGACGGACGCAGAAAAATTGTCGGCGTCCAGGAGATGGAGGACACGCCGCTGACACTGCAGCGCCTGGAAATCCAGCCGCTGTATGAACAGCTTCAGTATATCCGGCCGGAGGATTTTCCGGAGATCCTCAGTACCTATATTAAATCCCTTCTGCAGGCGGATCTTCACACCGGCGTCTCGGAAGACTATCTGCGCATGGAGGCTGTGCTGACGGCGACGCGCATTGTCCGTGAAGCCGGCGGGGACCCTGCGAAGGTACTGGATCTGCAGGACTATGAGGCAGCCATGCAGGCGGAGGTAACCGCTCCGGTCCCGGAGGAAGTGGAACGGCTGCTCCGGCAGGCGCTTGCCTTCCGGGATCGGGAGAATCCCCTCCACGGAAACCGCGCCGTGATGAATGCGCGCCGGTATCTTGCCCAGAATTTTACAGACCCCAACCTCATGCTTCAGGATGCCGCAAAGGCCGCCGGTATGTCGGCCAGCCGGTTTTCGACGGTGTTTGCCCAGGAGACGGGCATGACCTTCACTGAGTATCTGACAAGTCTGCGCATGGCCAAGGCGAAGGAGCTTCTGCGGGCGACAACCCTGCGCTCCTCCGAAATCGGAACCGCCGTCGGCTACAGCGACCGGCATTATTTCAGCTATCTGTTTAAGAAAAACACCGGCATGACGCCCAGCGAATTTCGGGAAGCGTGAAGAGGATCATACGGGAAGGCGAAACGGGAAAGCTGAATCGGGAAGGAGAAGAGGGAAAGCCAAAACGGGAAGCTGAATCGGGAAGGTGCGTCGGAAAAACAAACGGGGAGCCGAACCGGGAAGATTCCGGAAGCCCGCGAAAAAATATTCAACCGAAATAAAATAAAAATCCACCATAAACACCGTCTGAAAATTTCAGACGGTGTGTTTTTTAACCATGATAAAAGGATATTCCATTGAAACATTTGTGAATTTAGTATAAGATAAACCCATCTGAAACGTTGCGGAAAACGGCAATATCTACAATTTCAAAGGAGGATTATCTTATGAAGAGAAAACTTTTGGCTGCGGTTGTAACGGCTGCTATGTGCATGGGTATGGCTGCTCCGGCGATGGCGGATATCCAGATCGCTTTCTCCCAGATCGGACAGGAATCCGACTGGCGTACCGCGAACACCGATTCCATCAACGGAACGATCGAAGCACATGAAGGCTGGGAGCTCATCTATGATGATGCACAGCAGAAACAGGAAAACCAGATCAAAGCGCTGCGCAACTTCATTACCCAGGGCGTTGACTACATCCTGTTCACCGGCGTCGTTTCCACCGGCTGGGAAGAAGTTCTCGCAGAAGTCAATGAAGCAGAGATCCCGCTGATCCTGATTGACCGTCTTCCGGACTGCATCGATGATATCGACTATGTCGCTGCATTCGGCGGAGACTTCGTAGAAGAGGGTCGCCGTCAGGTTGCATGGGCCGGCGAATATCTGAAGAGTGTAGGCCGCGGCGAAGAAGAAGTGAACGTGGTCATCATGGAAGGCACCACCGGCGCTTCCGCACAGACCGGACGTACCGAAGGCAACCTGGCTGCTCTGGAAGAGTATCCGAACATGA
>CACXHD010000087.1 GCA_902767335.1 uncultured Lachnospiraceae bacterium
CGAGCAGCCGCTCTGGTGGAATGAGAGGGCGTTCGTCGATCACATGAATTTCCTGAAGGCGATCGGCGCGACGATCATCAATACCTCAGATCAGAGCTTTTCGATCCAGCATCAGTGGAATACGCCGCTGTCCCGGAAAAAAGTGCTCAACGACGATGAATGGGAAGTTCTCACGAAGGGCCTGAACCACCTGGGCCGGATTGCGGCGGACAACGGTATGCGGATCGCCTACCATCATCATATGACAACCACCGTGCAGAAGACAGATGAAATCGACCGGATGCTCGCCATGACGGATCCGAAATATGTGAATATGATCTATGACACAGGTCATCTGACCTTCTCCGGGGAGGATCCGATCGAGATCCTCAAGAAGCACCATGACCGGATCATCCATGTACATCTGAAGAATGTCCGCAAGCCGGTGATGGAGAAATGCTATGCCGAGGAGAAGAGCTTCCTTCGCTCCATTCCGGAAGGCGTATTCACAGTTCCCGGCGATCCGGAAGGCTGTGTGGATTTCGAGACCGTATTCAAGCTGCTGGATGAATACAACTATGAAGGCTGGCTGATCGTTGAGGCGGAGCAGGATCCGGATATCGCGAACCCGCTGGACTACGCCCGCATGGGAAGAGAGTGCGTCCGGAAGTATACAGGACTGTAAGATGTGCGCTTCGTCTGATACGGGAAATGCTGCAGTGGAAATGAAACAGGGTATTGCCGTTCACGGCGAACAGAGCGTGATTGCCAACATAGAAGTTTCGTGGATCTGCTGGGAAGATCATTATTTTGGAGGAGACTATGAAGAAGGTAAAATTTGGTATTATCGGCGTTGGAAGACTTGGATATGAGCATGCCTGCAATCTGGCATCCCGGATCCCGGGAGCGGAGCTGGTCGCGATCTGCGACGGCAACGAGGCCCGCGCAAAGGAAGTGGCTGAGGAACTGGGCGTAGAGTTTGTCTATTCCGATCCGAAGGAAATGTGTGCCAATCCGGAAGTGGAAGCGGTCGCTATTGTCACGAACACCAGCTCCCATGTGGAAATGATCCGGATCGCAATGGAAGCCGGCAAGCATATCTTCTGTGAGAAGCCGCTGGCGGAGACCGTTGAGAAATGTAAAGAAGCGGAGGCCATCATCGAGGCACATCCGGAGCTGATCTTCATGCTGGGCTTCATGCGCCGGTTCGACAATTCCTATGAAATTGCCAGAAAGAAAATCGACAACGGCGATATCGGTGACATCATCCTGGTCCGCTGCTATTCCCAGGATCCCAGATCCATCATCGAAGGTACACTGGACTATGCACCGCGCTCCGGCGGCCAGTTCATCGACATGTCCATCCATGATATCGACCTGATTCGCTGGCTGACCGGCTCCGAGCCCGCCAAACTGTGGGCGCTGGGCGGCTGCTATGAGTTCCCGCAGTATAAGGAATGGGACGACGGCGACAATGTCTCCTGCCTGATGCAGATGAAGAACAATGTCATGGCCTTCTTCTTTGCCGGACGTACCGCAGCTCACGGCTCCGCCGTTGAGACCGAGATCCTCGGCACGAAGGGCATGCTCCGCATCGGCTCCACCCCGACCAATTCCCTGGTGCAGGTATTCAGCGAAAACGGCGTCTGCCAGGAATGCTATCAGGACTTCGTAACCAGATGGCACTATGCCTATATCCGCGAGCTGGAAGTATACTGCGATGCAGTTCTGCAGCATAAACAGCCCACGCCGAATGTTTACGACGGAACCGCTTCCACGGATATCGCATTCCGCTGCAAGGAAAGCTTCCTGAAGAACGAGCTGCTGACGATGTAAGCAGCAGGAGCCGGAAAGATGGCAGAGCCGGAAGGGCTTTGATCTTGCCTCCATAGGACTCGGCCTGGCACCGCATGGGGGTGGAGGCTCAAGAAGGCGAAATGTAAGAATTAGAAAAGCCAACGCATGGGCTGTGAAAAATCCCATGAAAAAAGAACGCTTGCGGGCATAAACCCGGAGGCGTTCTTCTTTTCAAAAGGATTTATGCCCAGGTTCCGTTCCGGAAGATCGGGATAACGGTGCCGTCCGGGCGGATGCCGTCAATGGAAAGGTCGTCCGCCCCGACCATGAAGTCCACATGGATGATGGAATCGTTGATTCCATGCTCCTGTGCCTGTTCCATGGTCATGTCATCGCCGCCGGGAAGCACTTCCTTGAAGCCCATGCCCAGCGCACAGTGGCAGCAGGCATTTTCGTCGAACAGGGTTTCATAGAACAGGAATCCGCACTGGTTCACCGGACTTTCTTTCGGGACGAGGGCAACTTCGCCAAGCATGGCGGCGCCGTCATCCATCCGGATCATCCGCTCGAGCAGCTCCTGCCCCTTCGCGGCCCGGCAGGAAACGGCGCGGCCGTTTTTGAAGGTGATGGAAAAGTCCTCGATCAGCTGGCTGTTCCAGGAAAGCGGTTTGACGGCAACCAGCGTGCCTTCGCACTGCCCGGCGATGGGCGAGGTAAAGATCTCCTCCGTGGGCATATTGGGGATGTAAAAGGCGCCGTTCTGACTGTTGATGTCTCCGGCTCCCTCCCATTTTGCGCCGGGGATCAGCGATACGGAAAAGTCCGTGCCGTTTTCGCTCGAATAATGCAGGGAGGAGAAGCCCTGCTCGTTCAGCCAGGCGGCCCTGTTCTCGATGAAATCCGTATGTTTCTTCCATTCGGCGACAGGATCATTGTCTTCGGTGACCCTTACGGTCTTCAAAATGGCATCCCACAGCTTGTCAACGGCATGCTCGTCATCCGGAAAACATTTCGCAGCCCATTTCTGAGAAGGATACGCGGCGATCACCCACTGGTGCTTTCCTTCGATCGCATTTCGGTAAGGCTTGATCACCGTTCCCCGCGCCTGCATCACGCCGGAGAGCTTGTGCGGATCCACGCCGTTCATGGCATCCGGGTCCTCCGATACAATAAAGATCCGGCAGGGCAGGTCCTCCACCATCTGCTTCAGCTTTGCTTCTTCCCAGGGCAGTACTTCCGACAGGACATCCTGCCCGGCATACAGAAAATTGAGTCGTTTCTGAACATCAAAGGTCCAGTCCACATTCACTTTCTTTGCTCCTGCCTTATAGCATTCTTCCATCAGGAGCGCCGCAAATTCATGCTGTTCCACACCGATCGTCAGCAATACCACCTGGCCCGGCCGGACATTGGCTCCGGTCCGTACGATCAGCTCCGCATATTTACGAAGACAGTTTTCGGATATACTCATAAGCATTACCTCTCTTTCCGCGGGCGCACGCTATTTGTACGTGCTGCTGCCGCAACGGAAGAATACCATATAAAGCGGCGGGAGTCAAAAAGGAAGAATGTCAGCGGATTGCAGAGCATTCTTCTGCCCAAAGAGATGCATTTCGTGTATAATCAGGATGGTTATGAAGCAGGATTGTCACGGAACCCGGGGATATGTCATGATACCTGAAGACGTCAGGAACCCAGGGGATAAATTACAGAGCCTGCAGGGAGGAGTCAGAATCGGGATGAACACAGAAAAGACAACTGAAAAAGATAACGAATATATTTTTCATCATGTTCTGATCAATGGCCTTGAAGTACGAGCGAGATACAGCCGGAAAGCGGTCGACGAGATTTTTCTGCCGCTGCTGGAGACGCTGACAAGGCTGCAGAAGGAAAAGCAGCGCCGTGTGATTGCGCTGATCGCGGCCCCGCCGGCCTGCGGAAAATCCACGCTTTTGAGTTTTCTGGAGCGATTGGCGAAGGAGCATGAGGAGCTTTGTGATGTGCAGGTGATCGGCATGGACGGATTTCACCGGACGCAGGAAGATCTCGCATCGCATACGACGGTGCGCGACGGAGAGGAGATACCCCTGTCGAGAATCAAAGGCTCGCCGGAGACCTACGATCTGAAAAAGATGACAGACCGTCTGCGCCTGGCGGCGAGCGGTGTGAACTGCGGCTGGCCGCTTTATGACCGGCGGATCCACGACCCGGTGGATGACGCGGTCACGATTGACGGAGATGTGGTCCTGCTGGAGGGTAATTATCTGCTGCTGAACGATCCGGGCTGGCGGGACCTGCGCAGCTATGCGGATTACACGGTGATGATCCTGGCGGATGCGGACCAGCTGAAGGAACGCCTGATCGACCGGAAGGCAAAGGGAATGGCCTCCCGGGAGGAGGCCAGAAAGTTTGTGGAATTCAGTGATCTGAAAAATATCGAAACCTGCCTGACCCATTTCGACGGCGCCGATCTGGTACTGGAAATGACCGGGGAGGGTGAGTTTGTAAGGCGGAACGATATCGGACCAGTTTAAGTGGCTGTAAAAATATCAGCTGTATCTCAGGACATCGGGGCTTACAAGTGTCACTGATTAAACAGCACGGACAGTTCGTCTGCGTGTTCTGTCAGAATTTCCAGCAGATATGTATCCCAGTGCCGCGCGTCCTTCTCGCTGCTGCCGAATACATAATCTTCCTGACCGTAGTCGATGACGTCAAACGCCGGCGTTGCTTTGCTGGCACCGGCGGTACGATAAGAGACTGCGTCCGCCAGGGAGAAGGAAACAATGTCTATATCCTCTGCTCCGGCCGGCTCCATCTCACCATTCATTTCAGGATCCATTTCGGTATTCATTTCCGCGGGCATGCCGTCAGGAGATGCGAATTCTGTGCCGTCAGTTTCGTCCGGATCCTCCGGCATCTGGCCGTCGTCCTGGGGAACTTCGCCGCCGTTTTCATTCAGATCCCCCGGCATCTGGCCGTCACCGCCG
>CACXHD010000088.1 GCA_902767335.1 uncultured Lachnospiraceae bacterium
AGATCACGGTACGAGACCGGCTGTTCCTGGAAAAGCTTGGGGTTCCTGCCTTCTAATGATTTGAGTACTGATTAAACGACTTTTAGGATGTAATCCAGACTTAATCTTAAAAACCTGAGGCATTCTCAAAACCTCCGTCTTTTGAAAATTCAATGATCAGATTTGCTGCAGACCGGATGACATCCATGTACCGGGCTTTCTCTGCCTCTGAGAAACCAAATATTTCCGTGATCTCATAGGAAGGAAGATAACAGGTCATATGATGAAAACAGTCCTTTTCATCCGCTTTTTCAACATATACTTTTACACGGCCATCCTTCATTTCGGAATGAACGATTTCAGCCCCGTCATCTAAAGTAATAAAAGGATACATCATAAGGCGTTACCTCGAAAAGAATAATAGTGGAACAGCTGTTTATAATCTTATCATAGTCAAATTCATTCTTTTGGTCAACCATGTGAGGAGTCAATGAATAGTAATAGTTAAAGATATGCTGCGAGTCTCCGGCCCTGACCAAATCAAAAAGAACGCCTCCAGGTTGGATGCCTGAATGCGTTCTTTTATCTTTTTATCCACTTTTTTAACACATACTTTTACACGGCCATCCTTCATTTCGGAATGAACGATTTCAGCCCCTCCACCCGAATCCGTTTTGAAGGCGGATACAGGAGGGTCGTATACTGGAAAAACCCGTCTCCGAGGATCAGCGTGATCACGCAGCCGTCGCAGTCGAGACGGACGCTGTCGGAAACGGAAGGGTCGAAGCGACAGGTCCGGACGCCGTACTGTGAATCGTTGTCAGCGCAGGTATAGTCTGCAGTCATGGTTCCGGTCTGCCGGTCGATGGTGAATGTCACCGTTTTTTCGTCTCCCTCGTCCAGAACCAGACGGATACTCTGATCCGCCGGGCAGGAGAATTGACAGGTAAACGGGGCGTCGGTTTCCTCATAGATGCGTCTGTTCCCGCTTTCGCGGAAGGCCGGTTCCGGATAGCGTTCGTCAGCCTGCCAGCGCGGAAATCCGTTTTCATCCGCTGTTACCTTTCGGGGATGGATG
This sequence comes from uncultured Lachnospiraceae bacterium, assembly GCA_902767335.1. Taxonomy (GTDB): domain Bacteria; phylum Bacillota; class Clostridia; order Lachnospirales; family Lachnospiraceae; genus Merdiplasma. The sequence goes on from CACXHD010000088.1 coordinate 1,058, forward strand.
AGGATCCCTCTGGTGCCCTCCAGTGCCAGCGGACCGTGGTTTCGGATCCAGGGCATCCAGGGCCAGCCGCCCAGCCATGCGGTGGTCTGCAGGGTGTGATCCCGATCCGGATAGGTCTGGGCCGCATAAAAATGGGTTCCGTGGTCGATGACGCCTTCGCCTTCTGGCTCAAATCGACAATTCTCGAAATCCATTTTGCCGGCGATCCAGCGGTTCGGGGCATAATCCGGACGGTTCATGGGGGAGGCGGTCAGTACCCACCGGTCGCCCAACGGAAACAGGTCCGGGCATTCAAACATGGAACAGTCGTCGGAGCGGAACAGAATACCCTGATATTCCCAGTGAAACAGATCTTCGGAACAGTAGAGATACACCATGCCGTGGCTGGACGGGTCTGCTGCGTCATTGTCGCTGCCTCCGCACACCATGCGCCATTTTTCATCTGCCTTGAATACTTTCGGATCCCGGAAGTCTCCGCCGCAGCCGGGAGGCGCCTGGGCAATCACGGGATTTCCGTCGTATTTCTCAAAATGCATGCCGTCCCTGGAAACGGCAAGGCACTGGGTCTGGATCAGGCGGCCCTCCCGGTGAACCGTACCGGTATAGAACAAATACATCGTTTCGCCGTCAATCACAACCGATCCGGAAAAGCATCCGCCCTCGGGATCTTTCTCATAGGGCTCCTCCGGAACCAGCGCGCAGGGCAGTTCCTCCCATTGGCGCAGATCAGGGCTGACGGCATGCCCCCAGTGCATGGAATCCCAGTCGCAGGAATGGGGGTTATACTGGTAGAACAAGTGATACCGGCCCTTGAAAAAGATCAGACCGTTGGGATCGTTGATCCATCCGTGTTTAACTGTAAAATGCCCGGCCGGGCGCCACTGCGCCGTTGTCGGCATTTCTCCTTTAAGCATTTCATTCATTTTCTTAATTCTCCTTATTTTCAGGGAAGGTTTTCGGTGACAATGGTCAGTGAACCGGGGGGATACAGCCTGTCGGGATATATTTCAATGGCGGGCCGGGGTGAGTCATGGAGAGTCAGAAGAAACGTCCCCTGCGCATCTCGATCGCGGCGGCCCGGAAAGGAGACAGAGAACCGTCCCCTGTCTCCTTAAACCGAGCTTCCCCGGATGACAATATCGGTCATGTACTGCGAGTAAACGCAAGGGATCGACGGATCGGCGATCCGCTCGAGCAGGCACCGGGCGGCTGCAATGCCCAGCCGTTCCTTTGGGGTGTTGATGGTTGTCAGCGGCGGCAGGGTATTGACCGATTCGGGGATGTTGTCGAAGCCGATGACCGAAACATCCTTCGGAACGGAATAGCCCAGAAACTGGATGGCGTGCATCAGCTGGATAGCGGTCCAGTCGTTGCCGCACAGGTAAACCTGCGGCAGGTGGTCCAGGCGCTTCAGGAAAGAGACGATATAACTGATGTTCATCAGCTGCTGGTCGGTCTCCCGCAGCATGGAGGCCTTTTCGTTGAGGGCAAGGCCGTTTGCGGACAGCGTTTCGATGAGAGCGTCGTAGCGTTCCTGGAAGCCGCGGCCGATATTATAGGTATAAATGTCCCCGGCAAAGGCGAAATCACGGCAGCCTTTTCCGATCAGAGCGTTCGTCAGGGCGCGGACCGGCTGTTTGTTTTCCATTGTCACGATATCCATGTGTCCGAGAATGCCTTCGCTTTCCCGGGGCATGTCGATGGTCACCGTCGGCAGGCGGTAGGAAAGCGCCGCTTCGCAGATGCGCCGGTCGCAGAGCTCGACCAGGATCAGCCCCCGGACGGAGGGGGAACTGATGACCGAAGGGAAGCGCAGATTCTGGATGTCGTTGTCATCCATCATGGCCAGCTGCAGGGAGTAGTCGCTGTCACGGAGCACCTGCTCGATCCCCCGCATGACCTGAATCCAGAACCCGGAATAGTTGACGGAGGCACGGGCGAGGAACAGGATCTGCTGCGTCGGTGCATTGGTATGCTTCGCGTTTCCTTCATCAATTGCCCTCTGGTAATTCATTTCCCGGGCCTTCGCCAGCACCAGCCTGGCGGTTTTCTCCGAAACCCCTTCTTTGTGATTCAGGACTTTGGCTACCGTATTCCGGGAGAGCTGCAGTTCCTGGGCGATGTCTTTGATGGTACATTTCATGGTATAGATCTCCGGTATTGTGATGGTTTCTGCTCCTGATTGAATTCCGTGTTTTCGTAGAGCCTCCGGCGGATCAAAGTTCGGCACAGATGAAGGCTTTCTTTGAAAGCCTGGCCGTACGCGGCTTTGCGCGTACAGCGTGCTCAAAGATCAACATAAGAACACGCTTAACCGAAGACGATAGAAGATGAAATACGAATAAATCAAGGCTAACCTAAGTATAGCATATCCAGTTTGCATTGTAAACAAGAAATGCACAAAATGCACGGTCATGTACAAAAACGTGCATTTTGAATTTTTACATTCGGAAAATGCACAGTTATTTGATTATTCTGGTGAAAAAGACCATATTCGGATTGAACTAAATGGAGAAATGGGGAATAGTGAGCAAAAACCAGTTGCGATTCGTGCAGATTAGCGGTATGATGAATGCACAGAAAGATAAAAATGCACAAATTAATGCACAAAAAGAAATCCGCGATTTCCAGAAAGCGAGGATGGTTATGGAAAAGCTGTTTTTCAGGCCGCAGAATGCCTGGGTGGGGGATCTGATCCCATATTATGAGGATGGAACCTATTACGCTTTCTACCTTCATGATCCCAGATGCCGGGAGGAAGGGATTTACGCAGAAGAGACAACCTGGCACCTGGTGACGACGAAGGACATGTGCTTGCTGGAATATCACGGGGAGGCGATCCCCCGGGGACGGGAGGACGAGCCGAACGCCAACTGCTATACCGGATCGGTGGTGAAAACGGAAGACGGACGGTACATGGTCTTCTTTACAGCTTTCAATGAGAAGGTGAACATCGGCGGAAAAGCGGTGCAGTCCGTCATGAGAGCTGTCGGGCCGGACCTGTACCATCTTTCGGTGGACCCGGATTTCCGTATGACCTCGGACAATGAAATCTACGAAAGCTTCGACTGGCGGGATCCCTACGTTTTCTTTAATCCGGACGAGGAATGCTGGTGGATGATCCTCGCAGCGAGGAAAAGAGGCGAAGGCGCACTGCGGGGCGGATGTCTGGCACTCTGCAAATCAAAGGATCTGACGCATTGGACCTATGAACAGCCGTTCTTCAGCCCGGGCATGTATGTGACGATGGAATGTCCGGAAGTGTTTCAGATGGGAGACTGGTGGTATCTGGTCTTCTCCACGTTCAATGACCGGTTTATGACCCATTACCGGATCGGCCCCTCGCCGGCCGGCCCCTGGCGGATCCCGGAAAATGACACCTTTGACGCCAGAGGCAATTATGCCATCAAGACCGCATCGGACGGTGAGAGACGGTTCGCCTTCGGCTGGATCCCGTCAAAAACGGGAGGTACGGACTTCGGCAGCTGGGAATGGGGCGGTACGATGGTTCTGCATGAGATCGGACAGGATCCGGACGACGGAGAGCTCACGGTCCGTCCGATCCCCCGGATGAGCCGGTTCTTTGAAAAGGAACAGCCCGCTTTGCCATGGAAGTTCTGGAACGCCTCCTGGGATGAAAAGGAAAGACGTCTTACGGCACAGAACATGGGATCTGCGCTGGTACCTGTCCCCGAAGATGCGTTTTATGCAGATATCCGGTTCCGGCTGGAGGAGGCCTCCGAACTCGGGATTGTGCTGCACTCGGAGAACGGTCTGGAAAGCGGCTGCTTCCTCAAGATGAAACCTTCGATGAAGATGATGGCAATGGACCGGTGGCCCAGATGCGCCACGCCGGGGCGGTATCAGTGGCAGATCAACGGGGACTGTGCGTTTGCCGTGGACACGATAAGACCTCTGCCGGAAGGGCCGGAGTACCGGATCCGGGTTTTCCGCGAAGATGACATCTGCGTGATTTATGTGAATGACTGTGTGGCGCTTTCCACCAGAATTTATGATCACAGAGGAAAATCCGCCGGGATCTATCTGGTGCAGGGATCCGTCAGCGGCCTGTCCATGAATGTGTACCGGAACGAATGAAGAATGATCACTCCCGTGTTGGTTATGGGAGTCTCAGATAATGTGCTAATCAGTCAGAATGTTTATCCGGCCCGGATAAACCAAGAAAAGGAGGCAAAAAATGAAGAAAAAAATGCTGACGACCTTATTCGCCGCAGCCATGATCGGCACCCTGCTCGGCGCTGCGCCCATGACAGCCATGGCGGATGAAGAACCTGTAACCGTCACCTGGTATGCTTCCAGACCGGTGGACGGTGCAATCGACCTGACGATCCGCGAGATCGCCCAGAAGTACAGCGAGGAGCATGACGGAAACTGGCAGCTCGAAGTCATCACCGAGGCAGACCGTCCTTCTTATCTTTCCAAGCTCCGGACGCTGATCGCAGGCGACAATATGCCGGACATCATCGATATCGATGCCACACCCTACTGCCAGGAGCTGGTCGACGCCGGTCTTCTTGTGGATGTCAAGAGCTGGCTGGAAGAGCAGGGACTGTATGACTCTTATCAGCCGACGGCACTGGCCTATCAGGAATTTGTCAACGGGACCATGTATACGCTGCCGCTGGAATACCATGTCGAGATGATCTGGTACAACAAGCAGATCTTTGCCGACAACGGACTGGAAGTTCCGACGACCATGGACGAATGGCTGGATGTATGCCAGAAACTCCAGGATGCAGGCATCACGCCCATCTCCGTCGACGGCGTCGACCGCTGGCCGGTGCTTCGTTATCTGGCGTTCATGCCGTTCCGCGAGACCGGCAACGACTATATCATCCGCCTCAGCCAGGGAGAAGCTTCCATGGGCGACCAGGAAGGCAGAGACGGCATTGATTTCATGCAGAAGATCGGGAAATACTTCCAGGAAGGCTTCGGAGCCACCGATTATGCGACCGCACAGGCAATGTTCCTCGATGGCCAGAGCGCAATGTATTACATCGGCGACTGGGAAATCGCTGCCATGCAGGAAGCCTATGATGCAGGCACAGTGGATTACTTCTATCTTCCCACCAGCGAAGGCGCACTGACCGGCGCAAATGAGTTCTGCGTCAATTCCGGTATCGGCATGGCCTTCAATTCCGCTACCTTTGACGAGAAGACCGAAGACTTCATCAAATATGTGATTGAAAACTACGCAGCTCTGTATGCGGCCAGAGACCAGATGTCCCCGATCCGCGGCGAGCTTCCCGAAGATCATGAGTTCTCCGATCTGTATGTCCGCGTTCATGAAGACATGGACGGAACCGGCGAGCATTTCCTGAAACCCTGGGATTGCTATCTGGACTCCAACAGCTGTACCGTTCTCGAAGACAACCTGCTTCTTCTGGCGGCCGGCGACCAGGATGCAGAGGAGTTCATCACATCGGTTGACGAAGCCATTGCAGAGTACGTTGAAGAAATGGAATAAGCCAGCCTGAAACCTGAAAAAGTTCAGGGCTGCCTCATTGAGGAAAACACAAAGGAAACACGGAGGAACTCTGTGTTTCCTTTGAGACTTAGGCGGATCGCAGTGCGGCGCAGAGGAAGGATGCGCACTCGCGCGTAAGGAATTATGCCGCAAAAGCGGCCGCGCCCGGTGCGAGAGTTTCGCAGACGAGACCCCTGAAAGCTGCGCCGCAAGCGGCTTTGCGCGTATAAGGGTACAGAAATATCGTCTTTATTATGCGGCAGTCCCGGTATATCCGGGACAGAGAGATTCGAAGATCCCCCGGAAACGGTCGGGACAGAGAGATTCACAGATCCCCGGGAAGACGGTCGGAACAGGAGGAATGACAATGAGCGGTGTATTGAGAGATAAGAAGGCCTATGCAGTATTTCTGCTGCCGGCGCTTCTTTTTTATCTGTTTTCGGTTTTTTATCCGATTGAGGAATCAATCCGGCTCAGCTTCATGAAATGGGGCGGACTGGGACCGAAAAAGTTCGTCGGCCTCAGGAATTATATCAAGCTGTTTAAAGACAGCGTCTTTTACACGGCCTTTTTCAACAATCTGGTTTACCTTGTGATCGTGGTTGCCATGCAGCTGCTGATCGGGCTGTTGTTCGCCGTGCTGCTCACCTACCTGACCCGGGGCGTGACATTGATCAAGACGCTCTACTATGTTCCCTGCATCATCACAACGGTGGCGGTTACGCAGCTGTTCCGGAGCATGTATGCCACACAGCCCGAAGGCATCATCAACAAGCTGCTTCGAGTCGTCGGGCTGGGCAGTCTGGCCACTTCCTGGCTGACCAATGTAAAGACCGTGCTGGCCTGCGTATCCATACCGGAGGGCTGGCGGTATACCGGCATGTATATGGTCATCTTCTATGCGGCGCTGATTTCTCTGGACCCGGAGGTCACCGAAGCGGCCCGCATGGACGGAGCCAACGCCTGGCAGCTGCTGACCCGCATCAAGCTGCCGATGATCCGGGAGGTCCTGCTGCTGACCCTGACCATGGTGCTGACCGGAGCTTTGCGGGGATTTGACATTCCGTTCATTCTGACCAACGGCGGTCCCGGCAATGTCAGTGAACTGATGAGTACCTATATGTACAAAAAGGCATTCGGCAGCAACCAGTTCGGTTATGGCAGCGCCATCGCCGTATTCATTATTCTTGAGAGCATGCTGGTGGTCGGCATTCTGAATTATATTTTCACGACCGACGAGGACCGCGAGGAACGGGAAAACATGCGCCGGCAGCGCAGGGCAAGGCGTGAGAAAAGAAGGGCAGGTGGAAGAGCATGAAGAAGCGTACAAAAATCCTTCTCGGCGTGGTCGTCCTTATTTTCCTGTTTATCCAGCTCTACCCGGTGCTCTGGCTGTTTATGGCCAGCCTGAAGCCGACGACGGAGCTTTCGGTGGCGCCCTTTGCATTGCCAAAAGCGCCGACCTTTGCCAATTACGCGGCGATTTTTAAGGACGGGTCCGTGTTCCGCTATATGAGAAACAGCCTGCGGGTCACCGTGATTTCCATCCTGTTGATTGTGGCTTTGAGCAGTACGGCAGGGTACGCTCTGGCGAAATTTCATTTTGCCGTTTCGAGGCCGATTTACCGGTTCTTCACCTTCGGCATCATGATCCCCGTACAGATCACCCTGATCCCGCTGTTCTGTTTCTACAGCGACATGCATCTGCTCAATTCCTCCTTTTCGCTGATCCTGCCGCAGGTCGGGTTCGCGCTGCCGCTGTCGGTGATGATGTTTTACAGCTTCTACAGCTTCGTTCCCAACGAGCTGATCGAGGCGGCGGTCATGGACGGCTGCTCGCCTTACGGAATCTTTTTCCGGATTGTCTTTCCGCTGGCGCGGAATACCGTGATCACGGTAGGCTCCATGTACTGCATCCTGATCTGGAACGATTTCATTTTTGCAAATACGTTTATCAGCGAAAACAGTGCCAAAACCGTGGCGCTGGGACTGCGCGACTATGTAGGCGCGTTCGGAAATATCGACTGGGGCATGACTTTTGCCGCAATTGCGGTTACCATTCTGCCGCCGATGATAGTATACTTTGCATTGAACAAGTATGTGACGGCCGGCATGACGCTGGGCGCGACGAAGGGATAAACAGGAAAAACGGGAGAAACTGGATAACCGGCGAAACAGGAAACCGGAGAAACAGAAAAACCGGAGGAACAGGAAAACCGGAGAACCAGGAAAACCGGAGAACCAGAAAAACCAGAAAAGACAGGTGGTAAGATGAGCGGATATGATACGATGACGACGCTGCTGATGAAACGGGGCTCAAGCCGTGCGATCAATGCGGAAAACCCTTCGGGTGAAAAAGGGAAAGGCGGTATGGCTGCCAGCATCCTGGGGCCTTCCCGGAAGGGCAGCCCGTGCCTGAAGGATCTGGCGCCGGGCAGTGTAACAACGCTTGCCAGGATTGACGGGTGCGGCGTGATCCGCCATATCTGGATGACCGTGGATGCAAAAACATCGGATGCGGAGCGGTATGTGCTTCGCGACCTTGTTCTGCGGATGTACTGGGATGGCGAGGAAACGCCGTCCGTGGAGGTTCCGCTGGGAGATTTCTTCTGCTGCGGCTTTGGCCAGGAATGCCAGGTGTATTCCGCGCCGATCATTGCAGCGCCGTCCCGGGGACTGAACAGCTATTTTGCGATGCCCTTCCGCCGGGGAGCGAAAATCGAACTGCTTTCAGAGCATAAGAACCCCATTCCTGCGTTTTTCTACCAGATAGATTACTGCCTGTACGACGAACTGCCGGAGGAGACCGAATACTTCCATGCCCAGTGGCGGCGGGAAAAACTCACGACGCTGGGCCGGGATTATGTCATTGTCGACGGAATCTCCGGGAAAGGACGCTACGTGGGCACCTATATCGGTCTGCAGACGCTGGAGCGTTACTGGTGGGGGGAAGGCGAGGTCAAGTTTTATATCGACGGCGACCGGGATTACCCGACCATCTGCGGGACCGGCATGGAAGACTATGTGGGAGGCTCCTGGAGCTTTGCCGCTCCGAAGGATATGCCGGAGGAACCCATGCGGGAGACGACCTACAATTCGCTTTACATGGGATATCCGTTCTACGCGAACCGGGATACCATGATCCGCAATCCGTACCACAACGACGACTGTCCGCCCATGCGGGGGCTTTACCGCTGGCACCTGCCGGACCCGGTCTTTTTTGACCGTGACCTGAAGGTAACCGTACAGCAGATCGGCGTCGGCTTCGGCGGACTGTTCGAACGGCAGGACGATGTGTGCAGCGTGGCCTACTGGTATCAGTGTGAACCCCACGCGGCTTTTCCGAAGCTGCCGGAAGGAAGGGAACGGTGGCCGAGGTAATTCTTCGTCAGGAAATGTAAACTGTAAACAGGGGATGATTCAGGCTTCGAGTCGGAATCGTCCCCTGTTTTCGTGTGAGTCAGTGAGTCGGAGGTGAGCCGGAGATGAGTCGGGCGGACAAACCCGGCTGAAACGGGAGATCAGTCCGCCGGGATAAATGAGACAGACAGACAAAATCCTCAGGAAGAATCAATTCGGCTGCAAATAAAATATAAAGAAGAATGAAAGAGAGACAGAGAGCCATCCGTGGTCTCCCTGAATCGTAGATGAGCCAGAAGCAACGTCCCTCCGACTCACTTGGCTGCATGTTTTGTGCAGAAATACCGAAAGAGTTTTCTTTACAAGACAAAAATAATTGTGTATATTATTCAAAAGAGGAACTGTTTTATGTTATATATTCGTACTAAACAGACAACAAAGGAGGGGATGCCGCGTTGAAAAAATTTACTTTTATCGGAGCCGGATCATTGGATTTCACGAGGGATCTGGTGAGGGACCTGATGACATTTCCTGCATTTGACGAATGCGAACTGATGCTGATGGACATCAACGAGAAGCGCCTGGAATATTCGAAGAAGGGCGTGGAGCGGATTGTCCGGGCGGGGGGACACCATGCGGTCGTAAAAACGACGACGGACCGGGCGGAGGCGCTCAAGGGAGCCGACGGCGTCCTGATTACGATCCTGCAGGGCGGCGTCGATGTCTGGCGTTATGACATTGAGATTCCCATGAAATACGGGGTCGACTACTGTGTCGGCGACACGAGAGGACCGGCGGGGATCTTCCGTTTCCTGCGGACGGCCCCGGTCATGCTGGAGATTATCCGGGATATCGAAAAACTTTGTCCGAACGCAATCGTCCTCAACTACACAAATCCCATGGCGATGCTGGTCAGCTATCTCCAGCGCCATACGGACATCCAGATCACCGGCCTGTGCCACAGCGTGCAGGGGACGGCGCAGATGCTCGCGGGATGGCTGGGTCTTAAGGATGACGAACTGGATTATACCTGCGTCGGCATCAACCATCAGGCCTTCTACCTGAAGCTGCAGCATAACGGGCAGGACATGTATCCCGCGCTGCGGGAAGCGGTCAAAAAGCCGGAGATTGCGGCCGAGGAGCCGGTCCGTCTGGAGGTATTCCGTCACCTGAAATATTTCATCACGGAGTCTTCGGGCCACAATTCCGAGTATATGGCGTGGTTCCGCAAACGGCCGGACCTGATCGAGAAATACTGCACCCACGGGACCGGCTGGAATCCCGGCCTGCATGCGGCCATCCTGGATGAATATCTGGGAAGAGAGGATACGTGGGAAAAGGAATACACCGACTGGCTGGAGAACGGGGAGATCGAGCTGGAGAGAGGAGAGGAGTACGCGTCCAATATCTTCAACGCGATTTTCGGAGATCATACGCCTTATCCGTTTAATGCCAACCTGCGCAACAAAGGCTATGTGACGAATATCGACCGGGATGCGTGTGTGGAAGTGCCCGTGATTGCGGACAGGACCGGCATCCATACGATTGACATTCATACCCTGCCGCAGCATCTGGCCGTCCTGGTGAACAATTCGGCGAAGATTGAGGAGTTGGCGGTGCAGGGAGCGATCGACGGAGATCCGGAAAAGATTTTTGCCGCCTGCCTTTTTGACCCGCTGACATCGGCGGTGTGCTCCATGGAGGAGATCCATGACATGGTGCAGGAGATGCTTGACAAGAACGCACCGTATCTTACGTATTTCAAAACCCTGAAGATCTGAACCGGTGATCCGGAGACAGTGGAAATCGGAATAATCCGGTGTTTCCCGGAGGCAAAAGGGAAATCGAAAGAATCCGGTGCTTCCCGGAGGCAAAAGGGAAATCGAAATAATCCGGAGCTTCTCTGAGACAAAAGAAAGAATAAAATAATCCGGTACTTCCCGGAGGAAAAGGGAAATCGGAACAAATCGCTGCTGCTATGAAACAAGAGGAAAGACGGAAAAGGAGGAAATTCATGATGAAGAAAAAAGTGTCCTGTATTCTTGTGCTGGCTTTGTTCGCGGCCATGATCAGTGCGATTTCCGCTTCCGCGGAGACCACAAAGCTGGTCATCTGGGGACATCAGGAAGAAGTTTGGAATGACAATTATCAGAAGATCGCGGATGACTTCATGGCGGAGAATCCGGATATCCAGATCAGCTTTGAATTCTTCCCCTATGATGATTTTGAAGCAAAGGTTCAGACCTCTCTGATCTCAAAGAACAGTGACTGCGACATCTATGAGATGTGGGGCGGCTGGGGAATCGACTATGCGCCGACCGGATGCCTGGATCCGATTGCGGACGAGGTGGCGGAAGAGATCCGTGCGGAAGCGTTCCCGTCAACTTATGGCGCGATGGAGTATGACGGCAAGATCTATGCGCTTCCGCTGGAGTTCAACATTGAATGCGGCGGAATGGTGGTGAACCTTCATCTGCTCGGCGATGAGCCCGTCCCGACGACATGGGATGAACTGGTTGCGGCGGCGAAGAAGGGGACGGTCCGCAACGGATCCGAATTTGATGTCCGGGGATTTGACTTTGTCGGATGGGACGGCGTTGCCTATACCTTCGCCGAGATGATCATGTCCCAGGGCGCGAGTTATTTCAACGAGGATGGTACCTTCAACGTTACCTCCCCGGAGGCAAAGAAGGCGTTTGAAGCGCTGGCAGATCTGGTCATCGGGGAAGAGCCCGTCACGGATCTGGAGGGACTGACGACGGCAGGCGCACTGGAGAACTTCCAGAAGCTGTTTGCGGATCAGGCACTGTTCGTCCCGCACGGACCCTGGGTTCTGGCGGACGGCATCACGACCTTCGGCCTTGAATACGGTACCGATTTCGACTATGTTCCGCTTCCGTGGTTCGGCGATGAGGTGGCCTTCCCGGCGGAGACCGGATGGTGCTTCTCCATCAACGCGGCCAGCAAGAATAAGGAAGCGGCGAACCGTTTCCTGGATTATCTGTTCTCCGATGAGGTGCTGATGGAGAACAATGTCGCCTGCGGCCAGATCCCGTCGAAGAAGAGCGTTGCGACGAGCGACGAGTATCTCGAAAAGTTCCCGTATGCGAAGCCGCTGGTGGACATTCTTGAAAAATCCACCTTTATCGGATATTTCAACACAGACCGGTTCAAAGAAGCGATCGACAATACCTTTGTCGATTACTGCTCCGGCGTTTATGAATCTTCGGATGCCGCTCTGGCGGATATGGAGGCGAAGCTGAACGAGATCCTGTAAGGAAACGCTGATTTCATCAGGGCTTCCAAAAAGCGATGGATTCATGACGCACCCTGCATGAGCAGTGCGTGGGGAGGGGTCAAATGAAGAAGCAAAGTCGGAGATTCCTGCTGATGGTGCTGATCCCGTGTTTTGTGGAGGTGTTTGTGTTCCTGGTTCTTCCGATCATCGGGACCTGCCTGGTCTCGTTTATGGAATACAATCCGCTCCGTCAGGAGAACAGCTTTGTAGGAATAAACAACTATGTCAGGCTGCTTCATGACCAGTCGTTCTTCAGAGCGATGCGCAACACGCTGGTATTTACATTTTCCGCGGCAGCGGTCAATATCGTACTCGCGCTGGCGATGGCCGTGGCCATCAGCCAGTTCGAGTCGAACCGCACGAGAAGCTTTTTCCGCATGATGGTATTTCTGCCGTGCATCGCACCGATGGTTGCCTCTGCGGTGGTGTGGGCGAGATCACTGTTTGAACCGCGGGGCGGTATGTTTAATGCGCTCTTAAGAGCATTCGGATTATCGGGCATCTCCTGGGTGGGGGATGCCCGGTATCTGATGGTCTCGGTCATTATCTTTACGCTGTGGGCGGATATCGGCTACAACGTCATTCTGTTTTCCGCCGGGATCGACGGTATCCCGGGGAACCTTTACGAGGCTGCGCGGCTGGACGGCGCGGGAAGGTGGCAATTGTTCCGTACGATTACCCTGCCGCTGCTGGGAAGGACGACCACGTTCATCCTGCTGATGACGCTGACCTCCTATTTCCAGATGTTCGCGCAGTTCCAGATCTTTGCCCCAAAGGAAGGACCGCAGCAGTCCGGACTGGTGATGACCGGATATATTTACAAGCAGGCGTTTGTCAATAAGGAAATGGGATATGCGGCAGCGATCTCTATGGCGCTGTTTGTGGTAATCCTTGCGGTCTCCGCGGTTCAGCAGAGACTGGGCAAGGTAGACTGGGAGTATTGAAATGGCTGCGAAATCAAAGAAAAAGTTCTATCAGAAAGAGGGATTTCGGACACGTCTGGTCCTGTTTCTGATCATGGTCCTTGTATCCCTGATCATCGTGATCCCGTATGTCTGGATGCTCTCCAATTCATTTAAATCCACGAAGGAGACCCTGGTTGACGCATCGCATCTGCTGCCAAAGGATCCTACCCTTGACGGTTACCGGAAGGTGCTCTTCGGATCCCCGTTTTTCAGGTGGCTGCGCAATTCCCTGATCATCACGGTGACGGATACCGTAATTATTCTGTTTACCAGTACGATCCTGGGCTATCTGTTTTCCAGGTTCGAATTTCGGGGGAAGCGGTTCCTGTTCATGATGCTGCTGTTTACAATGATGGTGCCGGCCCAGGTGACCATGATCACGAAGTTCATCCTGATTGACCGGATCGGACTCTACGACAATCTGCTGGCGCTGATTATCCCGGCCATGGTGAGCGCGTTCGGCGTGTATCTGTGCAAGCAGTACTGTGACGAGATTCCCCGGGAGCTTCTGGAGAGCGCCAGGATCGACGGCGCCGGACATTTTCAGGTATATATTCATATCGTCCTGGCCCAGATCCGTCCTGCGATCGGATCGCTGGCGATCTTTACCTTCCTGGAGATCTGGAATGACTATCTGAATCCGTTGCTCTACCTGTCATCCACAAACAATCAGACGCTTCCGCTGGCGCTGTCCTTCTTTAACTCGCAGCACCAGACGGACCTGTCGGCGACCATGGCGGCTTCCGCGCTGATCATGATCCCGGCTTCCATCGTGTTCATTGTATTCCAGAAACAGTTCATCAAGGGAATCGCGATGACGGGCATGAAGTAATTGATCGGTTCAAAGACAGGGTGAGACAGGACCAGGCCGGATGAGGCAGGGAACGTATCTCGCGACTCATTCCCGCCCCAGCCTTGCAGCGCGGCCACACCGGGCAGGGACGGCAGCCGACGCGGGATCTGTTCTCAAGAAATCACTCAAAAGCCGCCGCAGATCTAGGGCGCCCGGGCCCTCGTGGGACGGGCACCGCTTTATTCGACCGGAAATCCTGATGATTTCCGGTCTCAGCACCGCTCTCCGAGCGGCTTTTGAGAAGCCGCTCTCGACCCGTCCCACGAGGGCCCGGGCGCCCAAGATCTGGGAGCGACTTTCTCGAATGCATTTCCTGAGAACAGATCCCGTGCCGGCTGCCGTCCCTGCCCGGTGTGGCCGCGCTGCAAGGCTGTGGCGGGAATGAGTCGCGAGATACGTCCCCTGCCTCAACCGACCTGACCCTGTCTTGCTCTGTTTCGTCTTAAATCTTACAGGGAAGGAGACCGGACGATGAAGAAAACATGGAAATGGAACCTGCTGGCGGCTGCAACGGTGCTTGTCTGGGTATTCGCTGCGTCAGGCACATTCATGGCGGAGGAAACTGCGCCGGGAAAGGGAAACAGTATGGAAGATATGCCGGAAGAACTGGTTCTGCAGGATCTGGATTACACCGAGGATCCGGTCGACATCCCCAATCCGGACCGTGGTTTTTACCGGGCAAATGACGGCATGGTCGTACCGGTAACCGGGACCGGGGAGGAAGCGACGGAAATGGAAGTCGGAGCGGAGCCGGTCACGGTCGGAGGCGCGCAGGTGACGACGCGGGTCAGCCATGTCTATTTTGACCTGCGCAATTTCTCGGACAATGCGATTACCGGATGGGGCGTTCCCTACGATGAGGAGTACTTTGCTCCTGAAAATGTTTCGATCCGTTCCCGCGAGGGGGATGTACCGCCGTATGACTATGATACGCATCTGGACTACTGGCTGGAGAATGAATTTTCGAAATGGCCCAGAGGAACTTCGCAGCCGCTGACGCAGGATGCGATTGCCTTTATCCGGGACAAGCTGGAGCAGGTGAGAGCCGGAGAGGGCGTCACCATGGTCCGCTTCAATTATGACGGGCCGGGATTCAGCTGGGTCAGTGCGGAACACCCCGACGACGGGTATGTCGATCAGAAGATTACGGACGTGGAGCCGGAAAAAGAGGTGATCCTGGAACATATTTCCCAGATCGCCCCGATCCTGGAAGAGTACGAGGATGTACTGATGGGCGTGGACGGCGGCTTCTTCGGGCCCTGGGGCGAGATGCATTCAAGCACCTTCGGGACAAGTCCGGAAGCTTATAAATGGCTGCTGGACGCGCTGCTCAAAGCGGTACCGGAATCGAGATCCATTACGGTGCACGCCGGCGCATTCCTGTCCTGGTACAATGCCACATACGGGACGGAGTACACCTTCGAAACCATCGATCAGATTCCGGCGCCATCGGAAGGTTCTCCGGAGGCAAGATTCGGATTCTTCGACGACAGCTATGCCTACGGAGAGGACGAGGGGGAAAACTATCCCGATGACTGGGGTTCTTTGTCCGAGGGAATCTGGTGGCCCGGGGAGACGCTCGGTGATCCTGAAGCGTTTGACCGCGGAAAACTGATGACCTGGATCCGAGGGCAGAACAGCCTGTTCGGCGGAGAAGCGCAGGGCGATGAAACTCTGTGGAATACGTTCCCCTTCGTCGCCTGGGAGGCTTCCTATGCACAGACCGTCTATCTGAATGCCGACTATGAGGACCAGGTGCACAGCCGCTGGGGCGATTTCCTCTATTCACAGGAAAATATGTCAAAGGAAATGACCAATGCCTATGCGAAGCCCTACACCGTCCGGCAGGCCGTGTTTGATCCGGTATATGACGGGAAGACCGGTGCAGAGTATTTCCGCGACCGACTCGGATACCGGCTTGTCCTGCGGGAAGCATATGCGGCCGAAACCATCCCGGAGGGAGGACAGCTCGTATTCAGAGGAAAGATCCAGAACGTCGGTTTCGGGAACATAGTGAACAAGAAAGCGGTGACGGTGATCCTTAAAGGCGAGGACGGAACTACGTATTCCGCCCCGACAGATGTGGATGCCCGGTCCTGGAGACCGGACCCGGACAGCCGCGCGGAAAACACCGCCGCCTGGCGGGATCTGTCCTTTGAAATCCCCCTTGAGGACTTTGGAAACGTTCCGCCCGGGAAATATCAGGTTTATCTGAAGATCTGTGATCCGAAGGAGAAGAGCCCGAACAAGCGCTGCATCCGGTTCGCGAACAAAGGGGTGGATGTCTGGGACGGCCAGCTTGGCGCAAACAGGATTGCTGAGATTCATGTCGGCTCAAATGAAGCCAGCTGAAAGAACAGTTGACGATTTAAATGGCAAAGAATTCTGAATACTGATAATTACATTAGTATGTAAAAAGTTACTCACAGCCGACGAAGCCGGACGCCCTTATGCCCCTCCTGTTTCATAAGCTGACCTGACCCGCTCCGCCAGATTCTGTCTCCGTTCCTGTCGGAATTGTCTGCTTATGAAACAGGAGGGGCATATTCGTACTTTTAGTTTCCGGTTTTGTAAGGTGAACGCGAATTATCTCGTGATGACGTTGTAAAGAGAGTAGAAATACCCTTTTGTGTCGACGAGGTCTTCGAATTTGCCTTGTTCTTCCACAACGCCGTCTTTCATTACGACGATTTTGTCGGCTTTGGAAAGCACTCGACTGTCGAGATCATGCAGCACAAGCAGTTCGGTGAGTCCGTCGATGTCCATAAGGCTCGACATTACTCGGTAACTTGTCTCCTTGTCAAGAGCAGCTGTGATTTCATCAGCGATCAACAAAGACGTCCTTCTGAGGAGGCTTCGGGCAATGCTTATTCTCTGCTTTTCTCCGCCAGACAAATTCGCGCCGTTTTCTCCGCATTTGTAATCAAGGCCTTTTTCTGCAATCAAATCGTTCAGACCAGCTTTTTCAATCGCCCTTTCGACTTCGTTCGCGTCGTATTTTTGATACAACGTAATGTTGTCATATATACTTCCGTCAAAGATGAAAACCTCCTGTTGTATATATGAAGCGAGCTTGAAGATCTGGCTTTCGCTTTCGTCCGACCTTTCGATCCCATCATAAAGAATTTTACCGCGCGACGGTTTCAGAATTCCCATTATGAGTTTCAAAACGGTTGACTTGCCGCATCCCGAGGTTCCGATGACCACGACTTTTTCGCCTTTTTTGATATCCAGAGACACTTTGTTGAGAACCTTTTTTTCGCCGTCATATTCGAATTCGATATCCTCAAGGGAAACGTTTCCGTCAAAGGAAGACGTTTCGCTCTCGCCTTCAAAGGAAGACGCGTCATCTTCACATTTTATCGCATTCCAGAATTTTTCTGACATCGCGAAAGCAGATCTTGCTGCTGTGATCATTGAGGGCAGTTCGGCCATTGGATCTATGATGTAACGGATCAACTGAGAAAACGCGATAACCATGCCCGCCGTGACGTTTTTCGTCAACAAGGATACTGCAACGCAGGAAAAAAGCACAGCAAACTGCGTTATGTAGCCGGATACAGCAGCGAAATAATTCACCTTTTCAAAAAGCTGCTCCCGTCGTAACATGGAAGCTTCAACGTCACGACAAGACTTATGATGAAGTTTCAGAAAAATGTTTTCCGCCATATAACTTTTTATGACGGTAAAGCCTACTGTGAAATCTTTCAGAAAACCAAGATAGGACGCATTTTGATCTGAAAGTTTTTCTTCTGCGTCCGGCATATTTTTTCCGGAAATAATTGCTGCCGCGAAAGGGATGATTGATATCGCGCAAGCGACGATCGTCAACAGGACGTTGTATCTCATCATCACGACCACCGCTCCGATTCCGCAAATGATTATTTGTGAAATGATAGGGATTTGGTCGAGGAAATCATCCTTGATCCTTGTGACGTCAGTCGACATGGCCGAAAGATATACAGCAGTATTCCCGCGATAAAAATCCGACACCTTCTTTTTCATAAGATAATCATATGAAAAATTGCGATATTGCGCTACAGCTTTGGCGCTGAACGCGGTGCGAAATCTGTACGTGAGAATCCCGGCGGTAATTTCCAGGGTCAAAACGAAAGCCGCCATTGCAGCGATTTGAAGCCACTGTCGCTGATCGTTCGCGACGATGTTGTCCAGCAGTTTTTGGATCAATTGAGGGACGCACAATATTGCGACAGAAAGGATCGTGGTCCCTAAAATCGCCATTGCGAGATTTCCCATGTTGTCTGCAAACATGCTTTTCCCGATAGGGTTGGTTTCTTTCAGCCATTTCTTTATTATTTTCATTTTGAAATTTTCCATTGTCCGAACAATCCGCTCTGTCAAAATCGCAGTTACTGGTCAGATAATGACCTAACAGGTATTTTACTCCTTGGATTGTTTGTTTCCAAGGCCTATAAGATGGATTCGTTGCTTGTGGCAAAGACCGCAGAAATCTGAAAGAAGGAAATGCGGTCTCGATACCCATATTTTTTATCGGTACAGCGCATATTTCATGGTATATTCTATGGTATAGAAGCAAACGAACAGGATCTTTTTTCCCGGTATGAATCATGAAAGAACCAGGAGGTGCCTTTTGAGTACAAAAATCAGACGAAGAACAGTGATGTTATTGTTCGCAGCCTGCCTTTGCCTGCTGTTGCCGAAAGATGGTTACGCCATGAGCAGACAATCTCTGACCTCTCCAGAGCAGGCGGAAGCGTTTATCGGCCTTTTACTGGAAGATCATGCAGCCTCGCTGGACGGAGTTTACGAACTGACGCCGGATATGGAGAAGGCGGTTACTGCGGCCGGCGGATGGGCCGGGCTCGCAAAGTCGCTGGCTGCTCTCGGGACACTGGAGAATATCGGGACAGGCTATGCAGATACATGGCGGGGACTGCGTGTGCTGCGGGTTCCGTGCATATTTTCGGTGTCCCGGGTGGATCTTGTGTTTGTCCTTGAGAACGGAGCGATCGCCGGTCTCGTGACGGATGTGTATACAGGTTCTGCGCAGGAGGATGCCGGCGAAACGGAAACCGGGGAAAGCGCCGGGAACGTTGCGGAGAACGGAGCCGGGAGTGAAGCCGGGAATGAAGCCAGGAGTGAAGTCGGGAATGAAGCTGGGAGTGAAGTCGGGAATGAAGCTGGGAATGAAGCCGGAAGTGAAGCCGGGAATGTAGCCGGAAGTGAAGTGGAGAGCGAAACAGAGGAGAAGCTTTTCTCGGAGGTTTCCCTGCAGATTCCGGTTCCGGAACTTGGCGGAGAACTTCCGGGTACGCTGACGATTCCCGAAGGGGAGGGACCTTTTTCGGCTGTTATTCTTGTGCACGGATCGGGCCCGAATAACCGGGATGAAGAGATCATGGGCATAAAACCCTTCAAGGATCTGGCAGAAGGACTGGCCAAAAGGGGGATCGCTGTTTTTCGCTATGACAAGCGCACATATGTCTATGGACAGGAGATGGCGGGAGACCGTCAGATAACGCTGATGGACGAAACCGTCCTGGATGCTGCGGCCGCAGCTATGCTCATTTCCGGACAGGAAAAGATTGATCCTTCAAGGATCTTTGTTCTGGGGCATAGCCTGGGAGCTATGGCGGTTCCGGCCATCCGTGAACAGCTGGTTAAAGAAAATCTGACAGCTGCGGGGTTTATTATGATGGCGCCGCCGGCGAGACCGCTGGACACACTGATGCGGGAGCAGTATACATACCTGTATTCTTTGCTGCCGGAGATTACGGATGAACAGCAAAAAGCGAAGGATGTGTTATTTGAAGAGCTTGATCGGCTCAATGACCTGGAAAATCTTCCGGAGGATACGATGATTGCCGGCGCGTATGTGCCGTACTGGAAATGGCTTCGCTCCTATGATGCCGTCACGGAGGCGGAAAAGATCACAGAAAGATGTCTGATCCTGCAGGGTGAAGAGGACTACCAGGTTACGATGGAGGACTTTGGGCTGTGGCAGGAAGCCTTCGGGGATCAGCCCGGCTGGACACTGATTTCCTATCCGGGACTGGTCCACACATTTACAGGAGGTCAGAAGGCGGAAGGCGCGGCGGCTTACGGCAGGCCTGCACATGTGGATGAGCAGGTCATTGGTGACATAGCGAAGTTTATGGCTGCAGAAAGTGCGAAGACGCTCTCCTTTGAGACAGATCAGACATTTATGGCAGGCGAAATCATCCTGGAAGTGATCTCCGTGATGATCGACAGGTCAATCTGGATTGAGGAGAATGGAGCACAAAATCCGGGCTGTTCCATTGATGTCTACTATCACGTCCGTGCCGATGAAAAGAGTGAGGAGGAGACGGTCTCTTATGAACTGTCAGACGGGCGGATCACGGTCGGAGGGCAGGAATATGTTCTGCAGAATGTCATCCGCAGTATTGAGGATGAGATGTCGGGGCGGATTAAAACGGCTGATTCCGAGGGCGGCTGGCGCACATTCTGCAGATCCTTCTGCCTGATGGAGAATGGGCCGGACGGAAAAATATCGCTGCCTGAGTTTACGGAGAATACACCTGTTGAGCTGCAGATGACGCTGAGCGACAGGACGAATGATGTGGAAAGTTCCGTGAATATAGAGGTGAACGGAGAATAATATCCGTGAATACGAAGGCCGGAGGTTTCCCTGCCGGATCAGAATGGGGAGATGATAGAATAGGTGTATTTCTGCTAGAATAGGTGCATTTCTGAGACAAACACGGTTTCAGCTGTGAATAATAACCATGGTAAGTTACCATTCACAGTCGGTGAATAATTGAATAAACCTATGTATAAGATGTGAGAATTCCTTGATTTTACAGGGAATTCTCATTTTTG
>CACXHD010000089.1 GCA_902767335.1 uncultured Lachnospiraceae bacterium
ATCTGACTGGTTTATCCTGTCTCAACCCGACTCGCGCCGCTCGCATGACTTGCCTGGCTCACATCCTGGCTCAACCCAACTCGCGCCACTCGCCCGACCAGACTGGCTCATCCCATCTCAATCCGGCTCTCCATAAATCAATATCTCCATGCAAAAAAAGACATACACCCGTGCGAAAGCATCGGGCTTTATTTTCCGCCCGAAAGCCAACACACGATGTATGCCTTATGACTGTATGCTTTCATATATTACCACACGATTATTACATTTCTGGTTACATTCCGAAGAAAGACGCGAGGAAACCGAATAATCTGTGGATGGTCACACGCTTTCTCTTTTTTATCTATGCAGCGATCTTCCGCAGCAGCGGAATACAGACGCCGCCTGCAGCATTTCCCGCTGTCATCACAAGTACATAGCCCAGTGTTTTCAGGCTCCATGCCCCGGCTGCGGAAAAATAGTACATATTCGCAACACAGTGTTCAAACCCGCAGAGGATGAACACAGTCACTCCGAACAGAAGGGACAGATATTTCCCGACCTCATGGGGATTTTTCCCATAGCCCTCAACCGCAACATAAATCATCAGGTTACAGAAAAAAGCCAGGATAAAAATACTGAGCAGGTTGTCCGAAAGCTTGACCTCACAAAGGGCACGCGCTTTCTCCGCAAGGCCCGGGCCGATCCGCGTCATCTGCTGAAGCGCAGCCGTCAGCCAGGCACCGCACAGATTTCCTACCCAGATCACCGGCAAATCCAGCGCATATGCCGCATCGCGCTCGAAGACATAACATACCTTGCCGGTAAACAGGCTGAAACCAAAGGTACAGACTGCAAAAAGTCCTACCGTAAAGAACACCGCCCCGAGCACTTTACTCTCCAGGGAGAGGAACACGGTTCCTCCGATTGCAATGCTCATCCCGGCCAGAATTCCCAGTACGAACGTTTTTAATTGTCTCATAATGATCCTTTTATAAATGTAATACAAGGCGGTCGCCGGGGACTGCCAAAAGCTGCCCGAAACTGCCCGTAAAAAGTAATGGTTTCGCCGAGGCTGCCGCTTTACTGTATCTTCCCGATCTCGCCGAGGCGGTAATGGAACGGAAGCTTGCAGTCCGGATGCTTTGCAAGGAAAATCTGCCGGATTCTCTCCATGACCATATTACCGGTTGTCTGATTGACGGTCGGCAGCATGACTGCGGCAATGGCCGGCGTATATCGGGTAACGACGTCGCCGCGGCGGAGGTTTTCCTGTAAAATCTGGATCAGGTCCTCCATCAGCGGATCGATCACCGCCCGTTCCGTTTCCGTTTTCTCATCCAGTTCTCCCAGCATGATCATGCCAATAAAGAAATTGAAGCCGAGACGTTCCAGTGTCGGAGCCGTCAGCCGATAATACTGACGGAATTCCTCGTAGGCGCAGACATGCGCGCCTCTTGACGGGTTTTCCTCCAGCATTTCCCGCTTCAGGCTGTCAAGGCTGAAACGCAGCGCACGACCGGTCTGCACCAGGTTGGAATAGAAATTCTGCATCTCCTCGCTGGGCTCTACATCCAGGTAATTGCTGTTGATGTCGGAGAGCTTGCGGTACTGGGCCATGGCATCGCTCAGACGGTTCGCGTTGACCTGGGCCTGCATCATCTCCATGTGCAGCCGCTCATCCATCTCATCGATCCGCAGCGCCTTGGTGCAGATATCGATGATCCGGACGTACTCTCCTCGTCCCATCAGAATCTCGATAAAATCATACACCGCATTCAGATACTCATTGTGCAGAGCGGCTTCATATTCGGTCCCGCTGGTAATATCCCCGGTCAGATAAAGATCTCCCTGATAGAGGCGGATCAGCCGGTCATAAAGAGAAAAAAGCTCCTTCTCCGTCTTTTCGCTGCCCAGCCGGTCAAAGATTTCCATCAGTTCCAGCACATCCACCGTTACGTTCGGCGCGCTGACCCAGCGGTAGGCGCCCCGCTCCGACTGAATGCAGTCTCCCAGTCCCTCGTAAATCTCATTCAGCATTTTGCGCAGCCTGCTGACCATGACCTTCAGGGAACTCTCCGGATTGGTGTGCTGATACCCGGACCAGAGAAGCGACAGAAGTCTCTGCTTTGAGATCGCTTTCCCATGATTTAAAATCAGATATTCCATCAAAGCCACGCCCTTACGGGTTTTTGCCACCATATTTGTGGTTTCGTGATTGCCTGTGCGGATCGAGAATTCCCCCATCATCCGTATCTGAACTGTCTCTCTCATGACTCCTCCACAGAAGTTTTTTGAGCCAAGGCAGGCCGGGGTGAGCCGGCTCACCTTTATTCACCTGTCATGTCACTGCCAGTCATACTGCCGCCTGTCATGCCGCGGTCTGTCATGCCGCTGCCTGCCATGCCGCCTGCTGTCATGCCGCTGCCTGCCATGCCGCCTGCAGTCCTGACGCTTGCCATGCCGCCGCCTGCCATGCTGCCGTCTGTCACTTTCCTACATATCGTAGGGATATTTCCCATCCTTTAACGCAGCGGCGATCATACTTACCACCTGTTCCCGGTCCTCCCGATAGGTCATGCCGAACCATTTTTCGTTTGTCTGCAGGACACGGACACTGCACCGTCCCTGCTTCAGCAGTTCATCCACGGCAAAAGGCAGGTAATATTCGCACTTCAAAGGATTTACGGGCAGGTTCTTCTCCAGAAACACCGGGAAGCCCTTCTCCAGTTCCGTAAGGAAGCTGGCGGAAAATCCCCAGAGATTCATGGAAACCGTGCTGTCCGGCGAGATCGGATGCGAAGTCTTCCCGTCATCCTCGATCCATTTCGCACCGGTTTCGGCATCCTTCATCAGCCGTGTCCTCTCCACGATATCCGTGAGAAATCCATCTGCGTCAGTCTCACAGATTCCCCTCGAAACATGACCGCTGTCGCTCAGCGTATTGCCAAGCCGGTATCCGACCATCGCATACCGATATTTCTCGTCGTCCTGATTTTTGACAAGATAATCGTAGATCAGCGCAAACGCTTCCCTGCCATAATAATCATCCGCATTGATTACAGCAAAGGGTCCGTTGATGATATTTCTGCAGGAAAGAACGGCATGGCCGGTTCCCCAGGGTTTTTCCCTGCCTTCCGGTACGGTATACCCTGCCGGCAGATCTTCTTTGTCCTGAAAAGCATATGCAACTTCCATATGCTTCGAAATCCTGTCTCCGATCGCTTCGCGGAAGATTTCCTCATGCTCCCTGCGAATGATGAAAACCACTTTTTCAAATCCCGCCTGACGGGCATCATAGAGTGAAAAATCCATCAGAATATGACCCTGTTCATCCAAGGGGTCAATCTGCTTCAGTCCGCCATACCGGCTGCCCATCCCGGCCGCCATAATCACCAGTACCGGTTTATCCATATTCTCTCTCCTTCATCATGATGATTCACCCGCCAAAAGCCATTTACAGAAAGAATACTTTCAGCGATGCAATCTTATCCTCAGTTTATCACAACTCTGTCAGGAATGTAAACAATCTGATATAATGAGTCAAAGGGACGTTGCTTTCGACTCAATCGGGAGCCAAAGAGCCAAAGGAGACAGGGGACGGTTCTGTGTCTCCTGACGTAACTTCCGATTTCATGAACAGGAGAAATCCATGCTTACATATAAAACCGAATTGACGCAGTCTCCTCTGCTGCCTCCGTATCTGCCGAAGGATTCTGCGGCGGACTGTCTTTTCTTCGATATTGAAACCACCGGCTTCTCGCCGGATACCTCTTCGCTTTATCTGATCGGGGCGGTTTACCGGAAGCAACAGCATTGGGAAGCGATCCAGTGGCTTGCCGAAAAACCGCAGGAAGAATCGGCACTACTTCGGGTATTTGCCGCCTTCTCCCGTCCTTATCATGTATTGATTCATTTCAATGGGCAGCGCTTCGACCTGCCCTATCTGCGGGAGAAATATGAACAGTATCAGATTCCCGTTCCGTCTCTGCTGGAAATCCCGGACGAAACTCTTCCCGGAACTTCGGAACTGCTTCCTGCCCATGATGTAGAATACTCTTCCTCCATATCATTAAAGCAGCCTTCCGCTCAGGAAGTAAAACGTTCTTCCCACGGATCGCCTGAACAGCTTACTGCCTCGGAAGCGGATTGCCCATCTGCTCCTGCCCAGAATGCGGAACGCATGCCATGCTCCGTGGATCTCTACCAGGATTTTCGGCCTCTTCGACGGCTTCTCAATCTCTCCCATATGAATCAGAAAGCCCTGGAGAAGTATCTTGGTTGTCAGCGGGAGGACAAGTTCAACGGAGGCGAACTCATCCAGGTATACAAAAACTTCTGCAAGGCACCGGATGCGTCCGCTCTGGATGCACTGCTCCTGCATAATCTGGATGACTTGCGGGGCATGTTTCTCATAACCCGGTTTTACGCATATCTGCAACTGCAGCAGACTCCTATTTCGGATCCGGCGCAGGTCGTGATACAAGAGGGCGTTTCCCCGGATGTATCTCAGAATATATCTCAGAATATATCTCAGAATGTATCTCAGAATATGTCTCAGACTATGTCTCGGAATGTATCTCAGAATATGCCTCAGAATATGTCTCAGACTATGTCTCGGAATATATCTCTGACTGCGCCTCATAATGCATCGCAGGATGAAACTGTATCTCCGGATGGCTCGCAGAAAACGTCTCCGGACGCGCCCTATATACTGGAGTTTCTCTTTCATCTTCCGGAACCGCTGCCTGCTCCCTTTTCCCATGAAACGGAGCTGTCCGTACTTTATGTAGAAGGTTCTTCCGCCCGGCTTTCGGTCCGCATGTTCCGTGGACGTCTGAAGCATTATTTCAAAGACTGGAAAGAATATGATTATCTTCCGCTGGAGGACCAGGCCATCCATCGCAGTGTCGCTTCTTTTGTCGACCCCGCCTACCGACAGAAGGCAACCGCGGCGACCTGCTATATTCCGAAAGAGGGCATGTTTCTCCCTCAGACTGCCGCTTCTGCGTTTCGTGAACCGGCATTTCTGAAAGACCGCAAGGACCGAATCAGCTACTTTGAAATGCCACCGCTGCCCCCGGCGGATGACTTCAAGATAAATTATCTGTCTTATCTGCTGGCACAGCACTTTATGAGATGATCCTACGTACACTTCCGCCTGACAGACACCATCCGTCGGCATCAACTGCAGTTCCTAAGGAAACACGGATTAAATCAGTGTTTCTTAAAGCCTCCGTCGGATCGCAGTACTGTGCAGAAGAAGGCTTCCTTTGGAAGCCGTGCAGCACGCGGCTTTGAGCGCACAACGCTCAAAGATTTTATCGGGGAACGCTGAGCTGAAGGTGTCAAAGTGCGAAAAGTAGAATTAATCAGCGTTTCCCTTAGTATCCATGTTGTCATAAAGCAAAAAAACGGGAAGGTATCGAAGATACCTTCCCATTCATTTACATTTTAAATTCACAGTCGAACCCGGTGACAAACGGGCTCTTCCATCTTCAGATCCGGATTATTCGTAATTCGGCTCCTGCGCTTCTGCTGTCTCAAGAGCTTTCATGCTCAGGCTGATCTTGCGGTCTGCCTCATTGAAGTCAACGATCTTCGCAGTGATTTCCTGACCGGTTTTCAGTCTGTCAGAGGGTTTGTCCACATGATCATGAGAGATCTGGGATACATGCAGCAGAGCGTCAACGCCCGGTTCAAGCTCTACGAATGCGCCAAAGTCGGTCATACGTGCAACACGTCCGGTCACGATATTGCCGGAAGCGAACTTCTCGGAAGCGTTCAGCCACGGATTCTTCTCCGGGAACTTCAGGCTCAGAGCAATCTTCTCACCGTTGATGTCTTTGATCAGAACTTCAAGCTCTTCACCAACCTTGAAGACCTTCTTCGGGTTCTCAACATGGCCCCAGGACATCTCGGAGATATGAAGAAGTCCGTCTGCTCCGCCAAGATCGACGAATGCACCGAAATCCGTCACATTCTTAACCGTACCGGTAACTCTGTCACCGACAGCGATGCGCTCAAAGAGCTCTTTCTGGAGCTGTTTCTTTCTCTCGACAAGAAGCTGCTTGCGGTCGCCGATGATTCTTCTTCTCTTCGGATTGAACTCGGTGATCACGAACTCAATCTCCTGGCCCGCATACTTCTCAAGATTCTTTTCATAGGTATCAGAGACAAGGCTGGCAGGAATAAACACTCTGGCTTCTTCAACCAGTGCGATCAGACCGCCGTTCAGAACCTGTACCACCGGAGCCGTGAGAACTTCATGGTTGTTCATCGCTTCTTCGAGGCGCTTGTTGCCTTTCTCTGCAGCAAGTCTCTTATAAGTGAGAAGGATCTGTCCCTCACCGTCATTCACCTTCATGACCTTGGCTTCCATGGTATCCCCTTCATGTACCATTTCGCGAAGATCAACTCCGGAATCGTTCGTATACTCACTGCGCGTGATAATACCATCCGCCTTGCAGCCGATGTTCAGAATGATCTCATCTTCCTTCACGCCGATGACAGTACCTTCGACTACCTCTCCATTGTGAATTGTCTTGAAAGACTCATCCAGCATCTGTTCAAAACTCATTTCA
>CACXHD010000090.1 GCA_902767335.1 uncultured Lachnospiraceae bacterium
AGGTCATTATCGCGACAAACTCAAGTCTCGAGGGAGAGACGACGGCCATGTACATCAGCCGGCTGATCAAACCGACGGGGATCCGTGTCAGCCGGATTGCCAGCGGCGTCCCGGTGGGCGGCGATCTGGAGTATATCGACGAAGTGACGCTGCTGCGTGCGCTGGACGGGCGCACGGAACTTTGAGCTCGCGGACGTACCGACCTCTGAGCCGCGGATGCATGGAGCTCTGAGGCTGCGGATGTATGAAACTCAGAGGCCGCAGATGTATGGAACTTTGAAGTCGCGGACGTGCAGACCTCTGAGGCCGCAGATATACGGAATTTGAGGCCGCGGATATATGGAACTCTGAGCCCGCGGACGTACGGTCCTCTGGGGTTGCAGACGTACGGACCTCTGAGGCAGCGGACCTACAGACCTCTGAGGCTGAAAAACGTACAGACCTCTGCGGCTGCGGATTAAGGAAGCCGCGGACGTACGGGAAAACGGATTTAGGAAGCCGCAGATCAAGGAAATCACGGAAAGGAAGGTGTTCGGTATCGCGGAAGATTATAAGAAGGACAGCGGCCTGGATGCTGCGAAGACGATGGCACCGGACGGGATTCGCGTGACGAATACTGTGAAGACGACAGCACCGGACGGGATTCGCGTGACGAATGCTGCGAAGACGACGGCACCGGACGGGATCCGCGTGACTTCCGTGAAGTCCAGGAACGAGCAGAAGACGCACAGCCGGCGTGAGGCGGAACAGGCCCAGGCCCGGTCCGCGCTGGCATTTCTGCGTGAGAATGTGCATCTGCCGGAGGAACGGGTTTCCCGCTGGCTGCTCGCGATGGTCTGCGGCACGATTCTGGCCGCGCTGGCAGGACTGTGGATCTACAACCGCGCGCATACCTTTGACCAGTACCGGATTTTGAGCCGCGCGGAGAAAAACGACGTGGAGGGCACCCTGTACGAACGGCTGGGCAATTCCGTCATCAAATACAGCCACGACGGCATATTCTGCGTGGACACATCGAATGAGATACAATGGAGCGCCGCCTACGATATGCAGACGCCGATCTGCGATATCTGCGACGGGGTGATGGCCATCGCGGAACAGCAGGGCCGACAGGTTTACGTTCTGAATGAGAAAGGCCTTCTCGGATCCTTCGAAGCGGCCATGAACATTCGAAAAATACAGACGGCGTCCAACGGTGTGACGGCACTGGTGGAAGAAGACGAAGAGGTGGACTGGATCGAACTGTTTTCCGCGGACGGAACGCAGATCGCCTCGGTCCGGGCAAGTCTGGAGGACAGCGGATTTCCGCTGGACATCGCCCTGTCGCCCAACGGGAAGCGGATGGTCGTTTCCTTCCTGACACAGGAGAACGGGGTCCTGACGGGGAAACTGTCGTTTTATGATTTTTCTTCCTCATCGGAAGACCGCCATCTGATGCTGTCGCTGAACTACCCGGACACCATTTTCCCGGATGTCTTTTTTGCCGACGGAGCTGTTCCGGTTGCGGCGGGGGACAACTGCTTTGTGGTTTTTGACAGTTCGAAAAAACCATCGGAAAAGGTAAGGGTACCATTTACAGAGGAAATACTGAGCTGCTTCCATGACGGGGAGAACATCGGCTTCATTTTTGACTCCGGGGAGACGGACACGAAATATATCATGGACGTGTACAACTACGCGGGGAAACGCACGATGCAGACGGGATGCAGCTTTGACTATACTGGAGTGCAGATCGCGGACGGGGAAATTTTTCTCTATGATTCATCCAATCTGACGATCTACCGGACCAGCGGAAAGAAGAAACTCTCGGTGAGCTACGACCGGGAGGTCAAGTACTTCGGACCGCAGAAAGGACTGCGCCGTTATCTTGTGATTACGGCGGACAGCATGGACCGGATCCGGATCGAGTAGAAAAAAACGTTAAAGGGGTTTTGAACAACGTATGAATATCATGACGATCGTAATCCTTGCGGTCTTTGCTCTGTTTGCCTTCAACGGGTACCGGAAGGGCCTGGTGCAGAAGGTTTCGGGAATCGCCGCGCTGCTGATCTCGTCGCTGCTGGTTTCGCTGCTGCTGCCGATGGTGACGAAGGTGATTCAGGAGAAAACGCCGGTTTACGATTTCCTTGCGGCGCAGTGCGAAGCTACCGTGAGCAGCATGTCTGCAAAGGCGGTTTCCGAACAGACCGTGGAGGATGCCGTAAACCAGAGCGGCGGGACCTTCGGCCGGGAGGACATCCGGGCGCTGATGGACCAGTACGGACTGGACGGATCGCGGATTGACGCGATGAGCGATGACCAGCTGGAGGAATTTGTCAACACGGATCTCAAGGATTATCTGGAACAGATTGGCGTGGGAGGTCTCCTGGGAGTGGGGCAGGCCGGCATCGACAGCAGCATGAAGGCACTGGCTTCCCTGACGAAAAATGAGCAGACCCGGCTGATTCAGAATCTGCCGGTTCCCGCATTTCTGAAGCGGCTGATTCTCACGTACAACAACAGCCAGGGCTATACGCGTCTTGGCGCGGAGAACTTCGGAGATTATCTGGCCCGGTTTATCGCCAGCGTGATCCTGAATATCATCGCGTTTCTCGTGACCCTGGCGGTGGTTCACCTGATCGTCTGGGGACTGCTGTCCACAGTGGATCTGGCGGCGCATTTCCCGCTGCTGCGCACAGTCAACCATATCGGCGGCCTGGCGGTGGGGCTGATCCAGGGACTGTTTGTCGTATGGATGATCTTTCTGGTCATCTCACTGCTCTCCGGCACACAGATCGGGATCGTTATGATGGAAATGATTGATGAGAGCGTACTTCTTCGGCCGATGTACCAGAGCAATCTGTTTATGAAAATCGTGACATCGGCGATCAGCCGGATTATTGGCTAACTGGAAAGGAGACTGACAATGACGTTTCAGGAAGAGTATCAAAAAGCAACAACAGACGTGATGGAAGAACTGACCCGGACGCTTCAGAGTATTGACCCGGCTTCGCTGGAAAAACTCAGGGACGAGATCCTGGCGGCGGATCAGGTGTTTTTTGTCGGCGTCGGCAGAGTCATGCTGGCACTGCAGTGCGTATGCAAACGGCTTGCGCATCTCGGAATCAAGGCGCATTATGTCGGCGAGATCACGGAACCGGCAATCACCTCCAAAGACCTGCTGATCGTGGGCTCCGGCTCGGGGGCATCCCTGTTCCCGCTGGGAATTGCAAAGAAAGCACGGTCGGCCGTCAACTGCCGGATCGTACATGTCGGCTCCAATCCCAACAGCGAGATGAAAGACATCTGTGATTTCATGGTACGGATCCCGGTGCGGACCAAGTTTTATCTCGAGGATGAGATCGATTCCTGCCAGCCGATGACAAGCCTGTTTGAACAGAGCGTCCTCATGATGGGGGATATCCTGGCAAAGATGATCATCGAAGAGAAACAGCTGGATATGAAGGGACTGTGGCAGTATCACGCCAATCTGGAGTAATCTTGAAAGAGACGCTGATTATTTCAGCCTTTCCTTACGACATGCCGTCGAAGAGACGGAGAAATGGAGACAGGTTATGGGACAGCCAAAAGATACAATGCGTTATGTCGGTTCCATGCAGCAGCTGGCCAGCGTCCGCCCGGTGACGTTCGGGGAGGGACGCAGCAGCGGCCTGAAAGCATATGAGGTAAAAAACGGCTGCCTGCAGTTTCAGGTCATGGCGGATAAATGCCTGGATATCGCGGAGTTTTCCTATAAGGGGATCAACATCAATTTCCTTTCGAAACCCGGACTGCAGGGCAGAAACCATTACGATACCAACAAAGATGAGGCGGTCCGCAGCATTATGGGCGGACTGATGTTTACCTCCGGCGTGGAGAATATCTGCGCGCCCTGTACCATCGACGGGGTCGATTATCCGATGCACGGAAGAATGCGCACGACGCCGGCGGAGCACCTGAGCGCGGATGCCTGCTGGAAAGACGGCCGCTATGTCTGCCAGGTGTCGGGCGAGATGCGCGAAGCGGCGCTCTTCGGAGAAAACATGATTCTCCGGCGCCGGATTGAGACCGTTTACGGGGAGAAATCCGTGACGGTGACGGACACCTTCGAGAATCAGGCGTTCCGGGATGAGCCGCTGATGCTGCTCTACCATATCAATATCGGCTATCCGTTCCTGGACGAGAATGTGCGGCTGTATCTGCCGACGAGCCGCGTCACCGCAAGGGACGCCGACGCGGAGGGACACGAGGGTGAATACGACCGGATGGAGGCGCCGATTGACAATGAACCGGAGTACGTCTTTATCCATCAGCTGGTCCGGGACAGCGACGGCTGCGCCGAAGCGCTGGCCGTAAACGAGCGGCTCGGACTGGGTCTTTCCATTCGCTGGCAGGCGGACAATCTCCCGTATTTTATGGAATGGAAATCCCTCGCCTCCGGTGACTATGTGATCGGACTGGAGCCGGCGAACTCCAGCGTTTACGGAAGACCGTGGCATGAAAAGGACGGATCGGTGCATAAACTCGCGCCGTTTGAGACGGAGACCAACACGCTGACGTTTACGGTGCTTGAGGGAGAAGCGGAAATCGCTGCAACGATTCAGGCGCATAAGGAGCGGATGAACCGCTGAACGGAAGAATGAAAGACCCGTTCGTCGACAATGGATATAAACAGTGCCGGAACCGCCTTCTGGCGGGAAAAGCATGTTTTATAAAAATAAAGGAGGAATTATTATGAAACGTTCGGAAATCAATGCTTGTATCAAAGAGTTTGAAGCGATGCTCAAAGAATACCGCTTTGCGCTTCCGCCGTTCCTCAGCTTCACGCCGGAGGAGTGGGAGAGTAAGGGACATGAATACGATGAGATTCGTGACAATGCGCTGGGTTGGGATATTACCGATTACGGCGAAGGCCATTTCGAGACAAAGGGCCTGTATCTGATCACACTGCGCAACGGCAACGTGCATAATGACAAATACACGAAATGCTACGCAGAGAAGATCATGATGCTCAAGGAAGGACAGATCTCCCCGAATCATTTCCACTGGAACAAAATGGAAGATATCATCAACCGCGGCGGCGGCAATCTGGTATTCCATCTGTGGAACGCCACCGAGGACGAGCAGCTGGCCGACACACCGGTCAAGATCTTCAGCGACGGACGCT
The DNA here is from genome assembly GCA_902767335.1 of uncultured Lachnospiraceae bacterium. Taxonomy (GTDB): domain Bacteria; phylum Bacillota; class Clostridia; order Lachnospirales; family Lachnospiraceae; genus Merdiplasma. The sequence continues at coordinate 5,147 of CACXHD010000090.1, forward strand.
GCTATGAAGTTCCCGCAGGCTCCGACGTGATCCTGAAACCGGGCCAGTCTCTGACCCTGTATCCGTACTACTATCATGAGTTCTATATTCAGCCGGGTACGGAGAAGGCACTGATCGGAGAAGTCTCGATGTGCAACGATGACAACACCGATAACCGTTTCTATGAGGCGCTCGGACGCTTCCCGACCATCGAAGAGGATGAACCGGCATATCGTCTGCTGTGCACCGAATATCCGCCTGCAAAAGACTGATTCTTCGAATTCACGAAAAGAGGATGACCGATGCTGAAGGAACTGACCGATTATCTGAAAACCTGCCAAAGGGCGACACTGATCCTGGCGCTGGCCAACATCGGGGTTTTCATCTGGCTTACCGTGACTGGCAGCACGGAGGACGTACTCTTCATGCTGCACCACGGGGCCTGCTATACGCCTCTGATTCTGGAGGGTGAGTACTACCGGCTGTTTACGGGAATGTTCCTTCACTTCGGTCTGATGCATCTGATCTACAATATGCTCTGCCTGTTTACGCTGGGCAATCTGCTGGAGCAGGAGATCGGAACCGTCCGGTTTCTGGTGGTCTATCTGGCAGGGGGGCTTGCGGGCAACCTGGCGTCCATGGCGGCGGAGCTGTATTTTCACCGCCGGCAGTTTGCGGTGTCCGCCGGAGCCTCCGGGGCACTTTTTGCCGTGACCGGAGCCCTGTTCTGGCTGGTGCTGGCAAACCGTTCCGGCTTCTTTCGCAGAAGACGGCGGATCGGCGCCGGGCTGGCGCGGATCCCGGTCCGGAGGATGGGACTTATGGTGCTGCTGATGACAGCCCAGGGCTTTATGGAGACCGGGACAGACAATGCGGCCCATATCGGCGGCCTGGCCGGCGGATTTCTGATCGCTGCGGTGCTGTCTTTCCTTCCCGTCTGAGGAAGATTAATAACAGTATCAAAAGAACTTGCACATTTTGCCGGTCTTTTCGTCCGATTACAGCGTTCCGAAATCACGTATACATTCGCTTTGCGCGTGATGTTCGAATTTTGTAACCGAACGGTAATCCCGGGCAGTCTGTATAAGCTGTCTCGCTGCGGGTCGGAAGAGAAAGATATCTTGAGAGGATAAGAAACAATGAAAAAAGATGACTGTATTTTCTGCAAAATTGCCAATGGCGAAATCCCTTCGGCGACACTCTATGAAGACGATGATTTCCGGGTGATTCTTGATCTGAATCCGGCTTCGAAAGGGCATGCGCTGGTTCTTCCGAAGGAACATGCCGATGATCTGTTCTCTCTGCCAGATGAGACCGCTGCCAGAGTGCTTCCGGTCGCAAAAAAGGTTGCCGGACGCCTGTATCGGGGACTGAACTGTGACGGCTTCAACCTGGTCCAGAACAACGGAGAGATTGCCGGACAGACTGTGTTCCATTTCCATATGCATCTGATTCCGCGGTATCTGAAGGACACCGTGAATGTCGGCTGGAAACCGGGAACGCTGACGGAGGAAGACAAAGAAGAAATCCTGGCCCTTGGCGGAGAGAATGTATGACAAAGAAAATTGTTCTGACCGGCGGCGGGACGGCCGGTCATGTGACACCGAATCTCGCGCTGGTCGGCGGACTGAAGGAACGCGGGTATGAGATCAGCTATATCGGATCGTATGAGGGGATCGAAAAATCGCTGGTGCAGGCGCAGGGAATTCCTTATTATGGAATCTCCTCCGGAAAGCTGCGGCGGTATTTTGACCTCCAGAATTTTACGGACCCCGCCCGCGTGGTGAAAGGGCTTGTGGAAGCCAGATCGCTTCTTCATACCATCGCGCCGGACATTGTATTTTCCAAAGGCGGCTATGTATCCGTGCCGGTTGTCCTTGCAGCCCACGGACTGAAGATCCCGGTGATCATCCATGAGTCGGATATGACGCCGGGGCTGGCCAACAAACTGTCCTTCTCCAGCGCCAGTGCGGTCTGCTGCAATTTCCCCGAGACGATCCCGTATCTGCCCAAGGGAAAGGCAGTGCTCACCGGTTCGCCGATCCGTCGGGAGCTTCTGAAGGGAGAGCGGAAGAGGGGACTGGATTTCTGCGGATTTAATACGGATAAGCCGGTACTTCTGATCATCGGCGGAAGCTTGGGATCTGTGGCGGTCAATACGGCCGTTCGTTCGGTTCTTCCCGGGCTGCTGGAGAACTTCCAGGTCCTGCATCTGTGCGGGAAGGGAAATCTGGACCCGGAACTGGAGGGAACGAAGGGCTATGCCCAGTACGAGTATATCTCCGAAGAGCTGCCGGATCTGTTCGCGGCGTCCGACCTGGTGATTTCCCGGGCCGGGGCAAACGCGATCTGCGAGCTTCTGGAGCTTAGAAAGCCTTCGATCCTGATCCCGCTGCCTGCCAGTGCGAGCCGGGGCGACCAGCTGCTCAACGCGAAGTCCTTCGCGAAGCAGGGCTACAGTATTGTACTGGAGGAGGAAACGATCACACCGGAGGTGCTTTTGGAAACCGTACGCCGGATGTGGAAGGACCGGGAGATCTATATCCGGAACATGGCTGCCGGGGAAGCCTCCGACGCCGTCCAAAAGATTCTGGATCTGATCGACCGTTATGCGCAAAAGCAGGCCTGAGCGACTGCGAGGCCGGAAAGGAGAGCAAAGGTGAAGCTGACATTTCTCGGAGCAACCCATGAAGTGACCGGAAGCTGTTATTATCTCGAAGCCTGCGGCATGAAGGTGTTGGTGGATTACGGGATGGAGCAGGGCATCGACCGGTTTGAAAATGATCCGGTCCCGGTACCGGCATCGGAGATTGATATGGTGCTTCTGACCCATGCACACATCGATCATTCCGGAAAACTGCCGTTATTGTCAAAGGAAGGATTCCGGGGGCAGATCTTTTCAACGGAAGGGACCGCAGAGCTTTGCCGGATTATGCTCATGGACAGCGCGCATATCCAGGAGTCGGAAGCCGAGTGGAAAAACCGCAAGGCGGAGCGCTCCGGAAAACCGGGCGTTGAACCGCTGTATACGATCAATGACGCGGAAAATGCGATCCGCTGTTTTGTCGGGATCCCCTACGATGAGCGCAGGCATATCGCCGACGGGATGGAGGTAAGGTTCCTGGATGCGGGGCATCTGCTGGGTTCCGCTTCCATAGAGCTGTGGATCACGGAAAACGGTGTGACAAAAAAGATCATCTTTTCCGGCGATATCGGCAATCTGAACCAGCCGCTGATCGTGGATCCCTGTTATCCCGAGGAGGCGGACTATATTGTCATGGAGTCCACCTATGGTGACCGGACCCATGAAAAACCGGCGGATTATGTGACGGCCCTGGCCGATGTCCTCCAGAGAACCTTTGACCGGGGAGGAAATGTCGTGATCCCCTCCTTTGCGGTGGGCAGAACGCAGGAGATGCTGTATTTTATCCGGCAGATCAAAGAGCAGAACCTTGTGAAGAATCATTCGGATTTTGAGGTTTTTGTCGACAGCCCGCTGGCGATCGAAGCGACCGAAGTCTTCTATAAGCGGATGTACAAGGACCTGGACGAGGAAGCGATGGAGCTGCTGCAGAAAGGGATTAACCCGATCGCGTTTCCGGGCCTGCGGACCGCCGTGACCAGCGATGAATCAAAGCAGATCAACTTCGATACAAAGAGTAAGGTGATCATCTCGGCCAGCGGCATGTGCGAAGCCGGCCGGATCCGCCATCATCTGAAGCATAATCTCTGGCGGCCGGAGTGCACGGTTCTGTTTGTCGGATACCAGGCGGAGGGAACGCTGGGCCGCAGCCTGACGGAGGGCGCCGAGAAAGTCAAAATTTTCGGCGAGGAAATCCAGGTACAGGCGGAGATCTGCCAGCTGCCGGGCGTTTCCGGACATGCGGATAACAACGGCCTGATGAAATGGATCAGCGCGCTGAAAGAGAAGCCACAGCGTGTGTTTGTGACACACGGAGACGCGCTCGCCTGCGAGACCATGCGGGACCGGATCGCCGGGGAACTGGGCATGGATACGTATGCGCCCTACAGCGGGACATCGGTGGATCTGGCGACCGGAGAGCTCCTGTACGAGGCGCCGCCAAGACCGATCCTTCATGAGGGAGAGGATGCTTCCGATGCGATGAACCGCCTGCTGAAGACCAAAGAGTTCAACCTGCGCAAAGAGACGGCGGAAGAGGAAAAAGAGACCGGGCGGAAACCGAAGAAGAGCAAGGGAACGAAGGGAACCTCTGTGAAGGCGGCGGGTCTGTATCTGCTGCTCTGGCAGGCGGGCGAACGGCTCCTTGGCGTTATCCGGCGGAACGAAGGGATCGCAAACAGCGATCTGAAGAAATTTACCCGCCAGCTCAATGAACTGTGCGACCGCTGGGACAGATGACGGTTTTCCCGGAAAGCCGCGCCGTACGCGGCTTTGAGCGCACAGGGACCGCAAAGACGACAGAAAAACAGGAGGAGATATCTTGACCGGAAAACACGGAACAATCTGCCCGGGGCTGCGGATGTGCCTCTGCGCTGTCCTGCTGATGGCTGTGACCTGCCTGACGGGCGGCTGCGCGCAGGTGGATTCCGTGCTGGTCCGTGCCGGGATTACGGAAAGCCCCTATTACCATCTGGGAGATACCACCTGGGACCACGGCGGGGTGGAAGAGTACTGGTTCAACCAGATTCCCTCCGAACTCAACGAGACATACCGGGAACTGTATTCGCGGCTGAGCAGCTATGAGGATGAGGCGGAGCTGTATGCCGGGATCCCGACGGAGACCTTCTGGAAGGTCTATTATGCCGTGTTGGCGGACCATCCGGAATTTTTCTGGATGGACTCGAATATTGAGGCGGCGGAATCCGCGCTGACCGGCAAGATTACCTCCTACCGGGTGATTGCGAATCTTCCGGTGGAACTGCGTGACAAGAGGCGGCTGGCCCTGGAGGCGGCCGCCGATGAATGTATCGCCCGGATCCCTTCGGATGCCTCCGACTATGACCGGATCCGGATGGTCTATGAATATATTATCGATACCGTGGATTATGTCAGCGGAGCGCCGAACAATCAGAACATCCAGAGCGCCCTGCTCGGCAGACAGAGCGTCTGCGCGGGGTATGCAAAGGCATTCCAGTACATCCTCCACCGGATGGGCATGTTCTGTACCTACGTAACCGGCAAAACGGAAAACGGGGACGAGCATGCATGGAATGTTGTGCGGCTCGACGGCCTGTACTATAATGTGGACACGACCTGGGGAGATCCGGTGTTTGCCGGCTCGCAGGAAGAAGAAGACGGATACGCTGACACATACAACGCGGTGATGAATTATAATTATCTGTGCTGCACAGACGAGGAGCTTTGCCGCACACATATACCGGAAGCGGATTTTACGCTTCCTTCCTGTACCGACGGAAGCTATAATTATTACCGGCGGAACAATCTCTACTATGAGGGGTTCGATTACGATACCATTTACAATGCGCTGATGCAGTCCGTCTGGGAAGAACGCCGGTATATCGTCATGAAATTTGACAGCAAAGAGACGCTGGACACAGCGGTCCGGGCCTTTTTCACGGACGGCATGCTGCAGGACCCGGCACAGTATCTGATGGAGATCTACGGCGTCAGCAGCTGGAATTACCGATATAACGTAGATGAGGATTTTCAGGAAATCACAATCTACTGGATGGTTTAAAACGCAATGAGGAAAAATACATGAGTCCTGCCCTGATCCGTATCAGGAATACCATTTTACATATTTTGATTCTGCTGATCCTGCTGGTCGTTTCGATTCTTTTTTTCGAACAGCAGATCAACAAGACGACGCCGGATGTCGCTTCCGCCATGGAAGAGTCCTCTTTTCCGCTGGTGTATATGGAGCGCAGGGGGGTCGCTTTTAACTGCCTGTCCGGGTATGTCCAGGAAATGAATGTCACCCGGATGCGGGAGTGCATCACGCCGCTTACGCCGGAACGGCAGATCGGGATCGAGATCCAGACATTCCGCTCGGCGGTGGACAGCGTCTCCTATGAGGTGATCTCGAAGGACGGCCGGGAGACGCTGGAGAATACGCAGGTGATCAAGCTGACCCAGGACGACGACCGGATCCGCGCCACGCTGACGCTGCAGAACAAGATGCTGATGAACGTGCCCTATGTGCTGAAGATCCGGCTCAGCTGCGGCGGAAGATATCTGTATTATTATACGGACGTGCTGCTTTCGGACGGTCTGCATACGGATGAGTACCTCAGCTATGTTCTGGGATTTTACGACAAGACCGTCAACCGGACGGACCTGGATGCGGTGGGCGCAGCGGTGGAGCCGGATGATACCACGGACGAGGACGCGACCCTCGCGGCGATGGACATTCATGACAGTGTGGACCAGCTCACCTGGAAGGCTCTGCAGCCCCAGATTTTTTATAAGCCGACGCCGCGGATCAAGGAGATCAACACGAAGACCGCTTCTCTGGTCATGGAATACCGGATTGCGGCGTCCTCCGACAGCGGGGTCACAGAGATCTATAATGTCGATGAGTTTTACCGTGTCCGCTTCACGGACAGCCGTGTTTTCCTGCTGAATTTCGAGCGGACCACGGATGAAGTATTTAATCCGGAGAACAATGTTCTTTCTTCCAAAGGCATCCGGCTGGGCATCACAGGCAAGGACGTCCAGTTCAAGACGGATGAGAAAAACCGTGTCATAGCGTTTGTGCAGGAGAATGAGCTGTGGACCTACCAGCGTGCCGACGCAAAGCTGACCAGTGTTTTCGGGTTTCCCCAGAAAGAGAACATGGACTACCGGGACTTCCGGGACACAACACGGATCCGGATCCTGAGAGTCACGTCGGACGGAGATGTATGGTTTGTCGTGGCCGGATATATGAATCGGGGAACCCATGAAGGAGAGAACGGGATCCTGCTGGGCTTTTATGACACGACGACGGCCATGGTGGATGAGATGGTGTTTCTTTCCAGCACGGATGACCGGGAGAATCTCTGGCGGGATATCGATACCCTTGCCTATGTCACGGATGACGCTTCTCTGTTTTATGTTTACCTGGAGGAGCAGCTCTGGAAAATCCGCCTGACGGACCGGACCTTTGAGACGGCGGCGGAAAATGTGAGAGAACTTTGCTGTGCCGGCTCTGCGAGCGGACGGTATTTCTCCTGGCTGGAGGAAGGCGAAGCCTACAATTCCGCCACGCTCTGCTATACGGACCTGGAGAACGGCCTGATCGAGCGCACGGAAGCGGCGGAAGGAGAGCGGCTCCGTCCGATCTGCTACATGGATGAGGATCTGGTCTACGGCGTCGCAAGAGAGACGGATCTGGCCCACAGCGGGCCGGACACGGAGTATTTCCCCATGTACCGTCTGGTGATTATGGACGGGGAAGGAAATACGGTCAAAGAGTACGAGCCCTCCCCGGCCCTGGTGACGAAGGTGACGGTCTCCGATCACATGCTCTCCCTGACCAGAGTGACCTGGTCGGAAACGGGGCAGGAGTTCACGGAAGCGCTTCCGGATGAAATCGTCAGCACGGATACCTCTTCTTCGGTGGCGGTCGGTATCGCGACGGACTATTCCGCGAAAAAACAGACGCAGATCTATCTGCGCGTCGGCGGGGAGATTACAACGACGACGCCGAATATTGTCCAGAGCAAGATCATCCGCTACGCCGCACCGCGTCAGATTACGATACCGGAGAAAACCGCATATGAGGGCCTGTATTTTGTATATGCCTTCGGCGGACTGCAGCGGATCTGCGCCAGGGAAGCCCAGGCAGTACGTCTGGCGGACGAAATGGTCGGGGTTGTGACGAACGACCTGAAATACTGTATCTGGGCCCGCGGCGACCGGGAGACGACGGCGGACATGGATCCGGCAAAAATACCGGACGCTGTCAAAGCCGGCGTGACGGATCCGGCGGCCCTGGCCGAAGAAACTTCGAAGACGGTCCTGGATCTGACCGGATGTACGCTGGACCAGATCCTCTTCTACGTCAGCCATGGCTGCCCGACCGCAGCGATGACCGATCAGGGACCGGTGACGATCGTCGGTTACGATGAGTTCAACACGCATCTTCTGGATCCCGGGGCAAATGAATGGCGATATTACGGGATCAACGATTCTGCGGAATTGTTTGAGAACAGCGGCAATGTGTTCTATGTATATATGGAGGATTCGCATTTATGATCAGACTCTATGACAAAGGCGTTTATCTGGTAAACGGGACCCGTCTGGTGGAGGACGGCCCCCATGCACCGGAAGAAATCCGCGCAGCTGGTCAGACGGCGGTGACGAAGGAGCAGGCGGCAGACGGTACGATGGCCTGGTCCATCCTGAGCAGCCACAATAAGGCCGGGGACGGAGATCTGCTCCGCATCGGTTTCGACGCGCTGACTTCACATGATATCACCTTCGTCGGGATTATCCAGACGGCAAGAGCTTCCGGCCTGGAGAAATTCCCGCTGCCCTATGTCCTGACGAACTGCCACAACTCGCTGTGTGCCGTAGGCGGTACGATCAATGAAGATGACCATATGTTCGGCTTAAGCTGCGCGAAGCGGTACGGCGGGATCTACGTTCCGCCCCATCAGGCAGTCATCCATCAGTATGCCAGAGAGATGCTGGCGGTTTCCGGCGGTATGATTCTGGGATCGGATTCCCATACCCGTTACGGTGCGCTGGGAACCATGGCGGTCGGCGAGGGCGGACCGGAGCTGGTGAAGCAGCTGCTCTCCCAGACCTGGGATATTCCAAGACCGCAGGTCATCGCGGTTTATCTGGAGGGAGAACCCGCCAAGGGCGTCGGCCCGCAGGATGTGGCGCTGGAGATCATAGGCGCTGTGTTTGCCAACGGATATGTCAATAATAAGGTCATGGAGTTTGTCGGCCCCGGGGTGAAGTCCCTGAGCGCCGACTTCCGGATCGGGATCGATGTCATGACGACAGAGACGACCTGCCTTTCCTCGATCTGGCAGACCGACGAGACCATCCGGGAATATTATGAAACCCACAAACGGCCAGAGGCCTACAGAGAAATCCGACCTGCCGATGTGGCGTATTATGACGGCTGCGTGCGGGTGGATCTGTCCAAAACGGAACCGATGATCGCGATGCCGTTCCATCCGAGCAATGCGCTGCCCATCCGGGAGGTGCAGGAGAACCTGGCGGATGTCCTTATGGATGTACAGAAGCGGGCGAAGGTCAGCTTCGGCGATGCCGTCGAGTTCTCTCTCATGGACAAGATCGTGGACGGCAGACTGTATGTAGACCAGGGGATCATTGCAGGCTGCGCCGGCGGCGGATTTGAAAACATCTGCGCGGCGGCGGATATCCTCCGGGGACGGAACATCGGCTGCAATGAGTTTACACTGAGCGTTTATCCGGCCAGCACGCCCATCTACCGGGAACTGGCGGTGAACGGTACGCTTGCGGACCTCATCGAATCCGGTGTGGTCGTGAAGACGGCGTTCTGCGGACCGTGCTTCGGCGCGGGAGACACGCCGGCCAACAATGCCTTCAGTATTCGGCACTCCACGCGGAACTTCCCGAACCGGGAAGGTTCCAAAATCCAGAACGGCCAGATCGCTTCCGTCGCGCTGATGGACGCCAGGTCCATTGCAGCCACGGCGGCCAGCCAGGGCTTCCTGACGGCGGCGACCGAGATGGATGTCGAGTACACCGGTCAGAAATATCATTTTGACAGCCGGATCTATGCGAACCGCGTCTTTGACAGCAAGGGCATCGCAAATCCGGAGGAACCGATCCGCCTTGGGCCGAATATCCGTGACTGGCCGGCCATGAGCGCACTGCCGGATTACATGCTTTTGAAGGTTGTCTCTGAGATTCATGATCCGGTGACAACGACGGATGAGCTCATTCCTTCCGGAGAGACCAGCTCCTATCGCTCCAATCCGCTGGGACTGGCGGAATTTACCCTGTCCAGAAAGGACCCGGCGTATGTCGGACTGGCGAAGGAGGTACAGAAGGGGCAGAAAGCCCTGGAAGCCGGAGAAAATCCGGTCGAAGCCCTTCCGGAAGCCGGACCGGTGCTCGAAGCGGTCCGCAGCACGTATCCGGAGGCGGACGATGCCCATCTGGGAATCGGATCGGTCATCTTTGCGGTGAAACCGGGTGACGGCTCCGCGAGAGAACAGGCGGCTTCCTGCCAGAAGGTGCTCGGCGGCTGGGCAAATATCGCGAATGAATATGCGACGAAGCGTTACCGCTCCAACCTGATCAACTGGGGCATGCTTCCGCTGCTGATCGACGGGGAGGATCTTCCTTTTGCAAAGGGCGATTACATCTTCCTGCCGCAGATCCGCCGTGCCGTGGAGGAGAAGCAGACCAGGATCGACGCCTGTGTCGTGCGCGGCGGGGCGCTTGAACCGGTCAGCCTCTCGATGGGAGCACTGACGGACGACGAACGCCAGATCATTCTGGACGGATGCCTGATCAATTACAACCGCAATCAATCAAAACAGAACGCTTAAGAAATCCGCGTTTCGGGGAACGGCTGAAAGGACAAACAGACTATGGAAAATCGGGGAAAATACTATATCACGACTGCGATTGCCTATGCTTCCGGCAAACCGCATATCGGAAACACTTATGAGATCATTCTGGCGGACAGCATCGCGCGGTTCAAACGGGCGCAGGGCTACGATGTTTTCTTCCAGACCGGTACGGACGAGCATGGGCAGAAGATCGAACTCAAAGCGGCGGAGAAGGGCGTGACGCCCAAGGAATTCGTGGATGACGCAGCGGGGCAGATTCACGAGATCTGGGATCTGATGAACACTTCCTATGACAAATTTATCCGGACGACGGATGAGGACCACTAGCGCCAGGTGAAAAAGATCTTCCGTAAAATGTACGAAAAAGGGGACATTTACAAGGGCAGCTATGAGGGCTGGTACTGTACCCCGGACGAGTCGTTCTGGACGGAATCCCAGCTGGTGGACGGGAAGTGTCCGGACTGCGGACGGCCTGTGGTCCGCGCCTCGGAGGAGGCCTACTTCTTCCGCATGAGCAAATATGCGGACCGGCTGATCGATTATATCAATACACATCCGGAATTTATTCAGCCGGTCTCCCGCAAAAATGAGATGATGAATAATTTCCTTCTGCCCGGCCTGCAGGACCTCTGCGTCTCCAGAACCTCTTTCTCCTGGGGCATTCCGGTGGATTTTGACCCGAAGCATGTCGTGTATGTCTGGCTGGATGCGCTGACCAACTACATTACCGGAATCGGATACGACTGCGACGGAAATTCGACGGAGCAGTTCAAAAAGAACTGGCCGGCGGACCTCCATCTGATCGGAAAGGACATCATCCGGTTCCATACGATTTACTGGCCGATTTTCCTGATGTCTCTGGATCTTCCGCTTCCGAAGCAGATCTTCGGACATCCCTGGCTGCTGCAGGGCGACGGAAAGATGAGCAAATCCAGAGGAAATGTGCTGTATGCGGACGAGCTGGTGGATTTCTTCGGCGTGGATGCGGTCCGGTATTTTGTGCTGCATGAGATGCCCTTCGAGAATGACGGCGTCATTACCTGGGAGCTGATGGTCGAGCGATTGAATTCCGACCTGGCGAATACGTTGGGCAATCTTGTGAACCGCACGATTTCCATGAGCAACAAGTACTTCGGAGGATATGTCAATGCAACGGGTGTCTGCGAGGATGTGGACGAAGACCTGAAGCGTGTGGTGAAGGAGACCTGCGGGAAATGCGCAAAACGGATGGAGGATCTTCGCGTGGCGGATGCCATCACGGATATCTTCACCCTCTTCAAACGCTGCAACAAATACATCGATGAGACCATGCCCTGGGCGCTGGCGAAGGATGAGGAGAAGAAAGACCGCCTGTCGGAGGTGCTTTACAATCTGGTGGAAAGCATTGCCGTCGGAGCAGAGCTCCTCGAGCCCTTTATGCCCGAGACCGCACAGCGGATCCTGGATCAGATCGGCGCGAAGAAACGCGGCTTTGACGCGATGGATACCTTCGGACTGTATCCGTCGGGCTCCAAAGTGACGGAGAAGCCGGAAATCCTCTTTGCGCGGCTGGACCTGAAGGAAGTCATGGAGAAGGTTGAGAAGCTGCATCCTCCGGTGGAAAACCAGACCGAAAATGCGGAGGAAAATTCCGCAGCGGAACCGGCCGAAAAAGAGACAGAAATTGAACTGGAACCCAAGGAGGAGATCACCATCGATGATTTCGGCCGGCTCCAGTTTGCCGTCGGTGAAGTCATCGCCTGTGAAGCGGTCAAAAAATCCCGCAAGCTGCTCTGCTCCAAAGTGAAGATCGGCAGCCAGGTGCGCCAGATCGTCTCCGGAATCAAGGGCAGCTACTCGCCGGAGGAGATGGTCGGCAAAAAGGTCATGGTACTTGTCAACTTAAAGACAGCAAAACTGGCGGGCATCGAGAGCGAAGGCATGATTCTCTGTGCGGAAGATCCGGACGGGAACCTGTCGCTGATGGTGCCGGAGAAGGATCTGCCGGCCGGATCGGAGATCTGCTGACATGATTTTTGACACACATGCACATTATGACGATGAAGCCTTTGACGGGGACCGGGATCTGCTTCTGCGGCAAATGACACAGAACGATGTCGGGGGGATCGTCAATGTCGGCGCTTCCGTGCGGGGAATGCGGGAGAGCATCGCCCTGTCGGAACAATATGAGATCGTTTATGCCGGGGTCGGGATTCATCCGGACGATATCGCGGATCTGAATGACGATCTGCTGCAGGAGATGACGGACCTGGCAAAACGGGAAAAAACGGTCTGCATCGGGGAGATCGGACTGGATTACCACTGGATGATACAGCCGGAGGAAGTGCAGAAGGAGGGATTTGTCCGCCAGCTGCATCTGGCCCGCGAGCTGGATCTTCCGATCAATGTACACAGCCGGGACGCGGCGCAGGATACCTTTGACATCATCCGGAGCGAGCATGCCCATACCACGGGCGGCATCATCCACTGCTTTTCCGGCTCTGTGGAGATGGCCAGAGAATATGTGAAGCTTGGATATTACATCGGCGTCGGCGGCGTTGTGACCTTCAAAAACTCGAAGACGCTGAAAAAGGTGGTACAGGAGATTCCCCTCGAGCGGATTGTGACGGAGACGGATTGCCCGTATCTCGCCCCTTCGCCCTTCCGGGGGAAGCGCAACGATTCCACCCGGATCCGGCTGGTGATCGACGAGATCGCCTCCCTCCGGGGGCTGGACCCGGAAACGGCCGGGGAGCAGCTTTGGAAAAATGCGCGGGAAGTCTACCGCCTGAACAGGAAGACCGGACTTTCCGGCAGATAACAGGAGACAGACAGAATGGACAAGCTGGCAGTTCCGGCGAATACGATCGCAGTCATACAGAAGTATAACTTTACGTTCCAGAAGCGGTACGGCCAGAATTTTCTGGTGGATCCGAGGGTGACGGCCCGCATCGTGGAGGAATCGGGCGTCGGGCCGGAGGATACTGTGCTGGAAATCGGACCGGGGATCGGGACGCTGACGCAGTATCTGGCGGAGGCGGCCCGTTCGGTCGTGGCGGTGGAGATTGACCGGTCGCTGCTGCCGATCCTCGAGGAGACGCTGGCTGGATACGACAATGTGACGGTTCTTTGCGGGGACATACTGAAAATGAACCTGCCGGAGCTCGCCGAAACCTACAACGGCGGGAAACCGCTGAAGGTGGTGGCAAATCTTCCTTATTACATCACGACCCCGATTGTGATGGAACTGTTTGAGAGCGGGGCGCCGGTTTCCTCCGTCACGGTGATGGTGCAGAAAGAGGTGGCCCAGCGGATGCAGGCCTCTCCCGGAGGGAAAGAATACGGTGCGCTGACGCTGGCGGTGCAGTATTATGCCTCTGCACGGATTGTTGCGAATGTGCCGCCCAACTGCTTTATCCCGCGGCCGGATGTGGGAAGCGCCGTGATCCGCCTGGACGTGCAGGAGGGCGTCTCCTGCCCGGGAACGGACAAGAAAGCGTTGTTTGCCGTCATCCGGGCGGCGTTTGCCCAGCGGAGAAAGACGCTGGCCAACTGCCTGAAAAATGCCCCGGAACTTCCGTATACGAGAGAGGATGTGACGGCAGCACTCCAGCAGATGGGACTTCCGGAAACCATCCGGGGCGAAGCATTGTCTCTGGAACAGTTCGCCCGGCTGACACGCCTGCTTACACTGCAGCGCTGAAAGGAACAACAGGATATGAGCATTGTAAGGCATTTCACCTATCTGTCCAATGACAAGGCGACAAAAATCCATGCGATGGAATGGAGAGGCAAAGGCCCGGTCCGGGCGATCCTGCAGATCGCCCACGGCATGCAGGAATTCATCGACCGGTATGATGATTTCGCCCGCTTCCTCGCAGACCAGGGGTTCCTGGTGGTCGGCAATGATCATCTGGGACATGGCGCTTCGATTCGCTCGGAGGAGATGTTCGGATATTTTGCGCCGAAGAGCCCGGAGCGGGTCGTACTGGCAGACATGCGGGAACTGCACCGGCGGACCCAGGAAGCGTACCCGGAGGTTCCGTATTTCCTGCTCGGACACAGTATGGGGTCTTTTTTCGCAAGAGCGTATGTATGCATCTACGGAAAGTATCTGGACGGAGCCATTATCAGCGGTACGGCATATCATTCTTCCTTTGAAGCGGTCTCCGGCATGCTGATGTGCCGGGTGATGGCGCGGCTGCGGGGATGGATGTACCGGAGCCCGATGATGACGATGATCGTCATGGGGGGCTTCAACAAGCGGTTTGAGCCGGCCCGGACGAAGGTGGACTGGCTGACGCGGGATGAAAAAATCGTGGATGCCTACCGGGCGGACAAACGGTGTCATTTCATGTTCACGCTGAACGGATATTACGGAATGTTCCGGGTACTGAAGCTGCTGACGGAGCAGCGCAGGCTGGCCAGGATGCCGGTGCATCTGCCGCTGTTTTTCATCGCCGGCGAGATGGATCCGGTGGGCAATTTCGGCGACGGGGTGAAGCGGGTTGTCGTACAGCTGCGCACCCTCGGCGCAGACCGGATTGAATGCAGACTGTACCCGAATGACCGGCATGAGGTGCTCAATGAACTGAACCGCAGCGAAGTGTACAAGGATGTGCTGGAGTGGCTGGAGAAGGTCATGCCGCGCAAATAAAAGGAGTTTTGCCGTGAGAAGTTTTTTTAATATGGATGGACCGGTGTTTGTCTTTCTTTCGAAAGCAGCAGACCTGATGATCCTGAATATTCTGTTTATCCTCTGCTGTATTCCGGTCATCACCATCGGGGCATCGTTCACTGCGATGTCGTATGTAACCCTGAAGATGAAGGAAGGTGTGGAAGGGTATATCTGGAAGTCGTTCCTTCACGCGTTTAAGCAGAACTTCCGCCAGGCAACCGTAATCTGGCTGATCCTTCTGCTGATCGGCGCTGTCCTTGGGGTGGATCTGTGGATTCTGATTCAGAATCATCAGGGACCGATGCAGATCATGCTTTACGTGGTAATCGCCGGATGTGTCCTGTGGCTGGTCGAGGTGATGTATGTCTTTCCGGTCCTGGCCAGGTTCTACAATACGATCCCGGAGACGATCAAGAACGGAATGCTTCTGGCCTTTGCCAATGCGCCGAAAACCATCCTGATGCTGCTGATTACGGGCGGGGTGGTTTTCATCACACTGTGGAACACCATGACCATCGTCTGGGGCCTTCTGATCTGGCTGATCTGCGGGTTTTCGCTGCTGTCGCTGATCAATTCCGGCTTCCAGCTTCCGCTGTTCCACAAGATTTCACCGCCGGAGGAGGCGGAAGGGAATCCGGACGAATGGGTTGTGCCCGAGGAGAATGAGGAGCAGGAGGCGAACGCGGGCCCGGAACCGAACCTGGGTCAGGATCCGAACATGGACTCGAACCCGAATCCGAACCCGATCTCGGACGACACGGATCATCGATAAGGGAGCGGCATTCTTATATTATGCAAAGAAGAACGGCAGCCGGCGCGGAAACAGATCCCGCGCCGGCTGTCTGTGTGTTGAAACTGCTTCACAGCCTCTGTTTTTTTCACTTAAATGATCTTTGATCTTGCTGAGGCTTCAAAGCCAAAGCCGCGTGCGGTTCAGCTTACTCTTCAGCCAGCTGCTGGTTCATGGTCTCGGCCAGTGCAAGGCAGACACTTTCCATCTGGGTGGTATCCTGCCATGCGGCTACGAATGCCTGTTTTGCGTCCTCTGCCCAGATTGTGGAGCGGGAGTAGGGCATGATCACAAGAGTCGCATCGCCATTGGCTTCATCCAGATAGGGAGAGAGGTCAATCGCATCGGTGCTGTTTTTCCATGCATCCGAGGTTCCGTTGTACGCGCTCATCGTGATGCCCAGTTCTGCCTGGCGGGTCTGTCCCTGCTCGGAGCACAGATAGGAGATCAGAGAGTAAGCAGTTTCCGGATCCTTCGTTGCGGAGGAAGCGGCCCATCCGAGACCGTTGTAGATGGATACGCGTTCGCCTTCGTCTGCCTGGCCGTTGCCGTTGGCATCGTGGAACGGAAGCTCGGCAATTCCCCAGTTGACGATATCATCCATCTCGGTGAAGGAGGATACATACCAGGAACCGAACATGCCCATCGCAGCGGAGTTGCCCAGGAACAGGTTGGCGTTTCCGGTTTCGGCCATCGTGCTCTGCGGAGCCATGCAGTCTTTGATCAGCTGCGCATACATTTCCATTGCTTCCAGGGTCTTCGGATCATCGTATCCGGACTTGGTGTGATCATCGTTGATGACATATCCGCCGTAGCTGTAGATGATGTTGTAGTAGCCTTCCTGGTTGGCATCGGTATTTCCGACCATGCCGTACTGATCCTGCTCCGGCTTGTTCAGAATTGTGCCGACTTCGTGCATCTTCTCCCAGGTCCAGGTATTGTCCGGATATTCCAGACCGGCTTCGTCAAACATTGTCTTGTTGTACCAGAGGGCAATGGTGTCATAATCCTTGGGAACCGCATAGGTGGATCCGTCCTCGGTCTGATACAGCTTCACAATATCCTGATAATAATTGTTCAGGTCAATGGCATCGTCTGCCGCGATGTAATCATCCAGCTTGAGGAGCAGATCGTTTTCCATATATTTCTGAGAATAGTTCGAATGCATCCAGAAAACGTCCGGCATCTCGCCGCCGAATGCGCCTGCTTCCAGCAGTGTCCAGTAGTTATCCCAGTCCACAACTTCCACATTGACTTTTACGCCGGAGGTTTCTGACCACTCGTCGCAGATGGTCTGGATGCCTTCCTGCTGTTTGGAGTCCCATACCTTTACGTTCAGGCTGCTGATTTTCGCTTCCGCCGCGCCTGCCGTCACAGCGCTGCAGGCGATACCGGTCAGCATTGCTGCAAGCATGATCCCCCGGGACGTATTGCTCATTTTCATACCCAAATCCTCCTTCTCATTGCGTTCCGGCTGTTTTGAGTCTCCTTTGAGTCTCCTTTGGGACTGACTTCCCAGGAGATAAAACAGCTGATTTCTTACAATAAAAAGATATCATTTTCTGAAAAATGACTGAATATCCCGATGCGGTCATCATATGGAAAAATGCGTCATATTCCATTTGTACATTCCCAAAAATATCTGCTGCCGATATACTTGTATTTGACGCAGGGAGGGTTGTTTTGAAAGGGAAAACACAGGAAATACAGTATGGATACGAGAATCAGAAATGAAGAAACCCTGTCTGTACTTGAGGTGATACAGGCAAGAGAAGACAAACACATGGTTACGTTTCCGGCGGAAAATATCGCAGATCTGCATACAGCATATCAGGGCCCGTCGCCGTATCATCTCAACTACTGCGGCATGGAAAAATGTGCACCCGGATTCCAGTTCGGACCGTCCGTGCGCCATTCCTACCTGCTGCACCTTGTCATGAAAGGAAAAGGAACCTACCTTACCGGGAAAAAGAAATATTATCCGGAGGCGGGACAGGCATTTCTCATCTATCCCGGAGACAGCACGGTCTACCGGGCCGACGAAAAAGACCCCTGGAGCTACTGCTGGATCGGCTTTGCCGGTTACCAGGCGGAATATATCCTGTCCCAGATGGGATTTTCCCGACAGTCGCACGTCGTTGCATTTCACGATCCGCAGCCGCTTGCCGGATGCATTCAGGAAATGCTCAAAACACACCAGATCACACTGGCAAATGAACTCGCACGGGAGGCTTTGCTGCTGCAGTTCTTCTCGACTGCCCTGCAGCAGCTTCCGGCCGCTGCGCAGGGGGCGCTCCATGTAAAATCCACATATGCAAAACTGGCAATGAAATACCTTACGGACCATTACATGCATAAAATCCGCATCCAGGACATCGCCGATTATGTCGGCATAGACCGAAGCTACCTCGGGAAATGCTTTCATGCAGAATATCGGATGTCCCCCCAGGAATTCCTCCTCAACCTGCGCATGCGCAAAGCAGAGGAACTGCTGGAAACCACCCGGCTTGCAGTGAACAAAGTCGCAGACCAGTGCGGATATCCCGACGCCCTGGCCTTTACACGGATGTTCACCAAACACTTCGGCTGCAGCCCCAGCCAGTACCGCAGCAACCAGAAAGGCAGCCCCCAGACATGAACCCGATGGGCGGATTGCCCCGGCAGCGGGCCCCCAGAAACAGTGCAGAATCAGGAGACCGCGGGGAGAGATCAGGGACCGCAGGGGAGCGCAGAGCGCGGGGCGGATTCCCAGGAGAAAGCCAACAGAAGGACTGCACAGGGAAGATAAGAACGCGGGGCGGGTCCACAGGGGAAGGACTTGCAGGAAAAGCGCAAAACCAGGAAAGCGAGAGGAGGGATATGGGACCGCAGGGGAGCGCAGAGCGTGGGAAGAATCCCCAGGGGAAGGACCTAAAGGGGTGTCCGCCCCGGGGATCCTTCCCACGCTCTGCGCTCCCCTGCGGTCCCATATCCCTCCTCCCGCTTTCCGTCCGTCCCCAGAGCCTCTGTTTTCCGTCCGTTCCCAGAGCCTCTGTTTGACAATCCGCCCACCATTATATATAATCTTTCTGTTTTCTATTGCTTTGGCAGAGCATGAAAGAGCAGCGTCCGACTGCTCCTGCAGAGCATGGAAAGAGCAGCAAAGGCCCGGCCTGCGGACGAGAAACGCAGCCGGAGATTCCAAAAGGAGAGAAAAATATGCTGTATGACAAAGTGTCGACGGATCTGAACTTCGTCGAGCGAGAGCAGGATACGGTGAAATTTTGGGCTGAAAACCGCATCTTCGAGAAAAGCGTAGAGCAGCGTGAAGGCTGCGAAACTTACATGTTCTACGACGGACCGCCCACGGCCAACGGCAAGCCCCATATCGGGCATGTGCTGACCAGAGTGATCAAGGATATGATCCCCAGATACCATACGATGAAGGGACAGCAGGTTCCCCGCAAGGCCGGATGGGATACCCACGGACTGCCGGTGGAGCTGGAGGTCGAAAAAGAGATCGGTATCGAGGGCAAAGAGCAGATCGAAGAGTACGGAATCGAGCCCTTTATCGGGAAATGTAAGGAGAGTGTCTGGAAATACAAATCCATGTGGGAGGATTTCTCCGGCAAGGTGGGTTTCTGGGCAGACATGGACAACCCTTACGTCACATATTATGACGATTATATCGAATCCGAATGGTGGGCACTGAAGACGATCTGGGACAAAGGACTGCTGTACAAGGGCTTCAAGGTTGTCCCCTACTGCCCGTGCTGCGGTACGCCCCTTTCCTCCCATGAGGTTGCCCAGGGGTATAAGACGGTCAAAGAGCGCTCCGCCATTGTCCGCTTCAAATGCAAAGACGAAGATGCCTATTTCCTGGCATGGACGACCACGCCGTGGACACTGCTGTCCAATACGGCGCTCTGCGTGAACCCGCAGGATACCTATATTAAGGTAAAGGCGGCGGACGGATACACCTATATTCTGGCACAGGCGCTGGCTGACAAGGTGCTGGGCGGCGGCGAAGAGGAAACGCCCTCCTATGAGGTTCTCGAGAGCTACACGGGAAGAGAGCTGGAGTTCCGGGAGTATTAGCCGCTCTCTGAATGCTGCCGGAAGGCTGCCGAAAAGCAGCATAAAAAAGCGCATTATGTGACCTGCGATGATTATGTCACCATGTCCGACGGTACCGGTATCGTACATATTGCGCCGGCGTTCGGTGAGGACGACGGCCGGATCGGGCGTCTCTATGACCTTCCCTTCATCCAGTTTGTGGATCTGAAGGGCTATATGACGGAAGAACCCTTCAAGGGAATGCGCGCGAAGCCTTCCAAAGCAGAGCTGGAAAAAGGCGTTGTAAGCTGCGACCCGGAGGTGCTCAAAGAACTTGCCGGCAGAAATCTGCTTTTTGCGGATCCGAAATTCGAACATGATTATCCGCACTGCTGGCGCTGCGGTACGCCGCTGCTGTATTATGCGAGAGAGTCCTGGTTTATCAAAATGACGGCCGTCAAGGACGATCTTGTGCGCAACAATAAAGAGATCAACTGGATCCCGCCGACCATCGGCGAAGGCCGCTTCGGCAACTGGCTGGAGAATATCCAGGACTGGGGAATTTCCCGCAACCGCTACTGGGGCACGCCGCTGAACATCTGGGAATGTGAGGACTGCGGAAAACAGATCAGCGTCGGCAGCCGCAAAGAGCTGGCGGAGCTGTCCGGGGATCCGGAAGCGGAAAAGACGGAGCTGCACCGTCCGTTTGTGGACAAATATCTGATCAAATGCCCGGACTGCGGCAAAATGATGCACCGTGTTCCGGAGGTGATCGACTGCTGGTTTGATTCCGGCGCATGCCCGTACGCGGAGCTGCATTATCCGTTTGAAAACAAGGAGCTTTTCGAGGAACAGTTTCCGGCAGCCTTTATCTCGGAGGCGGTGGACCAGACGAGAGGATGGTTCTATTCCCTGCATGCGGAGGCGACGCTGCTGTTCAACCAGCCGGCCTTCAAAAATGTCATCGTGCTCGGACTCGTACTGGACGAGAACGGGGAAAAGATGAGCAAATCCAAGGGGAATGCGGTGGATCCCTTTGACGCGCTGGAGAAGCACGGCGCGGACGCGATCCGGTGGTACTTCTATTCCAACAGTGCACCGTGGCTGCCGAACAAGTTCCATGCAAAGGCGGTACAGGAAGGCCAGCGCAAGTTCATGGGAACGCTGTGGAATACCTATGCCTTCTATGTGCTCTATGCGAACATTGACAATTTCAATCCCATGGAGCATACGCTGGATTATGAGAGCCTTCCGGTTATGGACCGCTGGCTTCTGTCGCGGATGCATTCCATGGTGAGAGATACCGATGCATCGCTGGCCGCCTACAAGATTCCGGAGGCCGCCAGGGCACTGGAGCATTTTGTGGACGACATGAGCAACTGGTATGTCCGCCGCTGCCGCGACCGCTTCTGGGCGAAGGGCATGGAGCAGGACAAGATCAATGCCTATATGACGCTCTATACGGCGCTGGTGACGGTCTGCAAGGCGGCCGCGCCCATGATCCCCTTCATGACCGAAGAAATCTATCAGAATATTGTGCGCAGGGTGGATCCGGAGGCGAAGGAATCCATTCATCTGTGCGATTACCCGAAGGCGGACGAAGGCTGTATCGATCCGGAACTGGAGAAGAACATGGACGAGGTCCTGCGGATCGTCGTCATGGGTCGTGCCTGCCGCAACAACGCCTCGGTAAAGAACCGCCAGCCGCTGGGCTGCATGTATGTGCGGGGCGGGCAGGAACTGCCGGTGTATTTCGCGGATATCATCCGGGACGAGCTGAATGTCCGGGAAGTCCGTTTCACGAACGATGTGAGTGACTTTATCTCCTACAGCTTCAAGCCGGAGCTGCGTTCCGTCGGACCGAAGTACGGCAGACAGCTGGGCGGCATCCGCGCCTATCTGTCCAATGTGAACGGAAATGCCGCGATGGATGAACTCAACCGCACCGGAAAACTGACCTTCGATGTCGATGGGACAAGCGTGGAACTGCTCCCGGAGAATCTGCTGATCGAGCCGAAACAGGTAGAAGGCTTTGTCTCAGAGACCGGAGGAGAACTGACAGTGGTGCTGGATACCCACATGACGCCGGAGCTGGTGAAGGAAGGCTTTGTCCGTGAACTGATCAGCAAGATCCAGACCATGCGCAAAGAGGCAGGTTTTGAGGTGACCGACCGAATCCATCTGTACGTAACGGGCAGCCAGGTCATCCGTGACATTTTTGAGGAGACGGGTGAGAGGATCTGCGCGGATGTGCTTGCCGAGTCTGTTGAGACAGACCATACGGAAGGGTACACAAAAGACTGGAGTATTAATGGTGAAAGTGTTACACTTGGTGTAGTACGGCTCTGATGGATTCAGGAAAAGGAGTATTATACAAGATATGAGAAAACTGGATAAAGAAGCATTTAAAGAGCGGGTAAAGGACAATGTCAGGACATTGTACCGCAAAACGCTGAAGGAAGCGAATAAACAGCAGATTTTCCAGGCGGTGGCCTATGCCTGCAAGGACATCATCATTGACGAATGGATGGCCAGCCAGCAGCAGTTCGACCAGGACGATCCGAAAATGGTCTACTATATGTCGATGGAATTCCTGATGGGCCGTGCCCTGGGCAACAACCTGATCAACCTGTGCGCATATCAGGAAGTGAAGGAAGCCCTGGAGGAGCTGGGCCTGGATCTGAACGTTGTAGAGGATCAGGAACCGGATGCGGCGCTGGGCAACGGCGGTCTGGGCCGTCTGGCGGCATGCTTCCTCGACTCTCTGGCAACGCTGGGATACTGCGCGTATGGCTGCGGGATCCGGTACCGCTATGGTATGTTCAAACAGAAAATTGAGAATGGATACCAGGTGGAAGTGCCGGATAACTGGCTCAAAAACGGCAATCCCTTTGAACTGCGCCGTCCGGAGCTTGCCCACGAAGTGAAGTTCGGCGGATATGTGCGTGTCGATTACGACGAGTCGATGCACAGAAACCATTTCGTGCAGGAAGGATATCAGTCCGTCCGTGCCGTACCCTACGATATTCCCATCGTCGGATACAACAATAACCTTGTGGACACGCTGCGCGTGTGGGACGCTGAGGCAATCAATGATTTCCAGCTGGATTCCTTCGACAAGGGCGACTATCAGAAGGCGGTC
>CACXHD010000091.1 GCA_902767335.1 uncultured Lachnospiraceae bacterium
GAAGAACAGCCAGACCCATTACCTCGATCAGCCCTATGTTTTCCTTTTTGATATGATGCAGCTCTGCATGCGGATGATATACGCCCAGAGGATGCTCCTCCGTCGTAATATTATTGCGCAGCACCAGATCCAGTTCGAAGTCCTCTCCCCGTCTTCTTGCGATCGGCGTGATCGTGTTGTGCGGCTCCCCGTCTGTCTCGGCGAAAATGAAGGCATCCGCATCCGTGTAACCGCGCCATGCCGTCAGAATATGGTCTGCGAGGTCCACAAGGCGCTTCGGGTCCGGACTGCCGATCCGGATCACAGACATCGGCCATTTCACGATCCCGGCCCGGACATCCTCATATCCCGGGAAAACAATCTCCTCCTCGACCGGCGCTTTTTCCATGGCAAAGGTATAGTGGCCTCCCTGAAAATGCTCATGGCTCAGGATCGACCCTCCGACAATCGGCAGATCCGCATTGGATCCCACAAAGTAATGCGGGAACGCAGCGACGAATTCCAGAAGCTTGCGGAAGGCGCTCCGGTCGATTTTCATCGGCTGATGGATCCCGTTGAAAACGATGCAGTGCTCATTGTAATAGACATAGGGCGAATACTGCATATACCAGCCGCCGCCGTCGATATCGATGGGGATGATCCGGTGATTGACCCGGGCCGGATGGTTGATTCTGCCGGCATACCCCGCGTTTTCCCTGCAGAGGAGACATTTCGGATAGGAAACGGACGCCGCCTTTCCGGCCGCCGCAATTGCCTTGGGATCTTTCTCCGGTTTGGACAGATTGATCGTGATGTCGAGATCCCCGTATTCCGTCGGCGCGACCCACTTTACGTCCTTCGCAATCCGGTATCTGCGGATATAGTCCGTATTCTGCGAGAAATCATAATACCAGTCCGTAGCCTGCCGCGGGTCCATCTCGTACAGTTCATAGAAGCGGCGCGTCACATTGTGCGGACGGTCTGTCAGCAGTCCCATGACCTTCGTATCAAACAGGTCCCGATAAGTCACCGTGTTATCTTCGATCAGTCCGTTTTCATATGCATAAGTGCAGATCTGGTCCAGGATCCCGGGCAGGGCCCGGATCATATCCTTCCGGTGCGCTTCTCCCGCCGCCTCATATTCCAGAATCTCCTGCTCCGCCTCCGGCGCCAGGGAATCCAGATGCAGCAGGTCCAGGAGCCGGTTTGCCGTATAAATACTGTCCTCGTTTTCGATCAGTCCGGTCGCCATTGCGTAACAGATCAGCTGGGCAATTGCTTTTTGAATCATTTCGTTCTCTCCTCTGAATAAAATTCAATCGGGTTTCTTCTTTTCAGTATACAGCTTGTCCGCAAAAAAAGAAAGTTATGATTCGCAGCCGACAAAGCTGTACGCCCCCGGGCTGTGAATAGTAACAGCCGTACGCCCCCAGGCTGTAAATAGTAAGAAAGAAACCAGAATCCGGGTGACTTTCTCCGGTACGATATGGTATACTTTAAGAAGCACCGCAAAGAGTCCCTTGTCGTTTGCGATGGGTTTTATACAGCTTTCATCTGTCATTTCCTGGTGTGAGGACATTATGAGCAAACCGACGATTTTCCGGAAACGAATTATACCCGCTGAATGTGTAGAACTGAAAGACGATCTGATACTTCACCGTGATGCAGAGACCATTATCACCCAGTGGAATACCCTGAAGCCCAAGAAGACGCTGAGTCACGGCTATTCCTGCTATTTTCTCGACCGCGGGTTTAAAGTGAGCAAATTCTATGATCATGAGGACCGGCTGATCAGCTGGTACTGCGATATTGTTTCCCACACCTACGACCGGGACACGGATACCTATGTGTTCACGGATCTTCTGGCGGACGTCATCGTCTATCCGGACGGATTTGTCCGGGTCGTCGACCTCGATGAGCTGGCGGACGCGCACCGGGACCATCTGATCTCGGAGGAAGAGTTGGAGACGGCGCTTCGCCACCTGGACAAGCTGCTGTCCCTGATCTACAAGGGGGCTTTTCCCCGGCTGCAGAAAATCATAGAAGATTACGAACAGAACTGAAGGGACTGTGAAAATCTCAGACGAATCAACAAAGCCGTCCGGCCTGTTTATCTTTCATAAGCAGGCCGGACGGCTCTTTTCTTTGCTCGTTGACTATAGTACCTTGTTCAGGAAGTCTATGGTCCGCGGCTCTTTCGGGTTGAGGATCACTTCCTTCGGCGTCCCTTCTTCCACAATATAGCCGCCGTCCATGAAGATCACCCGGTCGGACACTTCTCTGGCAAAACCCATCTCGTGGGTGACAATCACCATCGTCATGCCTTCCGCCGCAAGCTGTTTCATAACCTGCAGGACTTCCCCGACCATTTCCGGGTCCAGGGCGCTGGTCGGCTCGTCGAACAGCATGATATCCGGCTTCATGCAGAGCGCCCGCGCGATGGCCACGCGCTGCTTCTGTCCGCCGGAGAGCTGTGACGGATACGCCTCCGCCTTATCGGCCAGCCCGACCCGCTCCAGCATCTTCATCGCCTCTTCCCGGGCCTGGTTTTTGTCGGCTTTTTTCAGCTCCACCGGGGCCAGCATCAGATTGCTGATGACGTTCATATTGTTGAAGAGGTTAAAATGCTGGAATACCATGCCGATTCTTTCCCGGACATGATTGATATCCGCTTTTTTGTCCGTGATATCCACGCCGTCGATGATCACTTCTCCGTCGGTGATTTCCTCCAGACGGTTCAGGCAGCGCAGGAAGGTGGATTTTCCGCTTCCGGACGGCCCGATAATCACGACCACCTCGCCCTCGTAGATATCATTCGAAATGTCCCGGAGGACTTCCAGGCTGTCAAAATTTTTTCTCAGGTGAGAGACATGGATCTTGACTTTCCTGCCGTCTGCACGGCTGCTGCGATTCTCAGCGCCCAACGTTCATCCTCCTTTCGATGACTTTCGCCGCTTTTGACAGCGACAGAATGATCACCAGGTACATCACGGAGACAATTCCCCAGGTCTGAAACGACATAAAGGTATTGGCCACGACGTTCTTCGCGGTATTGACCAGCTCCGGGAAACCGATGACAGACAGAATCGACGTATCTTTCAGCGTGATGATAAACTGGTTGATGATGCTCGGGATCATCGTCCGGATCGCCTGCGGAAGTACGACCTTCTGCATGGCTTTCCAGTAGGGAAGTCCAAGGCTCCGGGCGGCTTCCATCTGGCCTGCATCCACGGACTGGATCCCGGCGCGGATAATCTCCGCCATATAGGCGCCGCAGTTCAGCGCCAGGCAGATGGTTCCGGCCTGCAGTGCCGTCAGCGTAATACTGCCGTGCAGGATATTGTTTACCAGATACGGAAATCCGAAGTAGATGAAATATGCCAGAACGATCATGGGGACGCCCCGGATCACATCCACAAAGATCCGTGCGATGATCTTGCACGGTTTGTTGTCAAGCACACTCATCAGCCCGAAGATCATTCCGAGTATGCAGGCAAAGAACAGACCCAGAAGCGCCAGCAGCAGCGTCTGTCCCATTGCCCTCAGAAGAAGCATTCCGTATTTGCTGATAATCAAAGCCATATGTCAGCCCCCTTCGCCGATTCTTATTTTCTTCTTATTCAGCCTCGGTAGCAGCCTCTTCCTCTGCGGCGCCGAAGGATTCCACCGCCATCTTGGCAGCTTCTTCGCCCAGATATTTCGCTATGATCTCTTCATAGGTGCCGTCTGCGATGATGTCCGCAAGGCCGGCGTTGAACATATCGAGCAGTTCCTGGCTGTCCTCGGTGAAAATCGCGAAGCCGTAGGGAGCGCCTTCGTTCTCGGAGCCTTCCACGATCTTCAGAGCAAGATTGCCGTCCTGAATGGACGCAGCCATGATCGGCGTATCTTCGAAGCAGGCAACAGCCTGTCCGCCGAGAACTGCCTGGTACATCGTCGCAGAATCCTCATAATAGGTGATCTCGAATCCGTACTCGTCCTTCAGGCTTTCCGCGTAGGAAGCGCCCTGCGTACCGGTCTTGACGCCGACGGTCTTGCCGTTCAGGTCATCAAAGGAGGCGATATCGGAGTCGTCTTTCACCGTCATGCTCTGGGTTGCATTGTAATAACCGTCGGAGAATGTCCAGCCGCTTTCTTTTCTCTCATCCGTGATGGAAGCGCCGGCGATCATGCCGTCCGCCTGTCCGGCCTGGCATGCAGCGATGGATGCGTCCCAGCCGAGGCTGTTCAGCTCATAGGAAAATCCCTGATCTTCCGAGATTGCCTTGAGAATGTCCACATCGATGCCGACAAATTCGCCGCTCTCATCGGTGTATTCAAAGGGACGGAAAACCGTGTCCGTGGCGACCTTCCAGACCTTGCCGTCTTCTGCCGCTGCGCCCATAGCCATGCAGCCGGTCATCATTGCCGCCGCTGCGAATAAAACCATTGATTTTTTCATGTTAAGACCTCCTTTACAGTTCTTCCTAAAATACATACAACGTTCATCATAGCAGATTCACATGAATTTTTAAAGATTATTTTTGAATAATCAATCTTTCGTCAGAGAATCACTTCCATCCCGATTTTCTGCTGTTTCAAGCCGCACTTCTCATAAAAGCGCATCGCGCTTTCATTACATGACCATACGTTCAGGGTGACATTATAGCAGCCGTTCTCCCGGGCAAACTGCAGGACATGTTCATAGAGCTGGCGGCCGATGTGTTTCCCGCGCAGGGTTTCATCCACGCACAGGTCATCGATATACAAAGTTCGGATGTCGGTCATCAGGCTGCTTCCGATATGCTGCTGGAAGACGCAGAATGCGTAGCCGAGCACATGGGTGTCGGTCTCATCGGTCATGACAAAGACCGGGCGGTTGTCATCCGCGAAGATTTCCGCCAGTTCTTCCGCCGAATATTTGGTCGCCGGTCCCCGGAACAGGTCCGGCCGTCCGTTATGATGAACCATGTTTACCTGCACCAGCAGGCGGAGCACATCCTCCGTGTCTGTGTTTCTGGCCCGTCGGATTGCCATACTTCTCATTCCTCCTTATTTCTTTCCGGTTTCCACGAAAACCGGCATACGTTTGCACTTCCTGAAAACTGTGTCCGTCCTAAAAACTGTGTCCGGCACCGCCGCCGCTGCTTCCGCCGCCACCGCCGCTGCCGCCTCCGCCTCCGCCGCCGGTCTCCACCGGGGAATATTCCAGTCTTTCCCCGGTCAGTTCCCGTTTGACATTGGCCACCGCAAAGCTGGCGGCCGCCGCGCCGAAGATCTCTTCCTTCGAAGGCCGGAGATTCTGGGAGGTCCTCCGTGCAAAGGCGTAGCACAGGATCATTGCTGCAGCCAGCGCCACCAGGGCGTTGCTGATGTGTTTCATCGGCTGCAGGATCTTTCCGCCCTGCAGCAGCTGAAGGATCTGGGAAAATGTCTCAGAAGCGCACTGATAATACCAGCCTTTGCTGGCGTAGCGGTATACATTGTCCGTTATGACGGCTGCGCGCGGTTTTGAAATCACGGAATAAATTTTTCCGTCGCTGAAGATCCAGATTTTCCGGTTCTGCATGTCGATCAGGAACAGAATTCCCGAATCCCTGCGGAAAAAGCCGCGGTAAAGCTCTCTGGCATAGTCTCCGGTGGTAAGTCCGTGGGTGCTTGTCGTCGTCACAAACGCGGCGCCGCCCCAGGCAGTGATTTCTTCCATCTGCTGTGCCAGCTCTGCCAGGGAGTCCTCCGTAATCAGCTGCGCATCGTCCTGAATGCAAACCGGATATCCGGTTTCCGGGTTTGTGCTGACCCGGACCGGCACGGCCCCGGCCGCCGCGGGCAGAAGAAGGAGCCAGAGCGCCGTGAGGTTTAAAGCCGCAAGCAGCTGCAGGATTCTTTTTATTTTCATACGCCCTCCTTCGCAGACGGATTTTCTGCTCTGAAGAATTTCGGAACTTCCCGCGTGATGCTCCGGTTGTAAAAAAGAATCGTGATCGTCAGGGTCGCTCCCATTCCGGCAAATGCCGCAATGGCTCCGAGATAATACCACCAGTCCTGCGGCGGGCTGATCAGCTGGATCACCAGGGGGATCAGGACTGCGCACCAGGAACCGGCAGCCGGGAGCAGTCTGCGCCAGCCGCCCGTCAGATATGCGTCCCGGTTGAGCAGGATGCTCTCTGCCGCAAGAACCATCGCAAAGGCCAGATAGATCAGAAGATTCGCCTCGGAAAAGGCCACCGTATCCACAAGGCCGCCTCCCAGCAGCGTCAGCACAAGCATGACTCCCAGAATCAGGACCAGAGCCAGGGGGCTCGTAATACGCGCAAGGAAGGTCGTCTCCGGATCCGCATCCCGTTTCCGCCGCTGCAAGGCTTCCCGGCGCCGCGCCTTTTTCCCTTTTCCAGAGCGCCCTCCCGGGCTGTCCTTCTGCGGCGTGTCCGCGGCCTGGTATCCGGCTGCTCTTTTTGCGCCTTTGTTTCCCACGTTTGCCGCACGGGCATTGATGATATGGATCTGGTGATGGTACATGGCAAATGCGAGCAGTGACAGCAATGAAGCGCACATCATCGCTCCCTGTGCCGTGATCGTCACAAGCAGCTCCAGCAGGGCGAACAGGGGCAGGGCGCACAGGAGGACGCCGAGGAAAAATTTCCGCAGATCCAGCGGGATCTCGGCATAGATTTTCCCGTTTTCTCCATTGACGACACTGTAGGCAACTCTGTCCTTTTTTCGCCAGGTCAGAAACCAGACCGGCAGCATCGCCTGACGGACCTGCTTCACCTCTGCGCCCAGCGCGGACGCATTCGTGCTGTGGGCGCGGTTCGTCGTCTGGTATTCCTCCATGCCATAGGCGTTCATCAGGCGTTCCATGACCTCGTCCGCCGCGAAATTTCTCGCATCCGTACGATATACGGAAGACGGGACGTCCGCCGTATCCGCCGAAAACCCGAACAGATACGAGGGCGTAAACGGCTTCATCTGCGCGGTCTGAAAGGGGCCGATCCGTTCGCTGATATTGTCGTCGAAGGATGCTGACGCGTCGTAGGTGATCCCGTTCATATCCGCCTGCAGATCCCCGTAAAAGTCATAGCTGGTGATCCGAAGGTAATCGCCCTCCCGGGTGGAGGTAAACCCCTGAAGATGGGGTTCCTTCGAAAAACCGACGTCGTATACCCAGTACGGAATATAAAATCCACAGAAGCGTTCCAGATAGTCCGGATCGCGCAGCTGCCGGGGGGCAAACAGATTTCGCCGTACATGGGCGGCATAACTGGTCTTGCAGTCCTCCCGGTTCATTTTGAAAGGAATGATGTACTGCGGCCATTTTCCCTTTGTCTCGCTGCTCATCTGCATGACAAAGCTTCCGCAGTAGCTGCAGTATTCGGCAGCGCTGTTGTCCACGCGGATGATCTGTGCGCCGCAGGAGGGACAGGTCAGAAGGTTCGCCCTGGCGTAGTCCCTGCCTCTGTCATAATCCTCCGGTTCAAACGTACTGCCGCAATGAGAACAGAGCAGTCTGCCGGAGTCAATGTCATACCGCAGCTCTCCTCCGCAGGAAGTACATATATTCATATCGGTTTATCCTCATTCATAGATCAGAGATTCGACCTTCTCATAGGCGTTCTGCGTCGGTGTGATCCCTTTTTCCTTTGCCTCCCGCAGGTTCTCCCGCGTTTTGGAAGCGCAGGTCTCTTTCACCCGCTCCATCAGAGCGGCGCGGTCCGCCTTCTCTCCGTCGGTGTGCATCACCGCGCCGGAGATCACGCCTCCGATATTATGCACCCAGCACTCTTCATACAGGATGCCGCGCGCGGCAATGCGGTCCGCCAGAGCGATTTCCTCTTCGATGGTTTTTGCCGCCAGCTGGTTATTGGCCGCGCCGAAGACCATGGCAACATTCAGCCGGTCAATGGCCTGCGCATCCAGAATGCCTCCGATCGCGCAGGGGCAGAGGATATCCGCCCGGACCGAAAGGATTTCCTCCGGAGCAGCCTCCCGGATCCCGGCGTCCGGATACATCTCCCGGAGTGCATCGATCCGGCTGTGATCCGGATCCGCGACAATCAGCTGCGCGCCGTCCTGAATCAGATATCCGGCCTGGGGGAACCCGACGGCTCCCAGTCCCATCACGGCAACGGTCCGCCCTTTCAGGCTCGGGCTTCCCCAGAGGAATTCCGCCGCCTCCTTCATGGCCGCTTCGGTCCCCCAGGCTGTGGGATCGCCGGAAGCTCCGATCGGATTGTTCACCGTACCTCCGTTGATATACGGCGTGTACTGCGTCAGTACATCCGCAAGTTCCACCGGGTAGCGCATGTCCGGACCGGTGAAAAAGCGGACTTTGTCCAGCGCGTAGGCAAGAAAGCCGAGTTCATCCTTTGCTTCCAGATTTACCTGTTCCGCCTGGACCGTAATTTTCCCGCCCCCGTAGTGCAGCCCGGCCATGACATGTTTATGGGATTCCGCTCTGGCCAGGTTCAGTCCGTCGATCAGTACGTCGATCTCCGGCTCATCCTTCTCATGCCGGCGGATGCCGCCGGTGTAGATGCAGTGCTCGAAATTATGATGGCCGAGACGGTAGGTATGAATATTGGCGGTAAAACGCCAGTCCTTCTGGGCATTATAATAGCAGTCCAGTCCGAAATATTTCCCCGCGCGCAGCAGGTCAAGAACCTCCTCCAGGTAATCCTCCAGCCCGTATTTCCGGAACAGCTGCCGGGTCTGCGCATCGTTGAGGCGGATGTCGTCCCGGGTCAGAAGACTTTCCGTATAGAAGGTCTTTCCATAATCCTCCCAGCGGATGTCCTTCTCCCACTCTTTGGCCGCCGTCATATAGTCTTTTCCCGTTTTGTAATCATACCGGATGATCAGGGTGGTAAGCCCTTCCTCTTTCAACGGTGTGTATAAGCTTCTCTGATCCATTGTATTCCTCCCAAATTCCCGGAACCTGCAGTCCGGCAGCCTGTGTCGACTGCACAGTTCATTTCTCCGCAGGTCCTTACTGCACAGATTGTACTCTGTGTCTCTATCATACTTTAAATGGATGAAGTATTCAAGTCTCGCCGCACAGCCTGACGCGGAATCGGTCACAAAAGGGTCATTTTCCGTTCACAAATTTGCCACATTTACGATTTATACCTGTAAACAGATCAGAAAGAAGGAGGTACTTCATGATGAAAAGAAAATATATCGCAATCGCAACAGGTATGGTTCTCGGGACGGCACTGATTGCCGGGTCCGCTTTTGTCAGCCAGGCAACCCAGCCGGAAATCCCCATGACGGAGACCGCGGCGGACGCACAGGCTGCGGATGTCAATATTCCGGAGGAGGTTTCGGAAATCCCCTATGATTCGGAGGAGGGTCTCTCCTATTCCAATGTGGCGGATCTGGCGGAAGCTTCGATGCCGGCCGTCGTCGCCATCACGAACAAATCCGTGCAGGAAATCAACAGCTTCTTCTACCGGAGATCGTTCCAGTATGAATCCGAGAGCGCCGGTTCCGGCATCATCCTCGGCAGCAATGATACGGAGCTTCTGATCTGCACCAACAACCATGTGGTTGAAGACGCATCGGAGCTGTCGGTCACCTTCATCGATGACACTTCGTATCCGGCGCAGGTAAAGGGCACGGATCCTTCCGTGGACCTGGCGGTTGTCGCCGTAGCGCTTGAGGATATCCCCGAAGAGACCATGTCGCAGCTGCGGATTGCCCGGATCGGTGATTCCGACAGTCTGCGGGTCGGCGAACAGGTCGTCGCCATCGGCAACGCGCTGGGGTACGGCCAGTCTGTGACCACCGGTATCATCAGCGCCAAGGATCGTACGATCAGCGTAGGGTCCGGGAGCTATTCCGGCGTACAGGAATATGAAGGTCTGCTGCTGACCGATACGGCCATCAACATGGGCAACAGCGGCGGCGCTCTGCTGAACATGAACGGCGAAGTCATCGGCATCAACTCTGCCATGGCTTCCGCCAGCATCGCGGAGAATATGGGCTATGCGATCCCGATCTCCAAGGCAATGCCGATCCTGGAGAAACTGATGACGGAAGAGCCCAGGGTCAAACTCGAGGAAGACAAGATGGGCTATATGGGCATCAACGGACAGAGCGTATCCCGTGAAGCGAACATGCTGTACAATATTCCGGAAGGCCTGTATCTGACCTACGTTGCTCCGGATTCCCCGGCTGAAAAAGCGGGTCTTTCCGAGGGCGACATCATCACCGCCTTTGACGGTGAACCCGTTGTCAGCATCCAGGATCTTCAGTACCTGCTCCAGTATTACGCCGCCGGCGAAACCGTCGACCTGACCGTTTCCAGCAACGGGGACGGAGCTTATACCGAGAAAACCGTGAGCGTTGTCCTCGGAGACCGCAGCGAGCTGGAATAAGGCGTTCCCGGGCGGGACAGACAGGATAAAAACAGATAAAACAAACAAATAACCGCAGACAAAACGGGGCTGCCGCATTAAGTAAATCTTCTTTTTACTTAAAGCGGCAGCCCCACTATTTTTTGCTTTTATTCTTCTTCCAGTTCTTTCAGCGTCTTCTTCAGCCGTTTCACCTGTTTTTTCCCATATTTCAGGCGGGCCTGATACAGAAAGATCCGTTCAATCCTGGTATAGAAGTCCTCCCCCATACTGTCGTCCTTTGCCTTGTTGCAGAAGCTGCAGCAGGCCTGAAGGTTGTCCAGATCATTGGTTCCTCCCTTGGAGAGCGGAATAATATGATCGATGGTGTATTCTTCGAGGGGAATAAATCTTCCGCAGATACCGCAATGACCCTCGGAACGGTTATAAATCAGATTTCGTTCCTGTGTGGTGAAGAATCTGCGCTTGCTCTGCGCATTTTCGCGCTCGGTTTTCTGCTGTCGCATGCCTTCCGTCATCTTGCTTCCACGTCTGCGGGTTGTCCTGACTTTGCTGGTCCCTTTTCCGTCAGGCCGCTCATTTCCGCCCGGGTCGCTCCCGGCATGCTCTGTCCTGGTTTTTCCGTTTGTTCTTTCGGTTGATTTTTCAACCGGTTTTTCGGCTTCCGGTCCGGCTTTGCGGGCCGCCCCGTCTTTTCCGTTTCCTTTTTCGGTTTCAGAGCGCTGCGGCAGTTTGTAGGAAATCTCTTCCGCGCTCTCCGGAGCGTTCGAACCCGTCACCATTTCCTGTCTGCGCCGGTTCTGTTTCTTACTGCGCCCCTGATGTCGTCCGGACGTATCCTGGCTGACGGCAGATTCCTCTGCCGGAATCGGCAGCGCCGGAGTTTCCGTTTCCGGCGTCTGTTCCACAGCTGCCTCAGACGGTCTTACTTCCTCCGGGTTCTTCCGTTCTCTCGGATCCCTCTGATCTCTGGAATCTCTCGAATCTCTCTGATCTCTCTGATCTCTCGGATCTTTTGAATCTCTCTGATCTCTCGGATCTCTGGAATCTCTCTGATCTCTCCGGTTTCTGAAATTTCTCTGCTCTTTCAGCGTCTTCCGTTCGCTCCGTTCGGAAGCATCCCGACGCTGCGACACAGCCTCCGGCTCCTCTGCTGCAGGGCGCTCCTCCGGCTTTTTGTGGCGTACGGCGGGCGTCGTCACTTTCTTCGGATCACTGCCCCAGAGCCTTGCAGAAGCAGCCTGAATCCGTTCAAACACAGACAGCTTTCTCTGGGCTTCGGTCTCTTCCTTCGCCGCCGGAGCGTCCTTGTCCGGAGCGGCTTCTTCCGACTCCGTCTCCGCCGGCTCTTCTGCGGCAGCTTCTTCTGCCTCTGTTTCCCCGGCAGCCTCTTCCTGCGCAGCTTCTTCCGGCTCCGCTTCCGCCGCTTCTTCCGCGTCGGTTTCCTCCGGCTCCGCTTCCGCCGCCTCTACCGCATCGGTTTCCTCCGGCTTCGCTTCCGCCGCCTCTACCGCATCGGCTTCCTCCGGCTCCGCTTCCGCCGTCTCTTCCGCAGCGGCTTCCTCAGCCTCCGCTTCCGCTGTCTCTACCGCGTCGGCTTCCTCCGGCTCTGCTTCCGCCGCTTCTTCCGCGTCGGCTTTCTCCGGCTCCGCTTCCGCGGCAGCTTCCTCTGCCTCTGCTTCCGCCGGATCTTCCGCGGCAGTTTCCTCCGCCTCTTCCGCGGCAGCTTCTGCCGCCTCTGTTTCCGCATCAGTTTCTTCCTGCGCAGCTTCCTCCGGCTCCGCCGGTACTTCCTGCTCGGCTTCCTCCGGCTCCGTCTTCGCCGGTTCTTCTGCGGCAGTTCCTTCCGCCGCCGTTTCCGCAGCAGTCTCTACCTGCACAGCTTCTGCCGCCGCCGTTTCCGCAGCAGTCTCTTTCGCCGTCATTTCCGCAGCAATCTCTTCCTGCACAGCTTCTGCCGCCGCCGTTTCCGCAGCAGCCTCTTTCACCGCAGCTTCTTTTGCCTTTCCTCTGCCTCTGTTTCTGGATCTGCCGGAGTTTCTCTCCTTGCGGCCGCCGGATTTTGTTTCCCCGTTTCCTTCCTTCCGCTCGGAATGTTCACTGTTCTCCTGCTTTTTCCCTGCAGAATGCCCCTTATCCGCTGCCTCCGTCTCCTGTGCGTTTTTCCGCGGACGGCCGCGTCTGCGCTTTTCCGTCTGCTGCTTCTGGTTCTCGGCGTCCTTTGGTTCCGGTTTTCTTTCCTCTGCTGCATGCTCCTTCTCAGAAGGATTCCGGTCCGCGCCGGTCTTGTCCGCCGGTACCTCACTGACGGAAAATCCCTTCAGCTTCTTGGTCGCTCTCGAAAGCAGACCTTCAGCAGCCGCACGGGAAGAAAACCTTGTGGCAGCTGCCGCATCGGTCACAATCTCTACTGCCCTTGTACGGGTTCTGTGACAATACGAGCTGCCATTTGTAATAATATATGGCATGTTGACCTCCATGATGGATCCGCTGGTTTTCTGTTCTTCCAAAACTGCCGCTCAGGGCTGCACCGCCCGGGAACGGGACTTTCCATTACCAGAAAAACCGCCGGATCATATCGAAAATCTGGAACCAGCCTGTCCCAGTATAACAGATTCGAAGAAGGTGCACAATCACAAATCCCCGGCCTCCTGCTCTCTTTCACTTGAAAAAATGCAGATTTTATGTAATGATATGGAAATGACACCGCGAGGGAATATTGCTTTTTCCGGTCTGTGACCGGATTTTCGCAGATTTCAGGAAGGAAGACTATTTATGAAACTTTATACAGAAATGTCCCGGGAAGAGCTTGAACAGGAGCTTGCTGTGGCAAAAGACGAATACCGGAAGTTCCAGGATATGGATCTGCACCTTGATATGAGCAGGGGAAAACCCTGCACCGAACAGCTTGATCTGTCCATGGGCATGATGGATTCACTTGATTCGGACGCGGATCTTCGATGTGAAGACGGAACGGACTGCCGCAACTACGGCGTTCTGGACGGCATCCGTGAAGCCAGGGTCCTGATCGGCGATATGATGGAGAACAATCCGGACAACATCATTCTTTTCGGAAATTCGTCGCTGAATGTGATGTTTGATACCATCTCCCGGGCAATGACCCACGGGATCATGGGCAACACCCCCTGGTGCAAACTGCCCAGAGTGAAATTTCTCTGCCCCGTGCCCGGATATGACCGCCATTTTGCGATCACAGAGTATTTCGGCATCGAGATGATCCCGATCCCCATGTCCTCCACCGGACCGGACATGGATATGATCGAGCGCCTGGTTTCCGAGGATGAGACCATCAAGGGAATCTGGTGTGTCCCGAAATATTCCAATCCCCAGGGCTATTCCTACTCGGACGAGACCGTACGCCGCTTTGCCCGCCTGAGGCCCGCCGCTCCCGATTTCCGGATTTTCTGGGATAATGCTTACGGCATTCACCATCTCTATGACATTGACCAGGACTATCTCATTGAAATTCTGGCGGAATGCAAGCGGGTCGGCAATCCGGATCTGGTGTATAAATTTGCTTCCACCTCGAAGATCACCTTCCCCGGAAGCGGTATTGCGGCCATGGCTACTTCCCCGAATAATCTGGAAGACATCCGCCGCCACCTCAAAATGCAGACCATCGGTCACGACAAGGTCAACCAGCTGCGGCATGTCCGCTTCTTCGGAGATATCTACGGCATGACCCAGCATATGCGCAAGCATGCGGAGATTATCCGTCCGAAATTTGAAGCCGTTGAGTCGATCTTCAGCGAAAACCTCGGCGGTACCGGCGCCGGTGACTGGACCTGTCCGAAGGGCGGTTATTTCATCAGCTTCGATTCCATGCCCGGCTGTGCGAAAAAGATTGTCGCAATGGCGAAAAAGGCCGGCGTGACGCTGACCGGTGCCGGCGCCACCTGGCCCTACGGGAGAGATCC
The DNA here is from genome assembly GCA_902767335.1 of uncultured Lachnospiraceae bacterium. Taxonomy (GTDB): domain Bacteria; phylum Bacillota; class Clostridia; order Lachnospirales; family Lachnospiraceae; genus Merdiplasma. The sequence goes on from CACXHD010000091.1 coordinate 14,252, forward strand.
GCTCGACTGCAATATCCGGATCGCGCCGACGTATCCGACACTGGAAGATCTGAAACTGGCTGCGAAGCTGTTCACGGACTGTGTCAAGATTGTCACACTGAAAAAGCTTCTGGAGCAGGCGTCCTGAAATCCCGTCCCCCGCATGGGATCCGTATGGATCCGAACGGATTTCACAGCGAAAGTTACGAGAGGCCGCGGCCCGCTGTCACCCCCGGTGAAAGCTCTGCGAGGCTGCAGCTGTCCGGACGCAGGGAAACCAGGTTTTCTTTTGCATTATGCCGACGCTCTTCCGATCAGCTGGCTTCGCTGATCCTGTGCTGCTGCATAATCGCAAGGAACCGGTCCCGTTCCCGGTCAAAATCATTCAGACTTTTTCTCACTTCACAAATCCGCTCTTCCGGAAGTTCCTCCGCTTCGTATCTTTGCCCGCCCAGCAGGCCGGTGAGCTCTTTTGCCGCGCGGTACAGCGGCATCAGGCCCAGCATGCCGGCCGAACCCCGGATTTCATGGACGCAGCGGTACAATTCTTTCCAGTCCCGCGCCAGATACAATACATCCGCCTCCGACAGCAGCGGATTTCGGCTGAAGCGAAACAGCATCTTCTGATAATAATCCCAGTCATCGATGCTCTTGCGCATCGCTTCCTCCGGCCTGGCGCCCCAGACGTTCAGGCTCTCCATCAGATCCTCCCCTTCCGCAGAGATCTCTGATTCCGCTTCCTCCGGCTCTGTCCTCTCCGCCGGCAGAGCCTTTCGGTTTCCTCCCTCAGTTTCTCCTCTGTACATGCGCTCTCCTTTCTACTCAAAAACCTCTGCCAGCTTCGCATACAGTCTGGATGAATCAATCGGTTTGGAAATACAGCCGTTCATTCCGGCTCTGGCGCATCTTTCTTCTTCCTCGCCGGTCACATCCGCCGTCAGTGCGATGATCGGAATGCTCGCAGCATCTTCTTTATTCATGGCCCGGATCATGGCGGCGGCTTCCTCCCCGGAGCGCACCGGCATCATAAGGTCCATCAGAATCGCCTGATAATTATAGGCTCCATGGCTCTTGTAGAGTTCCACGGCTTCCTGTCCGTCGCAGGCAAGGTCGGAATGAATTTCCTTCATCGACAGCAGCCGGATGATCACTTCCGCATTCAGCTGGTTATCCTCGGCCAGCAGAACATTTTTCCCGTAAAGCACCTGGTCCTCATAGGTTTCCGCCCGGTTGAGTTCCCGCGCGATCTGTTCCTCCGTCGCCATCGGATAGGTCAAGGTAACAGTAAATTCGGTTCCCTTCCCCTCTTCACTGATGCAGCTGATGCTGCCGCCCAGCAGATCGACCAGACTTCTGACAATATACAGCCCCAGGCCGGTTCCGCTGTGATATCCCTCCGCATTGTCTCCCCGTTCAAACGGAAGATACATTTTATCCTGGAAGGAAGTACTCATGCTGATTCCGTTGTCGCGAATCTTATATACATGCTTCGTCCGGTCTTTCAGATATGTGACTGCGCTTTCGAAGCTTACCTCTCCGCCCGATTCCGTATATTTTATACTGTTGGAAAGAAGATTCATCAGAATCCGCTCGACATGGTGCAGATCCATCAGAACATATCGGTTCTTGGAGCCGGTAATATTCATTTTGAAGGTGATCCCTGCCCTTTTCGCCTGCTCCATTGCAATCGCCTCGACGGCTGTCAGCAGTTCATTTTCCCGATGCGCCGAACTTACGGTCACGACTTTTCCTGCGTTGATCCGGCTGGTCTCGAGCACCTCTTCGATCAGATCCAGCAGGTAGACACTGGAAGTCTCAATCTTCTCCAGGCTGTCGCGGATGTTGGCCGGCAGATCCTTCTCCGCGAGGCTCAGCTGCGTCAGCCCGTAGATGGCCGTCATCGGCGTTCGCATATCATGAGACATATGCGAAAGGAACGTCTCCTTCTCCTGTTTTGAGTGAACGGCCGCCCGCAGTGCTTTGGTCATCGCCTCCATCTGCTCCTGGTCGTCGATCTGTTTTGTCGTATCCACGAAGGTCAATACCAGCCCGTGAACCAGCATCGGTGTCTCCGCGGAGGCAGAGGGCAGTTCGTCTCCCGCCGCCCGTTCTTCCATCACCCGGTATGGGGCAATACGAATCATGTAGGTCTTCCCGGAGACAGAAACGCCGTTTTCCTCCACCGGCTCCATCGTCTCCAGCACATCTCTGCACAGCTTAATGAGATCAATCCCCTCAAAGTGATAGTTGATGTACCGCAGAGAGCGGCCGATATCCTGCTCGATAATATTGAATTCGGATGCGATATACTCCGTGTACTTGCGGATATTCAGCTCCCGGTCCACCATCAGGACGCCGATCAGGGTTGTGGACAGGAAATTTGCCATATCGTCGTTCACGGAAGCCAGTTCGTTGACTTTCGCCTGATATTCGGCGTTGACGGTATAAAGCTCTTCATTTACCGACTGGAGTTCCTCATTGGAGGACTGCAGTTCCTCATTCGCCGTCAGCAGCTCTTCGTTCGCCGCCTGGAGTTCTGCATTGACCGACTCCAGCTCCGTGACGGTTTTTCGAAGGTTGTCTTTGGTAATCTTGAGTTCCCGTTCCAGATCCGAGATCCGCTGCGCCGCAGCCGTATCGATCTGGTAATGCTTCATATCCCCTTCAATCAGCCGTTTTTCCCGGACAAAGGCCAGCGCTGTAAAATAGGTCTTCTGGCCGTGCTGATCCCGGATCGGCTCCGAGACGA
>CACXHD010000092.1 GCA_902767335.1 uncultured Lachnospiraceae bacterium
CCTGCCCATTCGTTCTGCATGATGCCGAGGAAATTGACCATCTGGTTGCAGAGCGTGGACAGATGGTTGGCCGGAGAGGAAGTAATCTTTCCGGGAACGCCGCCGAGGCCTTCCTGGATCAGCTGCTTCAGGCTCCAGCCGGCGCAGTAGCCGGTGAGCATGGAGAGATCATGAAGATGGATGGCAGCGCTGCGGTGCGCTTCCGCGACCTCATCATCGTACACTTCGCTGAGCCAGTAGTTGGCTGTGATCGCACCCGAATTGGAAAGAATCAGACCTCCGACGGAATAGGTCACGGTGGAATTCTCTTTTACGCGCCAGTTGTTGATCTGCAGATAGTCGTCCACCAGATCCTTGTAGTTGAGCAGAGCGGAATTGACATTGCGGACTTTTTCGCGCTGCTTGCGGTAGAGAATGTATGCTTTGGCAACATCGGCATACCCGGACTCGGAGAGAACTTTCTCGACACTGTCCTGGATATCTTCGACGGAAATCCTGCCATCCGAAATCTTGCTGTCGAAATCTGAGGTCACGTGCAGTGAAATCAGCTCGATCACGCTGGGATGATAGTTTTTATTGATCGCGTCGAAGGCCTTGGTTATCGCATCGCTGATTTTGGAGATGGAAAACTCCACAACCGTTCCATCTCTCTTTACTACCTGGTACATAAATTCTGATCCCCTTTCCGGTGTTATTTTTCCATTCTGCGTCCGGTTCCAAAACGGCAATATGACTGCATTCCGTATAGAATGCTCCAGTACCAGAGGTACCGGAGCAACAGAAGAACCAGAGCGATTATTAGACTATCATACCCTACAGCGGGTGTCAATATGTTGTGGTGGATTTAAAGAAAATGCAATAATTTGATCAAGATATAGTATGTGATGTTCACTCATAAAGGCCCGGCCGGACGCGGATTTGCACGTTCCGTATCCGAAAATACGATGAAATCTGCGCTTTCCGCCCTTCCGGCGCGGGGCCCGGTCAGGGCTGTGGGAACCGACGGATCTGCGCCGTATTTCCTCAGAGATCCACGCCGCGCAACTGTACTTCTGCAACATATTGACGAAGAACCTGCGCACAGGCTTCCATTTTTTCCCTGGACGGGGCGTGGAAATTGCCGTAGGGAACGGAATCCCGGTCCGTAAAGGCCTGCAGGAAAAAACGCGGCGCTCCTGCCGCGAGCTCACCGATGCCGTGGAAATCCTCCGGCTCGTGCAGTTCATCCACTACGGTCGTGCGCAGTTCGTATTCGGTCTGGTAAGACCGCAGCAGAGCGAGGCTTTCGCGCACGGCGGACAGGTCAAAAGAAGCAAGGCCGGCGGTCAGGGCATATTTTTCCGGTGCATTTTTGACATCCATTGCCGCGTAGTCGAGCAGATTTTCTTCCAGGAGAGAGGAGAGGACTCCGGGATGATTGCCGTTGGTATCCAGCTTCACGGCATAGCCCAGCGCCCGGATGGAGCGGATCAGATCGGGCAGATCCGGCCGCAGCGTGGGCTCGCCGCCAGTGATGGCGACTCCGTCCAGAAGCCCCCGGCGTTTTTCCAGAAACGCCAGCAGCTGCGCATCGTCCATCACCGGAGGAGCGCTGCCGTCCACCAGTTCAAAATTGTGACAGAAGGGGCACCGCAGATCACACCCGCCGAGAAAAACCGTGCAGGCGACCCGGCCCGGAAAATCCAGAAGGGTCATTTTCTGTAGACCATGTATCTTCATTTGCTGTAGTTCCTTTCCCTGAAAAGAACCGGCCAGGGCTTTCCCGTCAGAGGGAAGAGACGCCGGCCAGTATGTTCATGTTCCGCACCGAAGCGTCCGCAATGCCGTCATTCACGGACCAGGCGTGCTTTTCGAGATCGCCGCAGACAGCCTTTGTCAGCTCCTGGCGGGCCAGCTCGTCACTGATATCCGCCGCGATTCCCTCGATGACTTCCTGCTTTGAAGCGGCAAGCTCTTCGTCGTTGTCTGTCACCAGGAGATACTCCAGCAGTTCCGCCAGCAGGGAAAGGGACGGGAGGCTTCTCATGGCGCGGAAGCTCCACTTGTAAAAGGGCCGCCAGGTACGGTTCAGCAAAAAGACCGCTTCCATGGTATGACGGACGAATTCAAACACCGCCATCTGGGCAGCGCCGGTCTCGCCGTGACGGACACACCGTTCATAGTTATACTGGCCGGACTGCGCCATCAGAAGCAGTGCTCCGGCGAGCTTCTTCCGTCGGATATCCTCCGGGCAGTCCGAGAGGACGGAGCGGATCCGGGTCATTTCGCCGCTCCCGTCGTAAAAGATTTCTCCGTTCACTGCCTCCGCGAACATGGTATCCGGTACGCCGAGCCACTGGGCCGGGGTCAGCGCTCCGTCGCCGGAGCCGACACGCGACGCAAAAAAGTCCGCCATCCGCAGGACCCCTCGGCGCGGACCGCCTGCCGGCTGCATCAAAGAGCGCGTGAAGCCCCCATACTCCTTCGGAAGCTTTGCGTAGGCACGTTCCAGAGCGAAGGCCGTACGCCGGTCAACGACGTCTTCGCCGGGCAGAAAAATGCAGAATCCTGGTTCATAATCGTGATCGGAGGAAACCTCATCATCGTATCCGAAACATTCCGAACCGCTTCCGGTCAGGCCGACCGCAATCAGCGGCAGAAGCGAAGGAAACTGCTCCTGCAGCATCGGAGCGCCGAATGTTTCATAATAGCTCTTTGCGAGCTCCATTCCTTTTCCCATTACCGCTGTCATTCTCCTTCCCGGATGGCCTGCCGGATCTGCCCGGCATGTTCCCGCAGGGCTGCGGCGGCAGCAAACCATCCGTAATAATCAAAAACGGGTGCGCATTTATCGCAGACCCATGCGTAATATCCGTCCCGGACAGGCTCCGGGTCTTCCAGCAGCCGCTCCGCTTTCTCCAGCAGCGGGTCGATCTTTTCCTGCGCTCGCTCCGGCCCGAGCTGTTTCTCAAGGGCATCCGCCATATTCAGGCAGGTGATGGCCTGTTCCAGACTGCCGCCGGGTACCCTGGCCATCTGCTCCAGAGCCTGCGAGAAACGGGAAAACGCAGAATCGTACGCGCCCATGTCCGCACAGGCGAGCGCCATATTGTTGTACAGACCTCCAAGCAGAGAAGGGGAAACCGTTTCATGAGCCTCGTAAATGGCCCGGGCTTTTTCAAACATTTCCAGGGACCGTTCATTCTCCCCGAATGCATTGTATGCGGTCCCGATGTTTACATAGGCTGTCCCGGCGCTGAGGCTGTCCTCATAGTCCATTTCCTTCAGAAGACGCAGGATTTCCCGGGCCTGCAGGAAGGCGTTTTCCCGGTCTCCGATTTTCCGGAAGTGTCCGATCAGCTCCTGGCGGATCATCAGTTCCCCGCGAAGGTCATGGCCAAGGACCGCTTCCTCCAGCCAGTAGAGAAGATGACGGCCGGCGCCTTCAAAATCGGTGAGCGCCATGTATTCGTCCAGCTTTTCCATGATTCTTAACTGGGGTACCGGGCGGACAGTGCCGCCGGTGCTGTCCGCTGTCTTAGAAAGAGCGGTCAGTTTTGTCAGATCCATCCTTCCACCTCCTGCTTGTGTTTCGTCTCACAAAGATACCGCGGTTTTGCCGGGAAGTAAAGTCCCAGTTTTCCTCTGGCATTCCAAATGGTTTTATGCTATGCTGTTGTGGAAACCCGGGCAGAGCAAAGGCGGTGTAATCGATCGGGGTTTCCTGAGAAAATACATTATATAATAGAATGGAGCAGGAGAACTACATGCTTGAATTAAAAAATATTTCCTTCGAAGTGACAGAAGAAGGAAAAAAGATTGAGATTATCCGGGATCTGAACCTCACCGTCGGGGACCGGAAATTTTTTGTGATCACGGGTCCGAACGGCAGCGGGAAATCCACCCTGGCCAAGCTGATTGCCGGGATCGTAAAGCCGATTTCCGGGCAGATCCTTCTGGACGGAGTGGACATCACCGGAAAATCTATCACCGAGCGGGCGAAGATGGGTGTCGGATTTGCCTTTCAGCAGCCGGTGCGATTCAAGGGCATCAAGGTGCTGGATCTGCTGCGCATCGCTGCCGGGAATCAGATGACCGTGGCTTCCGCCTGTGAATACCTCTCCGAAGTGGGCCTTTGCGCGAGAGACTATGTACACAGAGAAGTAAACGCATCCCTGTCCGGCGGCGAGCTGAAGCGGATCGAAATCGCCACGGTACTTGCCCGCAAGACCAGACTGACGGTCTTTGACGAGCCGGAGGCCGGGATTGACCTGTGGAGTTTCCAGAATCTGATCCGGATCTTTGAATCCATGCGGAAAAATATTGAAGACAGCTCCATCATCATCATCTCTCATCAGGAACGCATTCTAAACATTGCAGACGAAATCGCTGTGCTGACAAACGGACGAATCGAACAGCAGGGTACCCGGGATGAAGTCTACCCGTCGGTTGTCGGTACGGAAGCAGCGCAGGATGCATGCGCTATGCTCAAGTAAGGAGGTGCGGATATGGTGAAGATGGACGATATACAGAGAAGACTGATCCGTGAGGTGGCGGATCTGCATGATGTACCGATGGGAGCCTACAACTTCCGCGCAAACGGCGCGCTTGCCGGCAGAAATACCACGGCAAACATTGACATCCGTTCGAAGGAAGGGGGAAGCGGGATCGATATCCTGATCAAACCCGGTACGCATAATGAGAGTGTACATATCCCTGTCGTACTGAGCGAAAGCGGCCTGAAGGAGACGGTCTATAATGACTTCTTCGTCGGCGAGGACTGTGATGTGGTGATTGTGGCCGGCTGCGGGATCGATAACTGCGGGGCGCAGGATTCCGAACACGATGGCATCCACCGCTTCTTCGTCGGAAAGAATTCAAAGGTCAAATATGTGGAAAAGCATTATGGCTCCGGCGACGGACAGGGCAAACGCATTCTGAACCCGGTGACGGAAGTTCACATGGAAGAGAACAGCACAATGGAGATGGAGATGGTCCAGATCAAGGGTGTTGACTCGACCGAGCGTGTGACCGAGGCGGAGCTGAAGGCCGGCGCAAGCCTGGTCGTGCGCGAACGTCTGATGACGCACGGCTCCCAGACCGCACTGAGCGTTTATAAGGTTGTCATCAACGGAGAGGGAGGCAGCGCCGATGTCGTCTCCAGATCCGTTGCCAGAGACGATTCCTATCAGAAGTTTGATGCCTGCGTGACAGGAAACGCACCGTGCAAGGGACATACGGAATGTGATTCCATCATCATGGACCGGGGGAGAATTCTTGCCGTTCCTTCCCTCGAGGCGAACCATGTGGATGCTGAGCTGTTCCACGAAGCCGCAATCGGCAAAATCGCCGGAGAACAGCTGATCAAACTGATGACGCTCGGCCTTACGGAACAGGAGGCGGAGGAAGCGATCATCAACGGTTTCCTGACATGATCTCACTGGATGAATTTGAACAGATTGCAAAAGAAGAACTGGATCTTCTTCCGGAATATGTGCTGCAGGATCTGGACGGCGGCGTGCTGATCGATCCTGCAGTGTATCTGCACCCGAAACGCCTGGCGGACGATCTCTATATTCTGGGAACGTATTCCTTCGGCAGCGTTTTCGGAAAGCAGATCGTACTCTACTACGGATCGTTTATGGCTGTGCTGGGACAGGCAGATGAGGAGCGGATCCGGATGCAGGTGCGGGAGACGCTGCGGCATGAGTTTCTTCACCATCTGGAGTTTAACGCAGGGCTTGGATGGAAAGGGACACTGGTCGAGGAAGATCATGAGCGGATGCTCAAGTATTATCTGCGCCATCGGGCGCCGGAAGCGGACGGATGAGGGCTGTGAATAACGGCATCCCTGCAGAAATCGAAAATTTACACTTCACAAATCCTGCAAAGTGGTTTATAATACCTTTTGTCACGGCGATCAAAGCATATCTGCTGTGTCATGGGAGTATAGCTCAGCCGGGAGAGCGTCCGCCTCACACGCGGGAGGTCGCGGGTTCGAGCCCCGCTGCGCCCATTCTATACGATACAGGCTGGTGATCCGATTGTTTCAGACGCGTCGGTTTTCCGGCATACCAACAGGCTCATCATCTCCGGGTGATGGGCCTGATGTTGTTTGCAGGATGGAGGATGATCATGAAAATAGCAATCATGACTTTCTATAAGGATGACAACTTCGGTACGGTCCTTCAGGCGGCTGCGCTTCGAAAGTTTCTGCAAAGCGCGGGCCATGAGGCGGATATCATTTCCTATCTGCCGGACGGAAAGGTTTCGGCGATCCCGGAAAACTCTGCGCGCAGCGCTTTTATGCAGCAGGTGAGGGAGGAACTTCGGGAGGCGGGAAATCCTCCGGTGGCGCCCCGGATCAGCGGGGAAGACTTTGACAGATTCCGTCAGGAGCAGCTGACAATGACGTCAGAGTGCAGGACGCTGTCCGATCTGGAACGCCTGAATGAGACGTACGACGCCTTTGTGTGCGGCAGTGAAAGGATCTGGTCCGCGGTCACATTTGACCCGCATCTGTTCCTGGATTTTGTCCATGATCCGGAGCGGATGATTGCCTATGCGCCCTGTATCCTGCGCGAGGGGATGTCCGATGAATACCGGCGCCGGCGGATCGGGGAACTGGTGAAACGTTTCCGGCATCTCTCGGTGCGCGAGGAGATCGGCAGGAAACTGCTGAACGAGTATTATGAGATCCGTACGGAGGAGGTGGCGGATCCGGTTCTGCTGCTGGACCGCGCAGAATGGGAGAAGTACTTCGGAAAAGACTGGAAAGCTGCGGCCGGCGGGACGGAGACGGTATCCTGGATCGAGGACGCGCTCGGCGGAACGGCACAGGAACGCCGTCCCGAAGAGACCTCTGACGGGGAGGAGATCCTGGAAAATACGGAGACGGCAACACTCCTGAAAGCAGGGACGGACGATACGCCAGAAGAAGCGGAAACCGTGACGGACGAAACGCCAGGTGAGGCGGAAGCCGTGACAGATGATATACAGAGCGAGACGGAAATTTCTGCGGCCGCTGCAGATGCGGCGGAACTTTCGGAAAAGGCGGCGGAGGGAACCGGGGCGGATGAGCCGGAACCCTATATGTTTATCTATTTCCTTTCCGGGAGACGAAGCTTTTGGGACGCGGCATATAAGCTGGCGCAGAGACTGGGGCTTTCGGTCCGGGCGGTGCCTGCCTACGAAAATGATCTGAAGCGGCCGGGAATTCTGAAAGAGAGTGTGGGTCCGGCCCGGTTTGCGGAGCTGATCCACGGTGCGTCCTATGTATGCACGGACTGCTATCATGCGACACTGCTGGCGATTCTGTTTCACAAAGAGATGTGCTGCTTCAACCGGTATCCGGTAGGCCCGTTCAGCGGCAGAAATATACGGATGAAACAGATCCTGGATGCGGTGGGCCTGTTTGACCGGCTGTATGACGATAATGCGTCTCTGGAACAGTATCTGAGAAAAACCGATTTTATTCCGGTCCAGTATAAACTGGATGCGCTCCGGCTGAAGTCGATGTCGTTTCTGACCAGGTCGCTGGAGACGATTTCTCGGCATCATACGGACAATTTGCCAAAGATACGTCACGTACGTGAAATATACAGCCTCTGCTGCGGATGCGGGGCCTGCGAGGCGGTCTGTCCCTCCGGGGCAGCCGTGGTTTCGCTGCAGGAAAACGGGTTTCTTGAAGCCTCCGTCCGGGAGGATCTGTGTATCCGCTGCGGAAGATGCACCCAGGTCTGCCCGATGCAGGGAGAAGCGGAGGGGGTTCTCCTCCGGGAAAGCACGCTGCTGTCCTACTCGGATGAGGATGAAGGGATCCGGAAGGATTCGGATGCGGGGGGACTTGCCCGCAGACTGACCGGACTTCTTCTGAAACAGGGATATGCGGTGGCCGGGTGTGCGTTCGATGAGGAACGGGTCGGCGCGAAGCATATTGTGATTTCGCCCCAGGAACTCGATGGGATCAGCGGGCAGACGGAGCCGGACCAGGTCGGCGCGGCGGAAGAGGCTGCGCCCTGCAGTTTCGTGGAAACCGATGCACTGACCGCCGGACCGGGATTCGAAGAAGCCGACGGGCTGATGAGCGGGCAGGGATCCGAAGAAGCCGACGGGCCGATGGCCGGGCTGCAGTCGGAAGATACAGAGGATCCGATCTCCGGGGCGAAACCGGAGGACGCCGACACGCTGGCGGCCGAATCGGGATTCGAGGACGCCGACGCTCTGACGGCCGGACCGGGATTCAAAGAGGCCGACGATCGGACCGTCGGGGCAGGAATCGAAGAGGATGACGCACCGGCGGCCGGGCCGGGATCCGAAGAAGCCGGCGGGCCGATGACCGGGCTGCAGTCGGAAGATACAGACGATCCGATCTCCGGGTCGGAACCGGAGAACGCCGACGCTCCGACGGCAGAATTGGGATTCGAGGGCAACGATGTTCTGACGGCCGAATCGGGATTCGGGGACGCCGACGCTCCGGAGGCCGAATCGGGATTCGAAGGCGCCGACGCTCCGACGGCCGGGTCAGGATTCGAAGAAACCGACGAAATGACGGCCGGGAGAGAAACCGAAGAGGCAGATTCGCTGACCGACGGGCCGGGATTGGAAGAAACCGACGAATTGACAGCCGGGACAGGATCCGAAGATGCAGATGACCGGATTGACGGAACCCAGACCGGAGATGAGGAGGAAGCGGCCGTGTTTGACCCGGAAGCTTCGGACGGCATGCTGCCGGAGGCGGATACGGAGGAAGTGCGGGCGGAAATCGCCGAGCTGGAACAGCTGGACGGTACGGCTGCCCTGTTCTACAGCGGAGACGGAGAGCTGACCGGGGAAGAAGAGTACGATCTGAGCGATGATGTCATTGAAGACGTGATTCAGGACATGATTGCAGCGCCTTTGTCCGCCGGGAAGAGCGAAAGGGAAAAGGCAGAGGAAAAGGGACTGAGTGAAACAGAACCGGAACCGGAACCGGTTCCAGACCGGCAGCAGGATCCGTACGCCGGCCTGACCGCGGAGGAGAAGCTGAATCTTCTGCAGGGCGTGAAGCTTTCCCAGAGCGATTTTTCCGCGGTCTGGAAACATCTGGAAACGACAGAGGAAAAGACCCTTGTGGTAGGAGCACCCTGCCAGATCGCAGCTTTGCGGAAGGTCTTCGGAGAAAGAGACAATCTCTGTTATATAGATTTCGTGTGCGGCGGTGTGCCCACACAGCTGCTCCTGGAGAAATACCGCCATTCCTTCCGGGGAAGAAACGGGATCAGCCAGGATCATTTTCGGATTCGTTACCGCTATAAAAACGGAACGAAGGGAAACAGCTTCATACTGATCCACGATGAAAGCAGGGAAAGGGCGGTCCCGATGAAAAAGGACGGCCTGTCGCGCATGCTCGAACTGGGCAGCTGTTGCAGCAAAGCCTGCTATAACTGCCGCTGGAGAGACCGCTCCTGCGCGGATCTTCGGATCGGGACGGCGGACGCGTCCGGGACCGGAGAAAAAGACGCCGGGATGATTCGCGTTCTTCCTGCAAAGAATGAACTGCCGACACTGAGCAGCGGGGCTTACGGGAACCGGAAGGAAGATATTACAGCCGTTTTCTGCCTGAGTACACAGGGCAGGCAGATGCTCAACCTGCTTATGACCGAAGGATACTGGGAAGGGCTGCATAAGCAGCAGGCGGCACCCTATCTGCAGCAGCTGAGAACGGTCAATCATCCGCTTCCGGTGTACTATCCGGAGCTGATTGCCCTGCTCCGGGACGAGAAGGCGAGTCTGCGGAAAGTACTGAATGAATATGCCAGACCCATCGAGAAACGGGAAAAGGCGCTGAACCGGCTCCAGAGGTTTACGCTCGCAGGAAGAAAGAGGGCGAAACAGATCCGGCAGCAGAAATACAGTGCAGAAAATGAGGGAACGGGTTTATGATCAATCGATATGTTGTTTATCACGGAAAGGAAACTTCCAAAGGGGCTGCCCCGGCATCGTCCATGCAATCGGAGGCGGAATTTGAACGGCTGGAAACGGCCATGGATTTCGTGGAATTTTACCGACGCAAATATCCCGACCGCTATTTTGAAATCCGCGGGATTTCCTACAACCGGTCCAGCCTCCATGTCGGAGAAGTGATTTCCGGCTGGGAGCCGACGCCCCCCGGCATGAGAAAACAGGCAGTGGAAGATCTCCTGACCTGGCTGCTGCCGGAAGAGGTATGACAGAATGAAAAACAATGGTTCCAAATGGAAATTGTTTCTGGCGGCGGATCTCGTTCTGCTGGCGCTTCTGGCGGTACTGCTGGCAATGACCTTTTTCCGGAAGAATCCGGCGCAGAGGCAGCCGCAGGCGAACGGGACGGCGGAGGATCCGGCGCAGGCGGAGCGCCTGGAAGAACCGGAGACGGAAAACCAGACAGAGAAGCCGGAGGAACAGACGCCGCAGACACCGGTTTCCTTCCAACCCCACGCGGTTCCGGGGACAGAGCCGGACCGGCTGATTGTCTCATCGGAGATTATTGTCGATGACGAAGTTCTGGAAGATCCGTCGCTCTATGAGCCCTGGTATGCGATGAACTTCCAGGGACCGGACACCTATACGGACGTGGACGGCATCGTCACCTTCCGGGGGAATCCGTTCCGGTCCGCAGCATCTGTGGGACAGGCAGATCTGACGAAGCGTACGATCCGGGACCTGTGGTCCCACGCGACCGGGGCATTGACATTCGGGGACGCCACATGGACCGGAAGCGGGTGGACCGGCCAGCCGCTGATGGAGCGCTGGAGCCGGCAGGCGAAGGCACACATGAACATGCATGACTGGGCAAAGGAAAAAGAGGATCTGGTGGAAGTCATCTATGCCTGTATGGACGGATACATCTATTTCCTTGACCTGGAAACCGGGGAGGAAACCCGGGACCCGCTGTACCTGGGATATACGTTCAAAGGAGCCGGGGCCCTCGACCCGCGGGGCTATCCGATCCTCTATGTCGGAGCCGGATATGACAGCAACGAGGGACTCAGCCATGCATTTATCATCAATCTGCTGGACTGCAGCGTCATGTATACCTTCGGACAGGGGGATCCGTATTCGCTGCGCGGAATGCTGAGTTATTTTGACTCCTCCGCACTGGTGGATGCGGCATCGGACACGCTGATCTATCCCGGGGAAAACGGAATTCTGTATCTGATTCATCTGAATACAAAATATGATGAGAACGCTGGGACGCTGACGGTCGATCCGGACCGGATGGTCCGGTGGCGGTACAATGGCTCGAGGACCACGGTACAGTCCTACTGGCTGGGTATGGAAGACAGCGCCGCAATCTATGAGCATTATCTGTTCATCGCGGACAACGGCGGAAACCTGATGTGCCTGGACCTTGATACACTGCAGCTGGTGTGGGCGGCGGATATTCTGGACGATTCCAATTCCACGCCGGTGCTTTCCGTGGAGGACGGCCGCCTGTATCTGTATGTCAGTACTTCCTTCCATCTTGGATGGAGAAGCAGTCAGACGGCGCCGGTTCCGATCTGGAAAATTGACGCGGAAACGGGGGAGACCGTCTGGCAGACGGAGTATGAGTGTTATTCCGAGGAGGGCGTCTCCGGAGGCGTTCAGTCGACCATCGCAGCCGGGAAAGAGAGCCTTTCGGATTTTATCTACGTCACGGTCTCCCGCACCGGAGATGCCTACAGCGGTGTGCTGGCCTGCCTGGAAAAATCGACCGGAAGGATCGTCTGGGAGCACAAGGCGGTTTATGCCTGGTCCTCGCCGGTCTGTGTGTATGACGCCTATGGCACGGGCGTCGTGCTGTACTGCAGCTGCGGAGGGAAGATGTATCTGCTGGACGGGATCACCGGACAGGAAGAAAACTCCTTTGCCCTGAGCGAGGGGGCCATTGAGGCTTCGCCTGCCGTATATAATGATATCGCGGTCATCGGGACCCGGGCCGGCCAGATCTGGGGACTGAAGATAGGAAGGTAAAAGGAATGAACATAACGGTTTACCTCGGCGCAAGCAGGGGAAATGACGGAAAATATGCCAGGGAGGCGGCCCGGCTGGGCCGCTGGATCGGCGAAAACGGACATGATCTGGTCTATGGCGGAAGCCGGGCGGGCCTGATGGGCATTGTGGCGGACGGCGTACTGGAAGCGGGGGGAAAGGTGTACGGAGTGGAACCGCAGATGTTTATGGATGCCGTCGTACAGCATGAGGGAATCACCCGGCTGTTCGTGGAAAAGGACATGCCCGACCGGAAGGCCCGCATGATCCGCATGGGAGATGCCTTTATCGCTTTTCCGGGAGGAACCGGAACCCTGGAGGAAATCTCCGAGGTGATTTCCCGGAACGTACTCCGGCTGACGGAAGCACCCTGCATTATCTATAACCTGGACCATTTTTACGATCATCTGGAGGCAATGCTGCGGCACATGGAGGAAGAGGGATTCTTTGCGCGGGGCGGCCTGCGAAACGTATACTTCGCTTCCGGCCTGGAGGACATCGCCCGGATTCTGCATTCCGAAAAGAGAGAGACAACAGGATGAATATATTGATTGTAAATGACGACGGGATTCACGCAGAGGGGATTTTTGAACTGGCCAGACTGGCTAAACGCCTCGGAAACGTGACGGTCTGCGCGCCGATGCAGCAATGCTCCGGCAAAGCCCACGGGATCACCGTGGTCGACCGTATGCTCGTGCGCAGGGAGACGGATTTTCCCGTGCCGGGCGTCACAGCCTACAGCGTGGACGGAACTCCGGCGGATGCGGCGATGGCCGGTCTGTGCGGAATTCTGAAGGAAAAGCCGGACTTTGTTTTTTCCGGGATCAACGACGGATACAATACCGGAATCGATGCGCTTTACTCGGGCACGGTCGGGGCTGCGATGGAGGGACTGGTTCACGGGGTACGCGCTGTGGCATTCTCTCTGGGAGCAGGGGCGGCCGGTTTTGATCTCATCGACGCGTATTTTGACGAACTGGTCCGATACGTACTGGAGCATCCCTGCGGGAGAAACGAAATCTACAATTTGAATTTTCCTGCCTGCGCGCCGGAAAATCTCCGGGGAATTCTTTACGACTGCATCCCCTCGGAACAGGAATTTTATGATATTTACAACTATACCGTCGAACCGGCCACCAGGACAACGTTTTACCTGAAGTGCGCGCCGGCCGCGCCGGTCCGCGGGCCGGAGGGGACGGATATGGATGCGGTTCTGCAGAATTATATTGCGGTCGGGAAACTGAAAAATATGGTGATAGGAGAATAAAAGATGGCAGTCAATCCACTGGAACTGTTGAAGATGCGAGAGCGGCTCAAGGTGTTCGGACAGCAGCATCCGCGGTTTCCGGCATTTCTGCATGAGCTGCATACGCAGGCACTGGAGCCGGGAACAATCCTCGAAATCAAGGCAACGACGCCGGAGGGGAAAGAACTGATTACAAACATTCGTCTGACAGAGGAAGATGTGAAGACAATTCAGATGGCACAGGCGCTGAGATCCTGAGCAGCTGTATTTCCTGAACGAAGGAGGGACAGATATGAGCAGAAGAGTGAAAGAGGCACTGGAGGAACTGAAGAAAAAGGCCCGCAAAGATGCGGACCTGAAAGAACGGCTTCTGGCGACAAGGAAGGAGAAAGAACCGCTGACACGCTTCTGCGAAATCAGTACCGCGGAGGGCTTCCCGATCACGGAAATGGAACTGATCGCACTGGGCGAGGAAACCTATGCGGAGATTCGGCGAAGCACCAACGGAGGCGGAGAAAATTCGCCTCTGCTGGAGTGGGAGGACGACTATTACGAACTGTTCCTTAGCGGGCTTTGAGTGTTTCGCCCGCAGTCCATCGGGCTGGCGCATCCGCTCCGCCAAATGGCAGGGGCCAGAGGCTGGCGCATCCGCTCCGCCAAAAGGGGCAGAGGCCAAAGGCTAGCGCATCCGCTCCGCCAGATGGTAGAGGCGGCTGTACGTCCCCTGATTTGCCAGAAGCTCCTCGTGCGTACCGGATTCTTCGATGCCTTCCTCTGTCAGCACCAGGATCCGGTCCGCGCCGCGGATCGTGGACAGACGATGGGCGACGGTGATGGATGTGCGGCCTCTGGCAAGCTCCGCAAGCGCCCGGGCTACGGCGTATTCGCTTTCATTGTCCAGGGCGGAGGTCGCTTCATCCAGTATGATGATGGACGGATCCTTCAGGAAGACACGGGCAATGCTGATCCGCTGTTTCTGACCGCCGGAAAGCTTTACGCCCCGTTCTCCGATATACGTATCATAGCCGTCCGGCAGAGCCATGATAAAATCGTGGGCCCCGGCCTTGCGTGCGGCTTCCGTCATCTCCTCCCGGGAGGCGCCGGGACGGCCGTACAGAATGTTGTCGGCAACGCTGCCGGAAAACAGATAGACATCCTGCTGGACGATACCGATGCTGCGGCGCAGACTTTCGAGGGTATAGTCTTTTACTTCGATTCCGTCGATGGTCAGACTGCCGGAGGTGATGTCGTAGAAGCGGGGGAGCAGGTTGCACAGCGTGGTCTTTCCGCCGCCGGAGGGGCCGACCAGTGCGATCTGTTCTCCGGGAGCGATGTCCAGGTTCAGATGGTGCAGCACGCGGTTCTGGTCATCCTCGTAGACAAAGGAGACGTCCCGGAAATGGATTTCTCCCCTCGGATTGACCATGGGAGCGGCATCCTTCGCAGAGACAATATCCACCTTTGCATCCATAATCTGCAGAAAACGCTCGATCCCGGTCATGCCGCGCTGGAACTGCTCCGTAAATTCCACGATGCGGCGGATTGTGGCGATCAGCATATTGACATAAAGCACATAGATGACCAGATCCGGAGGCGTAATCTTGCCGTCCAGAAGGAACATCCCGCCGGCGACAATGAGAATCAGATACAGCAGTCCTTCAAAAACCAGCGTAGCAACCTTAAAGATACCCATATACCAGTAGGTATCTTTTTTTATGTCCAGAAATTTACTGTTGTCCCGTTCGAACTTTTCCATCTCGATGGCTTCATTTGCAAAGGCCTTCACGACCCGCTGGCCGAGCAGACTGTCCTCGATCCGCGCATTGAGTTCGCCGATCTGGACCCGCTGACGACGGAAAGCACTGCGCTGCCAGCGGTTCAGACGGACACATACGAAGAGCATGACAGGGATCGGCGCAAACAGCAGGACCGTCAGCAGAACATTGATTCTCGAGAGGATCAGGAAGGAGACCAGCGCCTTGACAAAGGCGATGAAGAATTCCTCCGGACAATGGTGAGAAAATTCCGTGACATCGAACAGATCATTGGTGATCCGTCCCATGATCTGACCGACCTTTGTATTGTTATAATACTGATCCGACAGCTGCTGCAGATGGGCGTAGGCCGTCCGCCGCATGTCCGTCTCGATCCGCGCGCCCATGACATGGCCGATGTCCGCCATGTAAAAATTCGCAAGACAGTCGATCCCCCGCAGCAGGAGATAGAGCAGGGCCATCCGCAGAATATAATGAAGCGTAAGCTGCTCAAAACGGTACATGCCGGTGTCCGTGATCTGCCGGATAATCACCGGGAATACCAGTTCACAGACCGTTGTCAGCGCGGCGCACCCAAGGTCAAAAACCAGGGTGGACCAGTATGGCCGGTAATAGGGCATAAACCGCGAAAGCAGCGTGCGGATCGAATACTCGCCAGCCTCCGGGCGCCGGAAGGAAAAGGGAGATACTTTGTCTGACATGGCTTTTAACTCCGAATGAAGAAATAATGGATTCGTCCGCGAGTATACCATTGAAGGGAGGGGGGATGTCAAGCTTCGCCTTTCCTTTGTAGTTGTATTTTTATGGTGAATGTTATAAAATATATAGGATTTTGTCTGCCTGCAGACAACAAACGGCGGCCGGCGGCGGATGCTGCCGGCTGTAAGATACAAAAAGAGGAGCTAGTCAGAAAATGGAAATGTTGTTCTACACGCTGAAACGAATCGGTGTTTCGATCATGACACTGCTTCTGGTGGCAGCCATCACGTTCTTCCTGATGAATGCGATTCCGGGCAGTCCGTTTATGACCGAAAAATCGACGCCGGAGCAGATCGCCCTGGCAAATGCCAAATACGGACTGGACAAGCCACTGCCGGTGCAGTTCGTCAACTATCTGAAGAATCTCGCCCACGGAGACATGGGCGTTTCCCTGAAGATGCAGGAGGGAACCTCGGTGGCCAAAATCCTGTTTGCCCAGGGGAAATTCACCCTGTCCATCAAGCTGGGACTGCTGGCACTGCTGGTTGCGGTGATCATCGGCGTACCGGTGGGCGTCCTGCAGGCGTACTACAGGGGCGGATGGGCAGATAATATCCTGCGTGTCATTACCACGCTCGGAATTGCCATGCCCAGCTTTGTGGTGGCTACTCTGATGCTGTTTCAGCTCGCGGTGGAATGGAAACTGCTTCCGGTACAGTCGGACAGCCTGGACAACCCGGCGGCCTATGTCATGCCGGTAATTACGCTGGCGCTGAGCCCCCTGTGCCGAATCGCCAAGCTGACAAGGACCAGCATGCTGGATTCGATCAGCCAGGACTATATCCGTACCGCAAGGGCAAAAGGCCTGAAGACGAAAGTGATCCTGTTCAAGCATGCTCTGCGCAATTCCCTGATCCCGGTAATTACATACCTCGGGCCGTTGACCGCCGGCATTATCACCGGCGCTCTGGTTGTGGAACAGATTTTCCACATCCCCGGACTCGGAAACTACTTCGTCACCAGCATCCTGAACCGTGACTATCCTGTGATCATGGGCACGACCCTTCTGCTGGCCGCCCTGATCATTTTCATGAATTTCCTCGTGGACATCGCGTACAAGCTGGTTGACCCCAGGATCAACATTATCAAGAAAGGAGGCTGAGAAGGGATGGACGAGAAAAAGACATTTCAGGTATTCCATACCGACACGGATTCCATCCTTCAGATGAACGATCTGAATCCGGGCGACTTCGAGAAGGCCTCCGGAGAAGAAAAGACATCGATGGTCCGGATGCACAAGAGCATTTCTTACTGGCAGGACGCCTGGCGCCGGTTCCGGAGCAATCCGGTTTCCATGGGCGCGCTGATTGTTTTCGTGCTGATCCTGCTGTATTCCTATGTCGGACCGAAGTTTATTCCCTACAGCTATGAGAGCCAGTACCGCAGCGCGCAGAAGCTCGGGCCGATGGAATACTCCGAGACAGAACAGCGAACGCTGGACCTGATCGCGGCCGGCGCGGAAGGCGTCTATGCGACCTCGACAAAATCCGGATCGCTGACGGCCATCAAAAAAGGCGACTGGTATATCCAAAGCGGCGGCAAAACCTATGCGTTTACACTGGACAAGACGGTTGAAAAAGCGACGCTTGTACTGGATGCGGACGCCGATGTGCCCCTGTACATCGGCAAAGACCGGGACTATGAGAACGGCAGCTTTACCGAGGTTACCGCGGTGGAAACGACCGATACCCCGGCGGAGGGAGCACAGGAGCTGAAACTCGAGAAATCGGTGTTTCCGCATGTTTTTGGGACCGATTCCCAGGGCCGTGACCTGATGGCCCGGTGTATGTACGGATCCCGCGTATCGATCCTGATCGGCATCATCGCCGCACTGATCGTACTGATCATCGGCGCCCTCTACGGATCCATCTCCGGCTTCGCCGGCGGACTGGTCGATTCCATTATGATGCGGATCGTCGACCTGATCTATTCGGTCCCCGATGTGCTGATCGTCCTGCTTCTGCAGGTTGTGCTGAAGGAGCCCCTGCAGGCCTGGTTTGACAACAGCCACAATCCGCTGGTCAATGCACTGAGCACACTGGGCGTCGGCATTGTCAGTATTTTTATCACATTTGCACTGCTTTACTGGGTAGGCATGGCCCGCATTATCCGCGGCCAGGTCCTGCAGCTCAAAGAACAGGAGTATGTGACGGCGGCCACCGTACTGGGCGCCTCCTCCTCCCGGATTATCCGCAGACATCTGCTGCCGAACTGCGTCGGACAGCTGATCATCCAGACCTGTCTGCAGATACCGTCCGCGATTTTCCTGGAGTCTTTCCTGTCCTACCTTGGACTGGGTGTTTCCGCGCCGATGGCTTCCCTGGGTTCGCTGTGTTCGGACGCGAAGGAGACGTTCCTTCTATTTCCGTACCGGCTTCTGTTCCCGGCGATTCTGCTCAGCCTGATCGTGCTGACGCTGAACCTGGTGGGTGACGGCCTGCGCGACGCGCTGGATCCCCGTCTGAAGAGCTGACCCGTTTTCCGTGGCAGAGAGGTGCTTATTATGAGTGATATATTATTGGATGTAAAAGATCTCAAGGTCACATTCTTCACCCCGGCAGGAGAAGTGAAGGCTGTGGATGGGATCAGTTATCAAATCAGGGAACATGAAGTCATGGGGATCGTCGGGGAATCCGGATCCGGAAAATCGGTGGAGGCCTATTCCATTATGGGCCTTCTGCAGAAACCGGGCAGAA
Source organism: uncultured Lachnospiraceae bacterium (assembly GCA_902767335.1). GTDB lineage: Bacteria > Bacillota > Clostridia > Lachnospirales > Lachnospiraceae > Merdiplasma. Next base: position 18,450 of record CACXHD010000092.1, read on the forward strand.
TTGTCGGCGGCAGCGTGACGTTTGCCGGCGAGGATCTGCTTGCCTATACAGAGACCCAGAGAAGGGAATTCCGCGGAAACAAAGCCAGCATGATCTTCCAGAACCCGATGACCTGCCTGAATCCGGTCTATACGATCGGAGACCAGCTGATGGAGGCACTGCGGTGCCACAATAAAGAAATCAGCAGAGCGGAAGCGAAAAAACGGGCCATTGAAATGCTGGAACTGGTCGGAATCAATAATGCCGACCGCCGCGTGGACCAGTATCCCCATGAGTTTTCCGGAGGCATGCGCCAGAGGGCGATGATTGCCATGGCCCTGATCTGCAGCCCGACGCTCCTGATCGCGGACGAGCCGACGACGGCGCTGGACGTGACGATCCAGGCGCAGATTCTGGAGCTGATGAAAGATCTGCAGAAGAAGACCGGCATGGCGATCATCTTCATTACCCACAATCTGGGAGTTGTCGCCGAGATCTGCGACCATGTCAGTGTCATGTATGCGGGACATATCATGGAGCAGGGAAAGGTCGACGATATTTTCTACAGACCGGCCCATCCTTATACCATCGGTCTGCTGCGCTCCATGCCGAATCTGGATGACGAGAAGGGAAAACGGCTGATCCCCATCGAGGGAACCCCGGTGGACCTTCTGGATCCCCCGAAGGGCTGTGCCTTCGGACCCCGCTGTGAGCATTGCATGAAAGTATGCCTGACCCGGCAGCCGCCGACGGTGACCGTGGGTGAGGATCACACCGCAGCCTGCTGGCTTCATGTGAAGGAGATGGCAGAAAGGGGGAAGGCATGAGCGATACAAGAGAAAAACTGGTCGTCACGGAAAAACTCAGGAAATATTTTCCGGTGAGCGCCGGTTTCATGAAGAAGAATTACATACAGGCCGTGAACGATGTCTCCCTCCATATTTACCGGGGTGAGACGCTGGGGCTGGTAGGAGAGTCGGGATGCGGAAAGACAACCTTCGGCCGCACCCTCCTTCAGCTTTATACACCGACGGCAGGAAAGATTATTTACGGCGGAAAGACGATTTTTGACAGCGAGAACGGGATTCACGAAAACATGCTTCCCTACCGCCGGAAGATGCAGCTGATCTTTCAGGATCCTTCCGCATCCCTCGACCCGCGCATGACGGTGGGAGAGATTGTAGGAGAGGCCCTGGATATCCATAAGCTGTATCCGAACAAGAAGGACCGGGCAGACCGGATTAATGAGCTGCTGACGCGGGTGGGCCTGAATTCCGAGCATGCCAACCGCTTCCCCCATGAATTTTCCGGCGGACAGCAGCAGCGTGTCGGCATTGCGCGCGCCCTGGCCGTGGAGCCGGAGTTCATCGTCTGCGACGAACCGATCTCCGCACTGGATGTCTCGATCCAGTCCCAGGTCGTCAATATGCTGGAAGACCTGCAGGAGCAGATCGGGCTGACCTACCTGTTTATCGCCCACGATCTGTCGGTGGTACGCCATATCTCCAGCCGGATCGGCGTCATGTACCTCGGATGCCTCGTGGAACTCGCGGAGAGCTATGAACTCTGCGGTCATCCGATCCATCCCTATTCGCAGACGCTGCTCTCCGCAGTCCCGCTGACGGATCCGGAGAAGAACCGACACAGACAGAGGATTCTCCTCGAGGGAGATATCCCAAGTCCGCTCAATCCGCCGTCCGGATGCCGCTTCCACACCCGCTGCCCGTATGCGACGGACTGGTGCAAAGAAGCAATGCCGGAACTGAAGGAATATTCTCCCGGGCATTATGCGGCCTGCCATATGCTGGACAAGTAAGCGACGGATTTCCGGAAGATATCCCGTATCTCCGGTTGCACAAGCCGGCCCAACGGGTGTACAATGATAGACAGCGAACGGATGCCGCGACGGCACCGTTTCCTGTATATACAGTCAAGGTCATAAAGAAGGGACATTGACTGCAGCGCTCCGCGCAAGACGCGGACGGCAACTTTTTAACGGCGCAGAAACCTGTGCACAGGGATGCTCCCGCAGGGAGCATGCAAAAAGGAGGAACCATTTATGAAGAAAGCTTTATCGATCGCACTGGCTGTCGGTCTGGCTGTCACAGCGCTTTGCCCCGCTGCATTCGCGGAAGAGGGTGAAGAGTTTACCGTGAACGCCTGCATCGCTTCCGAACCGGAAACGCTGGATCCGAACCTGGAGTCTTCTGTTGACGGCGCTACCTATGCAATGCATCTGTTCGAAGGCCTGATGAAGTATGTGCCGACCGAAGATCCGGCTGCGATTGACGGCGACACGAAAGTTGATCTTCTGGTTACGGATTACGGCCAGGCAGAGTCCTATGATGTTTCCGAAGACGGACTGACCTATACGTTCCATCTTCGCGATGACATCTTCTGGAGTGACGGCGAGCCGGTGACTGCAGCCGACTTCGAATATTCCTGGAAACGTATCGTAGACCCGGCGAATGCGGCGGACTACGGTTATCTGCTGGGCGGCATTGTCGAGAATGCAACCGCGATCCAGAACGGCGAAGCGGAACCGGATACCCTTGGTATTACGGCGGTTGACGACAAGACCCTGGAGATCAAGCTGGAAGCAGAGTGCCCGTATTTCATGGGGATCTGCGCATTTGCAGCTCTGATGCCTCTGCGCCAGGACGTAATCGAAGAGTACGGCCAGGAGTGGACCAACCCGGGCAACATGGTATCCAACGGCGCATATGTGCTGAGCGACTGGGTACATGACAGCTACCTCGAAATGACCAGAAATGATCAGTTCTATGCCAACGATCAGACCGGACCGGACAAGATCAGATGGTATCTGAACAATTCCGAGACCTCCGAACTGGCAGCTTTCCAGGCGGGGACCTATGATTTCTTTGACGCTGTACCGGTTGACCAGATCGCTTCTCTGCAGGATGAGGGCGTCTGCCACGCGGCTCCGCAGGTCGGCACCTATTATCTGTATCTGAGCGCAGACCAGATTCCGGACTGGAGAGTACGTGCAGCCATTTCTCTGGCGATTGACCGTGAGAACATCGTTGAAAACGTAACCCAGGGAGGACAGGTTCCGGCAACAGGCGTTACCGCTGCAGGCATCACCAACAGCGCGGACGAAGAGTGGACCGAGGTTTACGGCGATTTCACAACCAAGGCTTTGCAGGAAATGTATCCGGACTTTGATCTTGAGACCTATTCCGGACGCTGCGATCTGGCTGTACAGCTGCTGGACGAGGCAGTTGCCGACGGTTATGACGCTTCCGCAACCATCGACTATGAATACAACACCAACGAAGCCCACAAGGCAATCGGTGAGGCAGTTCAGGCAGACGTAGCCGATGTCCTTGGCCTGGATATCACCCTGAACAACTCCGAATGGCAGACCTACACCAACAACCTTGGCGAAGGCAAGTTCGGTATGGCAAGACTCGGATGGATCGCTGACTATGATGACGCCAGCACCTACCTCGAACTGTTCACCAACGGCAACAGCTACAACTACGGCAACTGGGTCAACGATGAGTACACGGATCTGGTCGCACAGGCGAAGGCTCTGCCGGGCGGCGAAGAGCGTGACAACCTGCTGGTTCAGGCCGAAGAGATGATGTTCGGTGAGGGCGGCTTCCCGATCGCTCCGATCTACTTCTATGTACAGATGTACTGCATCAACGACAAGATCAATCATGCAGCATGGACTCCGCTCGGATACTTCCTGTTCACTTATGCAACACCTGCGGAATAATCCGGCACTGCAGCTGCTCTAAAAATGAAATGCTCATTTATCGGAATCGATTTTCGATTTTCGATAAATGCTCTGAAACAGAGGAGAAAGCCGCCCGCGGGCGGCTTTCTGCTTTTCCAAAGCCCGGACCCGGACAGCGGCGCTGCCGGGCAGAAACCACCGAAGCGGGACCGATTTGACACAGGGAGAATTATGCGCAGATCGTTTTACTGGATTGCACTGCTGATTCTCACGGCAGTGCTGTTGATTACCATATTATGGCTTTATGCGGATCAGAGCATCTCGTCGATTGACCAGCCCAATGCCGCCATGCATGTGTTTGACCGCCACTATATGCTGATTTCCGGGGACCGGTCACAGCAGTGGCAGGCGATTTTTGAAGCAGCGGATGCGGCGGCCAGAGAAGCGGACGTCTATCTGGAATGGGTGGGGATGGATGACAGCCTGAGTTCCTATTCCACAAGAGACTGCATGAAGATTGCAGCGGCATCCAGTCCGGACGGGATCCTGCTTTATCAGGATCCGAGGGAGGATCTGACGGATCTGATCGATGAGGCGGCCGGACAGGGGATTCCCGTGGTGACGGTACTGCGTGATGCGCCTTCCAGCCAGAGGGTAAGCTACATTGGCGCCAACACCTACCAGATGGGAGAACTGTATGCCAGACAGGCGCTCAAAGCCCTGGACGGGAAATCGGGAGATGTGATGGTGCTGCTGAACAGCACGACCGAGGACAACGGCATGAATCTCCTGTACTCCCAGATGCTGCGAACCGCCGACAACGAACGCGCTCCGGGACAGGAGGTCACGTTTTCCGCCACAGAGATCAATAACACGGGCAGCTTTGTTGTCGAGGAAGATGTCCGGGATATCTTTGTTCACGCCGACGAACTTCCGGACGTGTTGATCTGTATGGATCCGGTCTCGACGGAATGCGCTTATCAGGCACTGGTGGATTACAATGCCGTCGGCCGGGTCTCCATCATCGGATACTATGTCTCGGATCCGGTTCAGCAGGCGATGGATAAGGGCCTGATTTTCTCAACGCTGGCGATCGACGCCGGAAAAATCGGTTCTCTGTGCGTCGAGGCGCTCAATGAATATTGCCTGAGCGGCTATGTCAGCGACTATTTCAATGTCGGAATTGAGGTCATCTCCGGCACGGAACGTGCCCAGGAAGATGCAAATGCGGCATGAACGCCGGGAAGCGAATGAAATGAACGAAAGAATGCGCATTTTTCAGAAAAATTCCATACAGACCCGGCTGGTCGCTGTGATCGCCGGCATGCTGGTGATCGCCATGTCGGTCCATTTGTTCATTTATGTTCAGATCAATTCCATGGTACGCCGGATTGATGCGGTCTTTGCTTCCAATGTGACCATAACGGAACTTACGGGAACGCTGCAGCAGGTTCAGGACCAGGTTTACGAATATCTTAACACCAAGAGCAGCGCGGCCCTGGAGGATTATTACCGCTACAGCGAGGAGTACAGCACGCTGACCAACGATCTGAACAGCAGGAACGCCGACAGCCAGCTGCTGATGCTGGAAAAGAATATCCGAAGCATGTCAAAGACATATCTGCAGACGGCAGAGGAGACCGTGCAGGCAAAACGGGGTAGAAACGTGGAGCGTTATAAAGCCCTGTATGAGGAACTGAACGATCTGTGCGGTTATATCAACAGCTACATCGGGGAACTGAACAGCCGGCAGTTTGAACAGAATTCGTACAACTACGAGCGTCTGCTTTCCGCCATGCGGGTTCTGGAACTGCTCAGTGTCGGCGTCATTGTGGTCATTTTCATTACCTGTGTTGTATTCATCACATTGATTATCCGGGCAATGATCCGCCCCCTGACCGTCTTGTCGGAAGCAGCCTCCCAGGTGGCCGGCGGGGATTTCAGCGTGGAAATTCCCACCGTGGAGACCGGGGATGAGATCGGGATTGTCACGAATACGTTCGGGCAGATGCTCTCCAGCATCCGGGCTTATATCGAACGTCTTCGAACCAGTATGGATACAGAGGCCAGACTGAAGCAGCGGGAACTGGAGATGGAGACGCACCTGAAGGAGGCCCAGCTGAAATTTCTGCAGGCACAGATTAATCCGCATTTCCTGTTTAATTCCCTGAATGCCGGCGCGCAGCTGGCTGTGATGGAGGATGCGGACGCCACCGGTGAATTTCTGCAGAAGATGGCGGATTTTTTCCGCTACACAGTCAAAAATACCAACGGAAGTTCCTCCCTGGAGGAAGAGATTATCTCGGTGGATAATTACATTTATATTCTGAATGTACGGTTTGCCGGAGACATTCTGTTTGAAAAAAATGTTCCGGAAGACCTTCCATGGTGGGAAATGCCGGGAATGATCCTTCAGCCTCTGGTGGAAAATGCGGTCAACCATGGGATCCGGGAGATGATTGACCATGGGCATATCAGCCTGACGGTCGAACCGGATGACGGGATGATGCGTGTTACCGTGAAGGACAACGGGGTCGGGATGAGCCGTGATCAGATTGAAAAGATTCAAAGCGGCCGGCTTCACCACGATGACAGCAAAGACTCAACGGGAATCGGTCTCGGAAACGTAATCAACCGGCTCCGGCTGTACTACGACCGGGAAGGACTGCTGCAGATCCGCAGCGAGGGCAAGGATATGGGAACCGAGGTAACCGTGATGCTTCCGGCGGCGCCGGGAAAACGGAACGGAACGGGAGAAGGAGGAATGACAGATGTACCGCATACTGATCGCGGATGACGAAGGAATTATGCTGGAATCGCTGCGGAATATCATCCTGCGCAGATATCCCGACTCCTGTGAAGTGGAGACTGCCAAGACCGGACGGGCCGCCATTGAACAGGCGGAATTTTTCCATCCGGACATCATCTTTATGGATATACAGATGCCCGGGATCAATGGGATTCAGGCCATGAAAGAGATACGGTCCTTCAACCGCACCGTACTCATCTATGTGATCTCCGCATATGACAAGTTCGATTATGCCGCGCAGGCCATTTCCTCCGGAGTGGAACGGTATCTGACCAAACCGGTTTCAAAGAAGACCATCCTGGAGACCATGGAGGAAGCACTCAAAAAGGTGGATGACCTGCGCCAGAAACGGAACGATCAGCTCAAGGTGCAGGAAAAACTGGAAACCGTGATACCGGTGGTGGAGGCGGGGTTTGTCGGCAGTGTGATGATGCCGGGAGAAATGCAGGATGCTTCCTATTACCGGCAGCTGCTGGAAATCCATGAAGAATATGCGTTTGCCAGTGTCTTCTGGCTCGGGACGGAGATCCGGGACGGGCGGCTTGTCAGTCCGGTGCGCATCGATCTGGACCGCCAGGGAACCATCCTTCAGTTTCGGGCGACGTTGAAATCCTACCTGCACTGTATGATCGGACCGGTGGTTTCCAACCGGATCCTGGTGATTGTACCTGTGGAGAAGGGATCGGCGGAATATGAAGACCGGGTTCGCATCATTGAGAGAATGCGGCAGATCCTGGACCGGCTCGAGGAGCGCACCAGCCTGAAGTACCGCACCGGGATCGGCCGGATCCATCGGATGGATGAAGTGAAAGCTTCGTATCAGGAGGCTGTGCAGGCGCTCGCCCAGGGGACCAGCCGGGTGGTCCATATCAATGACATCGGCAGAGAGGGAATCATTGAGGATGATTTTCCGCAGGAGATCGAGAACCAGATCTTCGCACATCTTCGCCGCGGGGATGTGGAAGGCATGCGGGACCAGGCAAATGTCTTTTTTGACTGGATGATCCGCCGCTATCCGGAGAGCAGAAACAACATCCGCCTGAAGGTATTGGAGTATGTCATGCGGGCCGAGCGGGGGGCCTTTCAGGAAGGCGTGCTCAACTATGGCTTCCAGTACCGGACGACCTATCTGACCGAAGTGATGAGCTTCGAAGATTACGGGCAGCTTCGGGAATGGTATCTGCAGAAGCTGGAAAAAGTCTGCGCCCTGTTCCGGGACCGGAGAGAACAGCAGTCCGGAAATGTGATTCTCAGGGCGAAAGCGTATATCACAGAGAATTATGACAGAGACATTTCCCTTGACGATGTCTCCAGAGAGGTCAATATCAGCCCGTATTATTTCAGCAAACTGTTTAAAGAGGAGTCGGGGGAGAACTTTATCGAATATCTGACAAGAGTGCGGATCGATGCGGCAAAGGAGATGCTGACAAAAGGCGACCTGTCCATCCGCGAGATCAGCCAGAAAGCCGGGTATGCGGATCCCAATTATTTCAGCCGGATCTTTAAAAAGCAGGCGGGTATGACGCCGAGGGAATACCGGGAGAAGGAAAACGCAGACTGAAGCATCCGGGAGAGAAAAGGAGGAGGGAGCAGATGACCGGAAGAGCAAATCTGAAAATATGTTGTTTACTTCTGTTTGTTTTTGCTGTATGCTTCTGCCTGTCCGGATGTGTCCGTACGGACGGTCCGTCCGCGGGGATATCTCCGGCAGCGGATGAGCCGGAGAGTGCGGTCCGGATCGGATTTGCCTTTGATTCCTTTGTGATCGAACGCTGGACAAGGGACAGAGATGTATTTGTCTCGACGGCGGAAGAGCTGGGGGCAGAGGTCAATATCCAGAATGCCAACGGAGATGTGGAGAAGCAGATCTCCCAGATCGAATATCTGATCCAGAAAAAAATGGATGTCATTGTGATCATCGCGATCGACGGCGAGGCGCTGCTGGATGTGACGCGAAAAGCGAAAGAAGCGGGGATCCGTATTGTATGCTATGACCGTCTGATCCGCAATGCCGGCTGCGATCTGTATATCTCCTTTGACAACGAGATGGTCGGCAGACTGATGGGGGAGGCACTGGTCCGGGCTCTTCCGGAGGGCGGAGATCTGTTCGCGATCTACGGAAGCCAGAGCGACAACAATGTATCGCAGGTGAAGCAGGGGTTTGAGGAGGCGATCCGGGGCAGCCGGCTTCATGTGATCTACTTCGGATACTGCACCAACTGGCTGGCGGAACTGGCCTTCGACGAAGTCTCTGAAGGGCTGGAGCAGTATGACCATGTGGACGGGATCATGTGCGGGAACGACGATCTGGCCAGTCAGGCAATCCGGGCGCTGTCCGAGCATATGCTGGCGGGAAAGGTTGCGGTCGTCGCGCAGGACGCGGATCTGTCCGCATGTCAGCGCATTATGGAAGGAACCCAGGAAATGACGGTATATAAACCGGTAGATGAGCTTGCGAGACAGGCCGCAATTCTCTCCGTGAAACTGGGCGGGGGAACGGTGAGTGAATCTGTGGACGCAGAGGCGGCCGAGACGATCGATGACGGAACGTCCGATGTTCCGTATTACCGGATCGAGCCGGTAGCCGTTACAAAAGAAAACATGGACCGGGAGATCATTGAAAGCGGTTTTCACAGACGGGAAGATGTTTATCTGAACGTATCCTGAGAAAATACGGATTTACGCAGTGTTTCCTCAGAGCGGGAACCACGGGCGAAATACGCGCTTTCGTATGTCATGGGAAATTGCGATTTTCCATGACACAAAAACCCTCCGGGGAAAGGAAACGACAGGACTGGCCGGACAGAAAGAAAGGAAGAAACATGAGCGAACACTACAACATTGCGGAGGTCTTTGGCGAGAATGTATTCAGCGACCGGGTTATGCAGGAACGGCTTCCGGGAAAGATCTACAAGCGGCTGCATAAGACCATCGATGAGGGCAAGGAGCTGGATCCGATTGTCGCCGAGGTCGTGGCGGAGGCCATGAAAGAGTGGGCGGTGGAAAAGGGTGCCACGCATTATACGCACTGGTTTCAGCCGCTGACCGGAGTCACCGCTGAGAAGCATGATTCGTTCATCACGGCGCCGACGCCGGAAGGCAGAGTTCTGCTGGATTTTTCAGGGAAAGAGCTGATCAAGGGAGAACCGGACGCTTCTTCGTTTCCTTCCGGCGGCCTTCGCGCCACCTTTGAAGCGAGAGGATATACCGCCTGGGACTGCACGTCTCCCGCATTTATCCGTAAGGACGCTTCCGGAGCGGTGCTGTGCATTCCCACTGCATTCTGTTCCTATACGGGGGAGGCGCTGGACCAGAAAACACCGCTGCTGCGGTCCATGGAGGCGATCAATAAGCAGGCCCTGCGTCTGATCCGTCTGCTGGGGAATACCACATCGCGAAAGGTAACGCCCTTCGTCGGGGCGGAGCAGGAGTATTTTCTGGTGGATGCAAATACATTCCGTCAGCGGAAGGATCTGGTCTACACGGGCAGGACGCTGTTCGGCGCGATGCCGCCGAAGGGCCAGGAGATGGACGATCACTATTTCGGAACCATCCGTCAGCGGGTCGGCTCCTTCATGAAAGATCTGAACGATGAGCTGTGGAGGATGGGAGTTACCTCAAAAACCCAGCATAATGAAGTGGCCCCGGCACAGCATGAACTGGCAACCATCTATTCCAAAGTGAATGTGGCGGTCGACCACAATCAGATCGTCATGCAGACAATGAAGCGGGTCGCGTCCCGGCACGGGCTCAAGTGCCTGCTGCATGAGAAGCCGTTTGCAGGTGTGAACGGTTCCGGCAAACACAATAACTGGTCGATCTCCACGGACGACGGGATCAATCTTCTGGACCCGGGAAAAACGCCCCACGAGAATGTCCAGTTCCTTCTGGTTCTTGCCTGCATCCTGAAGGCGGTGGACACACATGCGGACCTGCTCAGAGAATCCGCCGCAGACCCCGGCAATGATCACCGCCTCGGAGCGAACGAAGCGCCGCCGGCGATTATCTCGGTGTTTCTCGGCGAACAGCTGCAGGACGTGGCTGCCCAGCTGGTTTCCACGGGAAGCGCGACCCACAGCAAAGAGGGGGGCGTGCTCAAGACGGGTGTTTCGACCCTCCCGGATTTTGCCAAGGATGCCACGGACCGCAACCGGACTTCTCCGTTTGCTTTCACCGGCAATAAATTTGAATTCCGGATGGTCGGATCTAGAGACTCCATTGCCTCTCCGAATATTGTACTCAATACCATTGTGGCGGAAGCCTTTGACGAGGCCTGCTGTGCCCTCGAGCAGGCGGAAGATCTGGACAAGGCTGTCCATGACCTGATCAAACAATATCTGACGGAGCACCAGAGGATTATTTTCAACGGAAACGGATATTCCGACGAGTGGGTGGAGGAGGCGAAACGGCGAGGTCTGCCCAATATCGGGTCCATGGTCGAGGCAATCCCTGCCCTGACAACGCAGCGCGCGATCCGGCTCTTTGGAAAATACGGCGTGTTCACCGAAGCGGAACTCCGCTCGCGGCAGGAAATCAAATATGACAATTATTCCAAGATCATCAATATCGAAGCCCGTACGATGATTGATATGGCGGCAAAGCAGTTCATACCGGCCGTGATCAGCTATACCGGACAGCTGGCGGCGACGGTCAATGCGGTGAAAGCCGCAGGCTGCCCGGCACAGGTACAGGAGGCGATTCTCCGCAGATGCTCCACGCTTCTGAAGGAGACCAGTGATGCACTGGAGAAGCTGTACGATCTGGAAACCCGGGCATCTGCGATGCCGGAGGGAGCAGACCGGGCAAATTATTATCACGCCCAGGTCGTACCGGCGATGGAGGCACTGCGCCGCCCGGTGGATGATCTGGAGATGATCCTTGACAAAAATGCATGGCCGATGCCTTCCTACGGAGATTTGCTCTTTGAGGTGTAATGCGGCTGCATGAGGGCTGTGAGCAGCAACTGAAAAACGCCTTCCACCAGGCCGGTGGAAGGCGTTTTACTAAGGAAGGAATCTATTATGAAGAATTCACGCTGCAAGAGAATTCTGCATGTGGTCCGGTTCGGCAGATCCTGAATTACTCAAGCGGCAGCGAAGTGCTGCCGCTTGTGCGGAAAAACCTGTAAAGGGGAGGATATCGGACAGTCGGAGAAACCGTCCGACTTTTGAAGCTGCTTGCAGCCTCATAGAAAAAGTTGAAAAGAAGTATCGAATAACGATCTACCATTCAGCTGATATAAAGGTAACATGCAAAGATGAAATAACAGAAAACAGTAAATAGATATTTTGTAAATAAAATGTAAATAAATTATGAACAATAGAGAACCTGGGACATTGCCTGTGTGTTTGGTCACTATTCACAAAAATGATTGATTTCTGCTGAAAAACATATTACAATAATGACATGTACAGCCCGAGAAAAAGAAAAAAACGATCGCTGTGATTGTGGAAATGATAAGAGGAACAGCGGCTGACGCAGAAGTGAAGGAGGGATTCCCGGTGATATCAAATCAGGTGTTGCAGTCCACGCTGGAAGGACTGAAAGCAATCAGCAGGGTAGACTTGTGTGTGATGGACACGGAAGGAATACTTCTGGCGGCTACATTTGAAGGAGCGGAAAGCTTCAGGGATTCAGTGCTGAGTTTTGTAAATTCCCCGGCGGACAGTCAGGTGATTTCCGGCTACCAGTTTTTCAAGGTTCTCGATGAGAACCAGCTGGAATATATTCTGATCGCAAACGGCAACAGCGACGATGTTTACATGGTCGGAAAGATGGCATCTTTCCAGGTGCAGACGCTGCTGGTGGCCTATAAGGAACGCTTTGACAAGGATAATTTCATCAAAAACCTTCTCCTTGATAATCTGCTTCTCGTAGATATCTACAACCGGGCAAAGAAGCTGCATATTTCGGCAGACGCACGCAGGGTTGTCTTTATCCTTGAGGTGAGCCATGAAAAAGAAAACAGCTGCATGGAACATGTGCGCAGTCTTTTTACAGGGAAGAACAACGATTTTATCACGGCTGTAGATGAGAAGAGCATTATCATCGTGAAGGAGCTCGAAGACGGCGAGCACTATCCGGAGATGGATCAGCTTGGACATGAGATTCTCGAAGCCCTTCCGGAGGACAAGAAACAGAGTGCGGTGATCGCCTACGGAACGATTGTGGAGGAGATCAAAGACGTCTCAAGATCCTACAAAGAGGCGCGTATGGCGCTGGACGTCGGAAAGATTTTCTTCGGCGACAGCAAGGTGATCGCGTACAGCTCCCTGGGCATCGGCCGCCTGATCTATCAGCTTCCGATTCCGCTGTGCCGCATGTTCATCCGTGAAATTTTCGAGAACAAATCACCGGACGATTTTGACGATGAGACGCTGGTGACAATCAATAAATTCTTTGACAACAATCTGAACGTATCGGAGACCTCGAGACAGCTGTACATCCACCGCAATACGCTGGTATACCGTCTTGACAAGCTGCAGAAGTCCACCGGCCTGGATCTGCGCGTCTTCGAAGACGCCATTACCTTCAAGATTGCGCTGATGGTCGTGAAATATATGCGCTATATGGAGAAACAGGAGTTTTAACGGCATTGAATAATCAGGAACCGAAAATTATATTCCGGGATCTGCTGGGGGATCTGAAAGATCTGGCCGGATCCCGGGGAAATGAAATCTCCAGGGCGGAGGTAGAGAAGTTTCTCAACCGTCCGGAACTGGAGGGCGTGCTGTCCGGGGAACATCTGGACATGATCTGTCAATATCTGGAAAGCCAGCGGATCCGGGTAACCGGATCCGCACTTTCGCCGCGGGAAAAGGAATCTGTTCCGGAAGAAAAAACCTCTCTGCCGGCAGCGGAGGAGGCTGCCGGAGAAGAATCTTCCCTCAGCCAGAGCCTGGAAACCTATCTGCAGGATCTGGAGCAGCTGCTGCGGCCGGAAGCAGAGGAGGAGCTGGAACTGTTTCATCGGGCAGTCCGCGGGGAAGCCGCTGCAAAGGAGTCACTGACCCATGCCTACCTTGAGACCGTCTGCTCCCTGGCCTCCGAGTATGAGGGAGAAGAAATCCTGATGGAGGATCTGATCCAGGAGGGAAATATCGGGCTTCTGATGGCGCTGGAACATCTTGAGGAAAAAGAAACCCTTGCGGCCTACCGGGCGTCGCTGCTCAACGAGATCAACCAGGCGCTGGAGGATGCGATTGCAGCCCACCGCGACGACCGCGACCGAAGCGAGGAAACGCTTCGCAAGGTACGCAGGCTGGACGAAGCCGCCCAGTCTCTGATGGAAGACCTCGGACGAAAGGTCACACCGGAGGAGCTTTCCGCATTTCTGGGGATTCCGGAGGAAGAGATCCGGGAGATCGCGGGACTTGCGGGGGATGAACTGGGGATCGACCTGCTCGGGAAGGAAGAGAAAAAACCGTGGGAGATCTGACACGGAATCAAAGATGAGGAGAAGGGGACCGAGGAGACAGGGGACAGGAGACAGGAGGAGACAGGGGACGGTTCTCTGTCTCC
>CACXHD010000093.1 GCA_902767335.1 uncultured Lachnospiraceae bacterium
AAAGCTTTTGGCAATTACACAGCCTGTGCCGCAGGTTTTGATGACAAGCGGCGCATGCTCCCGGGAGGAACCGCAGCCGAAATTCCAACCGGCCACAATCACATCCCCTTTTGAGACGCGCTTTACAAAGTCCGGGTCAATATCTTCCATGCAATGCCTACTGAGTTCCTCTGCATCCGGCGTATTCAAATACCTGGCAGGTATGATGACATCCGTATCAACATTATCAGCGTATTTAAAAGCTTTTCCCTGCGTATACATTCCTTAACCTTTCTGGTTTTGACTCCATGCTGTCATGGATTACCTGACATTATTATTTTGCCCGAATTATTCTTCCAAAGGCGGCCGCCGCACTGCAAAATCGCCATGCTGCAGCTGCACCGCTGCGGCCCCGCAGGATCTTCCCGGGTGCGCAACAGCCGCAGCTGTCATTCCGCCTCGCAGTTCTGACCTGCCAGCGCGCTGGCTGCCGCTGTCACTCTGCCTCGCAGATATAACCTGCCAGTGCGCTGGCCGCCGCTGTCTGCGGCGAAGCCAGATATACTTCGCTTTTGGTATGTCCCATCCGGCCGACGAAGTTGCGGTTTGTCGTGCTGATGCAGCGCTCGCCCTCGGCGAGCACGCCCATATATCCGCCCAGACATGGTCCGCAGGTAGGCGTCGAGACAACGGCTCCGGCATCGATAAATGCCGTGTACCAGCCGCGCTCAACGCATTCTCTCAGGATCTGCATGGTTCCCGGAATAATAATGCAGCGCACGCCATCCGCGATCTTCTTTCCATTCAGAATGCGCCAGGCTGCCTCCATATCCTCCAGCCGGCCATTGGTGCAGGACCCGATCACCACCTGGTCGATCCGGATGTCATGCAGAGCCGCTGCCGGGCAGGTGTTTTCCGGAAGGTGCGGCTTTGCGACCACCGGAACAATCTCCGAAAGGTTGATTTCAATCACCTTCTCGTACGCTGCGTCCTCATCCGCCGCAAATACAACCGGTTTTCGTTTGCTCCGCCCTTCCAGATACGCCATCGTCACCGCATCTACCGGGAAGATACCGTTTTTCGCACCGGCCTCAATGGCCATGTTGCAGATGCAGAGCCTGTCGTCCATGGAGAGGGTACGTATGCCGCTTCCCGTAAACTCCATGCTCTTATACAGTGCGCCGTCCACCCCGATCATTCCAATGATGGTCAGGATCACATCTTTTCCGCTGCAGTTTGGCGCAAGCTGTCCGGTCAAATTGAACCGGATGGCGGAAGGAACCTTAAACCAGGCGGTTCCTGCCGCCATGCCGGCCGCCATGTCGGTGGAACCGACGCCTGTCGAAAAGGCGCCCAGCGCACCGTAGGTACATGTATGGCTGTCCGCTCCGATGATACAGTCACCGGCCGTCACAATGCCCTGCTCAGGAAGAAGCGCGTGCTCGATCCCCATCTTTCCCACATCATAAAAATGGCTCACGCAGTGGGCGCAGGCAAATTCCCTGCAGGTTTTGGACTGCTGCGCCGCTTTGATATCCTTGTTCGGAACAAAATGGTCGAGGACAATCACCACCCTGTCCGGATCAAACACCCTGTCAAAACCGGCCTTCTCAAATTCCCGAACCGCAACCGGCGTTGTTATATCATTTCCAAGGACGATGTCCAGCTTCGCGCGGATCAGCTGCCCCGCCTCCACCTTTTCAAGCCCTGCATGCGCTGCAAGAATCTTCTGTGTCATTGTCATTCCCAAAATGATTTCCTCCTTCTCCTCACGCCGATACGCCATTTTCCATATTGTAAAACGCGCTGAGCAGCGCATTGGTACTCGCTGTAATCACGTCCGTATCTGTTCCGGCGCCCCAGAACATCCTGCCGTCCATGCGCTCCAGGCCGATATAGGACGCCGCCACACTGTGAGAGCCCTGCCCCTGCATGCTGTGCTGGGTAAAGGCCTGAAGGGTATAGTCCTCACCGGTATACATGCTGAGCGCATTGTTCACGGCGCTCAGCGTGCCGTTCCCCTCGGCCTCCATCTCGGTCTCCACGCCATCCTTCATGAAGGTGATATTGATCTTCACCGAGTCATTTTCACGTTCAAAATCAAAATCGGTCACCTGAATACCGCCCTTCAGGTTCAGATAATTTTTTTCGAACAGGTCGTACACCTCATCCGGTTTCAGCTCCCGATGGTCATGATCGGAAATATTCTTACACAGATAGCTGAAGCTTTCCCGCATCCTGACCGGAAGATTAAAGCCATAATTGGTTTCCAGTACATAGCTGATCCCGCCCTTGCCGGACTGGGAATTCACGCGGATCACATCCGCATCGTAGGTTCTGCCAATGTCCTTCGGATCAATGGGAATATACGGAACGGTCCATTCATGCAGACGCTTTTTGTTCCGGAATTTCATGCCCTTTGCAATTGCATCCTGATGAGATCCGGAAAACGCCGCAAACACCAGCGCTCCTGCGTAGGGCGCCCTTTCATGCACATGCATCCGGGTGCATTTCTCATAGGTCTCCACCAGATCGTTCATGTCGGAGAGATCGAGCCGCGGATCCACCCCATGAGCGTACATGTTCAGCGCCAGCGTGACGATGTCCACATTTCCGGTACGTTCCCCGTTGCCGAACATGGTTCCCTCCACCCGCTGCGCACCTGCAAGCAGCGCCAGTTCCGTATCCGCCACCCCGGTTCCGCGGTCATTGTGCGGATGTACAGACAGTGTGACATATTCGCGGTATTTCAGATTTTCACTGATGTATTCCACCTGGGAAGCATAAATATGCGGCATGCTCATTTCCACCGTCACCGGAAGATTGATGATGACATTGTTGTCCGGGCCCGGCTCCAGGACATCGAGTACCGCGTTGCACACCTCCAGCGCATAATCGGGCTCCGTCCCGGTAAAGGACTCCGGTGAATACTCAAACCGGAAATTTCCTTCATATTCCGCCGCAAGCTTCTTCACCAGCTTTGCGCCGTCAACGGCAATCTGCTTCACGGCATCCTTCGATTTTTTAAATACCTGCTCGCGCTGCGCCACACTCACCGAATTATAGAAATGAACAATCGCGGACGGCGCCCCCTTGCAGGCTTCAAACGTGCGGCGGATAATATGCTCCCGGCACTGCGTAAGAACCTGAACCGTCACATCATCCGGGATCATCCTGCGATCAATCAGCGTGCGCAGAAACTCATATTCCGTCTCACTCGCCGCGGGAAAACCAACCTCAATCTCCTTAAAGCCCACCTTCAGAAGCATCTCGTAGAACTCCAGTTTTTCCTGAAGGTTCATAGGGATGATCAGGCTCTGGTTCCCGTCGCGCATGTCCACGCTGCACCATATGGGCGGATTCTCAATATGATCCTTTTTTACCCACTTGTTGTAGGCCTGATCCACAGGATAATACCCAATGCGATACTTGCTTGCGTCCATCATGTTCTGTTTCTCCTTCCGATAGAAAGTCCTGTACACTGAGTTATTCACTGTCGCAGCTTTCGTCGGATGCGCTTCGTCTGCCATACATCCATTCGAGAGCAGACTCTCGATGTCCGTCTGTCATCCTGTTTGCGTATGGCTCACAGCAACACGCAAAACACCCGTCTCAAGCCATAAATCTGCTTTGAGACGGGTGCTGTAATTCATATACAAATACACTCGCGGTACCACTCAAATTGCGGAGATTCCCGCCACCTCATCGAAGTCTGTCAACTTCTATGCACTAACGCAGCAAACTCGGGTCACCCTACACACCATTCAGGCTTCAGGTTTCCGGCTCGGAAGCCAGAGGTACAGGATCTATACACATACTGATTCACACCAACCATCAGCTCTCTGAAATGCTTCTTGCCCTGACCGTTCTTCGTCATAGCCTTTAATACTTTATTCTGTTGAAGCGAGTCTAGCACCAGATAAAAGCCTTGTCAAGCATTTTTTCAGAATTCATGGCCTTCTGCTGCTGCTGTTCACAGCCGATAAATCCGGACGCCCTCATGCATAGTGACGGTTAACTTCGATTGGCAAATCCTGCAGCAGTAGATCCTGCAGAAATCTTGCGTCTGCAAATCTTGCCAAATCTTGCGTCTGAAATTCTGTGGAAATGAAATTTGTAAAATATACTTGACAAGATGCTATCCAAGATGTATTATTGTCCCATAAAGTTGAACTGGTGCTGACGAGGCGGGCAAAAGCCGGCAGCTGCTGTCCTCAGAGCATCAGAAGAAACAAAACAGGTCAAAAGAGAACAGAATAAAAAATCAAAGAAAAGGGATTATACAGGAGGTATGTGATGAATATTTTTAAACTTTCCGGTGCAGCGGTCGGTGTTATCGTTGGACTCATTCTTGTTGTCGTACTCTACAAGCTTGCCAATACCAATCATAAAACCAGAACAGAATATGATGAGCGGCAGAAGGAGCTCCGCGGACGGGCTTATATGTATGCGTTCTATACGATGCTGGTCTTTGAATGTGTGATGATGGTGCTCGGCTTTGCGGAAGTAACGCTCCCGATGGATGCGTATCTGGTTCATTTTACAGGGATTGTCATCAGCTGCATGGTGCTGGCATGCTACTGCATCTGGCATGATGTTTACTGGGGACTGAACAACGACCCGAAACGTTATATATTTGTTTTTGCTGTACTGATCCTGCTGAACGTGGTCCCTGTCGTCCGAACACTTATGGAAGGAACCATGATAGAGGATGGGAAGATCTCCTCTGTCGCTGTCAACCTGATTGTACTGGTTATGATGCTGGTTCTGATTGTTCTGCTTTTTATCAAGGGCAGGATGGATCAGAATGCCGGGCAGGAGGAATAAGCGATGAAAAATCTGAAACTGAAAGCCGCCCGGGCGGGAAAAGACCTGTCCCAGGACGATCTGGCAAAAATCTGCGGCGTGTCCAGGCAGACGATCAGTGCAATCGAGAAAGGAGACTACAATCCGACGATCCGGCTGTGTATTTCTATCTGCAAGGCCCTGGACAGGACGCTGGATGAACTGTTCTGGGAAGAGTGACCGGCGGCCTAAGGAAACACTGGATGATCAGCGGTTCCTTAGGCCGCTTTTCTTGCTTAAGGGCTTGAACATGAGTGACCAAAAGTGTAATTTTATAGTGGATTTGGAGGAACGAAAGCCTCGATGGAGTAAAGGGAGGAGGCATACCTGTGAAAATTGCAGCGTTTTATGAAAATATCGTTGAAGGCGCCCGCGCGAATCATATTCCCCTGCAGGAAGCTGTGGCGGGATTGAAGCAGCAGGGCATGGACCTTCTGTATGTCAGTTTGCTTTCCCTGAAGGAAGATGAGAAACGGATCGTTTCCATGTTGGAAGATCTGGACCTTGGCCAGGAGGGAATTTACGGATTTTATGATTTTGGCAATTCCCCGGAAGACGAATCATGGAAAGAACTCATTGATCTGGCGAAGCGCCTGGAGGCGGCAAATGTGCTCATCGTTCCGGGAATGATCCCGGAAGAAAAACAAGCGCAGAGGGACTTCCTGATCCGGAACATGAAAAAGGCTCTGACCCGTGCTGCAGCCTACGGAAAAGAATGCGGAATCGCCGTTTCCATGGAAGATTTCGATGGACTGGAAGCGCCGTATTGTACCATCGCCGGGTTGGAGGAATTCCTGAGGGATGTTCCGGGACTTGCCTGCAGCTTTGACACAGGAAATTTCGTCATGTACCAGGAAGATGAGCTGGAAGCGTTCCGGCGGTTCCGGGATCAGATCTGTACGGTTCACCTGAAGGACAGAAGGCGGGAAGCAGAATACCCGGATGACAGGAGCAAAGCCTGTGCGGACGGAAGCCTCGTGTTCCCTGCGGAAACCGGAAAAGGATATATTCGCATAAAAGAAATCCTGAACCTGCTGAAGGAACAGGATTATTCCGGAAATGTCATTGTAGAACTCTTCGATTACAGTCCGAAGCATCTGCTGGAAGGGATCGGAGAGTCCGTACGATGGGTGGCCGGTGTATTAAACAGTGAAAACGGTCAGGGACAGAGTTGATTCCATTTGAGAGCCGTTCCTGCCGCCTCTGGTTATGCGTTCCCATAAGATGACCTTTGAATACACTTTTTTACCGGGACATAGGAACCGTTTTTGAATGTTCGTTTCACTTTTTTGAGCGTTCCCTTCTTGTTGGGGTATTTAACGATGATTTTCTTCACCTTCCAGCCGGAGTTAAGTTTTACAGAGACTTTTGTCTTCTTGCCGGGAATATTTTTAACATAGTATCCATAGTCATTGGAATTATATTTTCTGGTTTTTCCTCCGACGGAGACTTTGCGGAAAATATCACTATAACGCTGGAACTCCGCTTTGTAATTGGCGGTACGTTCTTTGCCGTCCAATGTATATGTAACAGAGATCGTTGCTTTTCCGGGTTTACTGACGGTCAAAGAGACAAAGGAATCCGTATGACCAGTGTGCCGGTCTTTTTTGTATTCATCTGTATTGTAACAAACGATATTTTCGGTGTTGTAAAAGTCATGTTTCCTGTTCTTTGCAGAAGCACTGAATAACAAAGACTTCTTAGTGACGCCCGGATCAAGAAAGGGGAAACAGCAGCAACGGTCGGAGCTGATGGTGAAATCACCGCGCTGAAGAAAGGGACAACGACGATCACTGTCTCCTGCGGATCCTCAGCGCAGCTCCATTCCGATTTTTACAAAACGGAACATGCGGAGCGCCCCTTCGTAATAGAGTTCTTCCGCTCTTGCAATCGCTTCTGCGACATCCATCGGTCCGTTGACGGAGGTCATGAGGGAACCGACGCCGTAATTGCAGATATCAAGGGCATTTTTTCCGAGGGATCCGGAGAGCCCGAGAACCGGCACACCCTTTGCCTTTGCGCGGACGCCGACGCCCTGCATGACTTTTCCGAAGCAGCTCTGCCAGTCGGTGCGGCCCTCGCCGGTCACGACGAGGTCCACGCCGTCCAGCCTTTCATCGAAATGGATCAGATCCAGCACGGTATCTATCCCGGATTTCATCTCTCCGTGGAAGAAGACTTTCAGCGCGGCCCCAAGCCCGCCGGCAGCTCCCGCACCCTGCACTTCATCACAGTTGATGCCGAAGACATCCAGGATTTTATCCCGGTAAATGCACATGCCCTTCTCCAGCTCTTCCATAATCTCCGGAGTTGCACCTTTCTGGGCGCCAAAGGTTTTGGTCGCACCGGACGGGCCGCAGAGCGGATTTGTCACATCGCACATAACTGTCAGTTTTGCCTCCCGGATCTTCGGGTTCATGCCGGAGACATCGATCCGGTCGACCAGAGCGAGATCGCGACCGAAGCCCTGAAGCTCCCCGCCATTTTTGTCATAAAACCGGATTCCCAATGCCCGGGCACAGCCCATACCGCCGTCGTTGGTCGCAGACCCGCCGATGGCGATGGAAATATCCCGGTAACCTCTGTTTAAGGCGTCAAGGATCAGCTCGCCGGTACCGAAGGTCGTTGTGTTTAAGGGGTTGCGCAGACCGGCCGGGACCATCGGAAGGCCGGAAGCGGCGGCCATCTCAATGACGGCCTTCTTTTCCCCGAAAACCCCGTAATAGGCCTCTGTCTCCTCCATCCGGGGGCCGTGTACTAAGACCTTGACGATCTCCCCTTTTTCCGCTGCGATGACGGCATCCACCGTGCCTTCGCCTCCGTCCGCGACCGGGACACCCGATGTTTCGCAGGGCCCGAATACTTCGTTGGCTGCTTTTGTGAGAAGAGCGACCGTCTGTTCACTCGTCAGACTTCCTTTAAAAGAATCAGATGCAAATAAGAATTTCATGGCAGTCTCCTGAAAAAGATGAAATTTGTTAAAAAGATGAATTTGTTCATGCTCTCAATCTATCATATTTTATCCCAGCAGGCATGGTACAGACGGATGAACCCACAGCAAAAAACTGTGTCAGCAACACAAAAAACCCCGCCTGCGGCGTTCAAATTGATCCGGCGGGGAAAATCAGGAAGAATGTAAGATGTTTATCGTTTTTGAATGCACTATGCGCGCAAAGCGGCGAGCGGCGCGGCTTTCGAAGGAAACTTTTTTTGCATCGTACTACGATGTACACAGAAGTACGCTGATATCAAAGATTCCTGTACTGACAGTGTGTGTTCCGCAGGAGGTTCCTGAAGAGACACAGGTTCATCCCACGGATTTATTTACATTGCTTCAGGAATCCGCCGCGTTCCAGATAGAAGTAAAACATGCTGAGAAAAGACCGGTCTGACGCAGATGACAGAGGATCCATGTTCATCAGTTCTTTCAGACGGTTGTATCGATAAACCAATGTATTCTTGTGGATATACAGCTCCTCGGCGGCTTTTCCGAAATTGTAATTTGTCCGGATCAGTGCGCCCAGACTTTCCATGTAAGTGCGGAGCTTATCCTTCGGAATGCGTTCTTCGAAGAGCTGGAAGATATGCGCAAGCTCTCCAAAGGGAATGCGGCTCTGCAGATAACTGCCCGTGTAATCGTAGAAAAAGACCGGTTCTGTGGCATTGTGCACATTCTGCTCCAGCCACAGGCAATGGCGGTATGCATAGTAATAGCGGGAATAGGCATCCTGAAAACTTCCGACAAATACCTGGACGGTTTTGCCATCTTCCCGGTAATTCTGAAGGAAGGACTCCAGATAATCACGGATATGGAATTTATAATCGGAGAGCATGGACGCAGCCGGTCCAGGCAGTGTCTTGAAGACAATCAGGTGCTGCGGATCCAGAACAAAACTGAAGTCCGCCTTTGCGTGAAGGGCACTTTCGCGCAGAGCCGGAAGGGCTTGGCCGGCATCCGTATTCATATTCGTATTCATATTCGTATCCGCATCCGTATCTGCATCTGTATCCGAAATTCGGATCAGGATCGGTATACGGACCATCTCCTCGGGATAGCCCAGCTCTTCTGCCATATGGCGCAGCTTCTCAGGATCCGAATGCTCGACCTGGGTGAGCATATAGACGAAGCGTTCCTTCCGGTTTGCCCGCAGACGCGCAGCCTCCTGCTGACGCTCGTATTTCAGCATGGTCTCGATCGCCATCTTGACGATCAGGGCAACCGGCCGGATTTCCTCCGGGTTTCCCGTCACGCCGACAACCCCCTCGCGCACGCCGTCCACAAGGATCACCATATTGATGCCGGGAAGCACATTGGGGAACTCCTGCAGGCCGGTTGTATCAATGATATCCTCCCTGCCCTGGATGATCCGCCAGGCGATTTCATGATATTTTCCGATGCGTTCCGGATCGCGGCTGGCGATGATCGTGCCGTCTCCGTCCATGATATTTACGTTATATTCCGTATATCGCGTCACGTTTTCGATAAAACGCTGCGCCAGTTCTTTGCTGATCATGTTTATCTCCTGTGAAATGGACAAGCGGGGCAGGGTGCATGGGTGGTCAGGTAAGCCGGGGCGAGACAATCCCGTTTTCATCATTATATTATATTGCAGTATGCAGTTTTTCTTTCAAGGCGTCCTGCAGGATTTGCGAAAAATTTACTCCGGCAGAAACAGCTTCTTCATTGAGCCATTCAGGAATCGTCAGAGTTTTTTTGACAGCCCGGTTATTGTTTCGCCTGTGATACTCAGTTGTGTCACACAGAATATAATTGATGAATTCATTTTTTTTCAACGGGATCGAACTGTGGTGGGAAGGAAGCGGAATACTGCGCTGGTCTTTTTCATAATCGTACAACGTAAATGCGAGAACATCTTCAGCCATAGACAATGCTTCGGCCAGATTTTCACCACACGTATAACAACCTTCCAGATCAGGAAAAAATACGGAGTACATCCCTTTATCTTCAAGACGAAAAATGGCAGGATAAACGTACTGGGCCATGTGAGAATCTCCTTTTTCATAAATCCCCAGGTATGCAGGCTTATTTGATGCCGGCATCTTTCATGATTGCATTTGCAGTTCCAGTTGGTATTTCTTTACTTGGGTGTCTCCATACCCGGAAGTATTTTCCGGTAATGGGACTGTACCATTTGTCATGCGCAGCACCATGTTCTGTTATGTAACACCCGTAATGCCTTAGCTTTTTTGTCAATTCTGAGGTTTTCAATATAATATCCTTTAAATTTATTATAATACGTATATATACGTATATCAATCGCATTTTCACAGCCTTTGTTAAAAAGCTGATGTTGATTACGACGTTTCGAGAGGATCACTCATGTATCGCGGTTCTCATGTCTGCTATAAAGAAACAAGTATCGGTAACCATCTTTTTTACATGGCTCATACTATATATTTGTGACATCATCTTAGCAGGCTGACTTTTGCAGATGATAAAAATGGCTGAGTTTTGAGAAGGAGTTAGGGGATGGAAGTTCGGTTGCGGACTTTGGTTCCCGGGACAAAGGGACCACGCATCTTACAGAAACTGGCAAGCCATCTGATATACTTATTTTTAGCTGGGATAAAACGTCCCAATTATGTTGAAGAAACCATCAGTCGGATATTGTTCGGTTTAAGAAAGGGGAGAAACGTATGTTCATTGATAAACTGACGGAGGCAATCGAATTACTGTCCATGCATTATGAGATTGGATATCATGATGACTGCAAAGAAATGGAGCGGGCCCAGAATGCAGTGAAGAAGGCAGCCGATGCATATGAAGCAGTCGCAAATAAACTGGATGACAATACAAAAGAAGCCATTGAAGGTCTTCTCAGGGCATATTCTTCACAGATCAAAGCAGCATCGACCTATGCGTATCTTCAGGGCGTCAAGCATGGGATCCAGTTCAATGAATGGGTTCATGAGGATGAAACCCCGATGTTTGCGGATTTGCTGTCGGGAAAAGATTATACAGAGAAAAAGAATGAGATGGGAGCCTACAGACAGTCCGCATCAGGGAAATAACTTGCGCTTGGAATACGCTGAGCATCATATACCTGACGTTAGATAAACCGCCTGACTACCAGATGTCTGGTCAGGCGGCATTGCTCCCGGCTCCAGACTGCCTCGATGGCAGCCTGGAGTTTTTGAAGCGCCTTTTTCGGGCAGGCAGTCCGGAGTCTTCGCGGGAACTGGATCACTTCAAACTCATATTTTACACATTCGGCTGCTTTCTGTTTCTGCGAAATGACCACTTTGGCTTGGCAGGATTACATGATATACTGATCATGTAATGTACTTCGTGATGATGGAATAATGTATTTCGCGAGGACATAATGAATTCGCGATAACATAATAAATTCGTGATGACATATTGAATTCGCGATGATGAAATCAGGAAGAGACGGAGACTGTTAAACAGAAAGGAATGACGATCATATGATTACACAGATTTATTCGATTCAGACGGTTGAGGAAGCCCTTGCCTGCATTGATGCCGGGGCGGACCGGATTGGTCTGCTGGTGGGTGTTCACGGGGGAAAGTTCCCCTGCGCGATTACCCAGGAGAAGGCGAAAGAGATCTTCGATGCGATCGGGGAGAAGGCGGTACGGGTTCTGATTTCTGTGGAGTATACGGAGGATGCGGTTCTTGCCCAGACGAAGGCGCTGATGCCGGATGTGCTGCATCTGTGTGCCAATTTTGAAGGCAGTGCGGCGTTTGCGGAGCGTCTTCGGGCGGAGATCCCCGGTGTGAAGCTGATGGAGGCGGTCGGGATTACGGGACCGGAGTGTATTGAAGCTGCAAGGAAGAAGGCGGCCTATGCAGACATCCTCATTCTGGATACGGTGTCAAAGACCGTTCCGGGCGTTGGTGCTGCGGGCGAAGTCAATGACTGGAATCTCGACCGGCAGATTGTGGAAATGACAGATATTCCGGTGATCCTCGCCGGAGGACTCGGGCCGGACAATGTGGCTGCGGCGATTGAGGCGGTCCATCCCGACGGGGTCGACTCCCTGACGCACACTTCGGATAAGGAAAATGGAGTTCTTGTGCGCAAGAACATTGAGAAGGTACGCGAATTCTGCCGGATTGCGCACCAGTATTGATCCCCGGTTTTTTCGGCATCTCCTGATTGATGCGTTTCTGTGAAGAGGAATTTGAAAAGGAGATCGTGCTTGATTGCCCCGTTTCCTGTGAAGAGGAGTTTGAACATGCAGATAATATGTGTCGGCGACCTGTGCTGTGATCTGATTGTGCCCTACGGCAGGATGCAGGAGGCTCTTTCGCGCGGGGATATCTCAAGAGAGACGACAGAACAGCTTCTGGTCCGTATGCAGTGCGGAGGATCGGTGGGAAATGTGGCGCGTCATCTGGGCCGCCTGAATGCGCATCCGGTCTTTGTCACGCCGCTGAAGCGGGATTCTCTCGGGGAATATCTGTCTTCGGAAATGGAAAAGATGGGTGTGAACATGGACTGGACAGTCCCATCCGGGAAATCCAATATGTACTGCATCGGCGTTCTGGACCGGAGCGGAGAACGCACCATGTTCTGTTTTGTACCGCCGTGGGCGGATTATCCAAGATTTGAGGCGTCCGGCTTTGACCGGATTCCGGAGGAGCCCGGGCAGTTCCTCTTCACCAGCGGGATGGCGATGCTGGATGACCCGGTGAACAACGAAGCGGTTTTGTCCTTTTTTGCCAGGCGCAAGGCGGCCGGCGCGACGATTGTTTTTGACCTCAATATACGGGCGGAATCCTATGGCTATGAGGGGGAGCGCAGACGGGCCGTGGAGAAAATGATTGCCCTGTCCGACATTCTCCTCGGATCCGGCGCGGAGGAATTCTCTCAGGTGACCGGTACGGAAAAGATCCATGAAGCCGCTGCGCTGCTTCGCGGACAAGGGGCGGGAACCGTCATTGCCAGAGACGGGGGAAGCCCGATCCTCATTCTCGGGCCCAAGACCGATGAATATATTCCGGTCAGGCCGGTGACGCCCGTCTCTACGCTGGGCGCCGGTGACAGCTTTGATGCGATGTTTCTGTACCGTATCGCCTCCGGGGACAATATCGGGCAGGCGGTCCGGAAGGCCGCTGATTATGCAGGCGCGTATATCTCCACGGGAGAAGCCGCCTTTGGCGGCTGCGGTTCATGAGTATGCAGTCAGCACAAACGTGAGTCAAAGGTGAGTCAAAGGGACGTTGCTGCTTGAGTCACTGACTCACCTTTCGCTCAGGCCTTAAATGCAAGAAAGCCCCCAGAGCTGCAACTCTGGGGGGCTTTCGTTTGTCGCATGGAAATTCATCACATTTCTTAGCTGTCATTAGAATATATCATTTTTCACCTCACGGCTTTACCACTTTTACAGACTGAAGGATGCCGGTGTATTTCTTGCCCTTATAGACTTTGTACGGGCGCCAGCGGATATAGACCGCTTTTTTCTTATTCAGTTTCTTCAGGACGATCTTTGTCTTTCCCTTCACGGAGGTGAGCTTGTATCCGGTCATTTTTTTGTTGCCGGCAGAGAGCAGCTGGTAACCTGTGGCGCCCTTGACCTTTTTGAAGGTGACAGTGAGGGTGGCTCCTTTTCGGACAGTCTTGACATCTGCGTTTTCAAAATAACGGTAGCGGGTGACGGACCAGGCACCGCGTTTGCCTTTGGCATAGGGCGCAACTTTGAACTGTACGAGACTTTTTCTCTTGAGGCCCTTGATTACAAAGCTGCCCTTGTTGCCTGTCGTGTAGTAATTCCATTTTTTGGCGCTTGCCTTTTTCCAGGCGATGATATAATTCGTCGCTCCTTTGACCTTGTTATAGTAGACCGTCATGGTCTTTTTTCTGAGGCTTCCCTTGGTAACGATCTTTGCCGCCTTTACCTTGGGGAGTTTTTTGTTGACCGGAAGTTTGTTTACTGTCGCCGCGGAGATCTTTTTTGAACCTTTCTGATTCTTGACCGCTTTCGCGTCTTCCTTTTTCACACCGGCGAGGATCTTGTCCTCCTCACTTTGTTTTCCCGAAGAATTTCCGCCAGAGGTGTTTCCGCCGGAGCTGCTTCCCCCGGAGCTGCTGCCGCCGGAAGCGGTCTGCCCGGATTCTGTCTTGTCCCCGGCGGAAGTGCCGGAGGAATCGGCCGGAGCGGGAGCAGGCGGATCCGTCAATCTAACTACCGCGTTCCCGGTTTTGCTGGTGTCGGCTTTTGCGACTGCACGGACGGTGATTTGATCGGCAGTTTCATCCGCTGCGATGGTGAGCACGCCGCTGGATGTGATTTTTGTATCGCTGCTGTTGTTCCCGGAGATCATCCAGGTGAGGGCGAGATCATCGTGGGAATAGCCGCTGACCGCGGCAGTGCACTTGACGGTGGCTGATTTTCCTTTTGTCACATTTGCAGGAATAGCCGAAACCACAATGTCGCCGACGGCATCATTATAGGTGATAAGTACACTGGTAGCCTGGCTGCCGTTGGACCAAAAATTTTATAATTTCTTGTAACGAAAACGATTAACATCCGTCTAATCAATGAGTCTGCAAAAAAGGAGGTGAGAAAGTGGCAGCCCTGATCAGCCGAAAACAGTCAGGTCTGGATGATCAGTCCAGCCGGAAACCGTCAGCCCAAAACACCCGGAAGCTCTATGAAACCTACTACATGCGGGTGTTCTCCTACGCAATGACGCTGGCGGGGGACAAGAGCCTGG